>CAYJHJ010000006.1:8501-21013 GCA_964370095.1 uncultured Desulfovibrionaceae bacterium | reverse complement strand
TCAGCAAAACTGATGTTGAATATGTTGAAAATTTTGATGATCTTCTTAATAAACTTAACCATGATTTACAAGATGGCGATATATTAATAACCTTAGGTGCAGGCAGTATAACACAAGTTGCCCCGCTTTACCTCAACCAAGAATAAACTATGCAAATATTTGAAAATTCATCATTAAAAACATATACTACTTTGGGAATAGGCGGAGTTGTGCCCAAAGAATATCTTTTAGAAAATATAAAAGATATTGAAATTGTTGCGCATGAACTTGAAAAAGATGCTCTTGCTCATATTCTGCTTGGTGGCGGTTCAAATGTTCTTATTGATGATAAAAAACATGAAAAAGTTCTTATTCGAGACTTGATAAATTCAAAGAAAGACATTGAAATTATGAAAGAAAATGACAGCCATATTTGGCTGAAAATATGTTCAGGAATGTTTCTGCCTCTATTTATTAATTTTTGTTCAAAGCATGGCTTTTCAGGGCTTGAGGGGCTTTCTGGCATTCCGGGCAGAATGGGCGGTGCTCTTTCAATGAATGCCGGTGCTTTTTCTACTGAAATTTCAGATGTTTTTGAAGAAGCAACAATTTTTACTCCGCAAAAGGGGCTTCAGGTTTATACAAAAGAAGAAGTTGGGTTTTCCTATAGGCATTTTAGCTTAAACCATGAATATACTTATTCAATTAATGCTGATATGACTTTTAGAATGCAAAAAAAACAAAGCAAAGAAGTAAAACAAAAAATAGAAGAAAACTTTCTAAAAAAGAAAGTAAGTCAACCCCTTAGTAATAAAACTGCCGGCTGCGCTTTTAAAAACCCAAAAGAAGCTGCAGCAGGAAAACTTATAGAAGAAGTTGGATTAAAAGGCTATAGAAAAAATGACGTTGGTTTTAGCGATATCCACGCAAATTTCTTGGTGAATTATAAAAATGCTACTTTTGAAGAGGCTTTAGAACTTATTAATTTAGCCAAAATAAAAGTTTTTCAACATGCAAACATACAACTTGATACTGAAATAAAAATTATACATTCTAACTAGATGCAAGGCAAAATCATGATTCGTTTATCAAGAGGAAAAAAACTTCAAAGCAACACCTACGGAGAAGATGGGCAAAAAAAATCTCATTTTCAAAATTCTGCTTCACGAAACTCACGCAAAGGTAGTTCATCTGCAAATGTTCGATATAAACAAGAAGATTCTCAAAAACAAAAAAATTCATCAGTGTCTGAGCCAAGCTTGATAGATTTTGATATTTTCAAAAAAAGCGTACTTTGGCTTGGATTTAGTTTTTTGGCGGTTTCATGTATGGCATTGCTTGCCTTTGCTTTTTATTCGCTTACTTCTTTTTTTATAAATCACGAAACTTTTATCACAAAAAATGTGAACATTGAAGGAAATTCTCGTTTTTCAGAAGATGAAATTCTCTATATAAGCGGAATTGAATTAGGCACAAGTGCCTTTGATGTAAACCTTAATTCAGCTCAATCACGGTTAATGCAAAACCCTTGGATTGAAGAAGCCAAAATCACACGGAACCTACCAAATTCATTTGATATTGTTATTAATGAACGCGAGCCACGCTTCTTTTTGCTTTATGAAAACTCAATTTACTATGTTGACACAGAAGGGAACATCATTTCACCGGTAACGCAAGAAGACTTTAAATCATTTCCATTACTTGAACTTGGAGCTAGCCCTGAAGAAGCACTTAAAATTTTGCCGGATTTTATAAAATACAGTCAAACACACGGCCTTCTTCCTTTTAGTTTTGATGATTTAGCATGGTTAAAGGTAAGTGCCGGGCTTGGTTTTGAAATGTTTTGGGAGGAAAAGCAAATCCTATTTTCTGTTTCAATACATAATTGGCAAGAAAACCTTGAATATTTATTCCATGCAATCAAAGATTTAGAAGAAAGAAAAGAATTTAATAAAATTGCTGAAATTCATGCCGGTAACAAACAAGTTTGGTTCATTCATAAATAAAAAATAAATATGTGAGGATTTTGTGCACAAATGTGCCAAAATCTTTACTCCAAATAGTGAGCTTAATAAGCGAACAAAAACTTTAGCGAACGAAGCAATTTTCACATAAATTGCAAGTGAGGATTTTGTGCACAAATGTGCCAAAATCTTTACTATTAAAAGTCTTTGACAACAAATCGGAAAAGAGCTATTTAAATTGCTTGCTCAATCCACAATTTAGGTAATTTTTATGGCAAGTATACAAGCATTAAAAGGTTTTGATGATTTATTCGGCAAAGATGCCGATATGTTCACGCATATGGAAAATACAGCTCGTGAACTTTTTTCTTTGTTTTCTTATCAAGAGTTACGCACACCTATTTTAGAAGCCACAGAACTTTTTGCCCGCTCTATCGGGGAAGAGACTGATGTTGTTGGCAAAGAAATGTATTCTTTTGTTGATAAAGGCAATAGAAATATCACTATGCGCCCCGAAGCAACAGCTGGCGTTATGCGTGCTTTTGTGCAGTCAAAAATGTATAATCAAGGTTCTGTCTATAAATTTTTCACAACAGGCCCAATGTTTCGTTATGAAAGGCCGCAAAAAGGCAGAATGAGGCAGTTCCATCAAATAAATTGCGAATGTCTTGGTTCACCTGATCCTGAAAATGATGCAGAAATCATTCTTATGCTCCAACTTTTCTTGGAAAAACTTGGAATCAATGATTTTATCATGCACATCAATTCACTTGGTTGCCATGAATGCCGTCCAAATTATAAAGAAGCATTAACCAATTATCTTCTTAGCTTAGACAAAGAATCTCTTTGCGAAGATTGCCAAAGAAGAATTCACACCAATCCTTTGCGAGTGCTTGATTGTAAAAATAAAACTTGCATAGAATATGTTGATAAAGCTCCAAAAATTGCTGATTTTTATTGCAATGAATGTAAAGAACACTTTTCAAATGTTACAAAAATGCTCGACAAAAGTGAACTTAATTATATTATCAGTCCTAAACTTGTGCGTGGTTTGGATTATTATATTCGCACTACTTTTGAAGCTGTTTCAACAGGCATAGGGGCTCAATCCTCTATTGCAGGCGGCGGAAGATACGATGGTTTAGTCAAGCAAGTTGGCGGCCCTGATGTTTCAGGAATTGGCTTTGCATGTGGCATGGAACGCCTTGCTATGCTTGCAGCGCTGCCAAAAGAAAATATTCCTACTTTCTATTTAGCTGTTATTGGAAAAGAAGCTATGGAAACAGGTTTTATGATAGCACAAAACCTTAGAAAGCATGGCATTTGCGGTGATTATGCTTTTGGCGACCGAAGCATGAAATACCTTATGCGTCAGGCTGACAGAACTAAAGCACGCTTTGCCTTAATTCTTGGCACAAATGAGCTTGAAAATGAAAGTATTGTCGTAAAAAATATGGCTGATGGCACACAAGAAGAAGTAAAAACCAAAGATTTAATATCTTATTTACAAAATAAATAATTTTAGGGAAGAAAAATGAGCCAAGTACAAAATTTAGACCTTCAAGCAGATCACGCAAAATTTATTGCTCCTTTAGGCGATTGGCAACGCACACACGATTGTGCCACTCTTAATATTTCACATGACAAAGAAGAAGTTTGCCTTATGGGCTGGACGCAATACAGACGCGACCATGGCGGGCTTATCTTTGTGGACATGAGAGATAGAAAAGGGCTTACACAAATCGTCTTCAGCCCGGAAATTGCACCTAAAGCTCACGAAGATGCACACATTATTCGCTCTGAGTATGTGCTGGCTATTAAAGGTTTTGTTCGCCCTCGTCCTGATGGCATGAAAAACCCAAATCTTGTAACAGGTGAAATTGAAGTGGTTGTAACTGATTGGAAGCTTCTAAATACTTCAAAAACTCCCCCTTTCCCTATTGAAGACAGAACTGAAGCCTCTGAAAGTTTACGTTTGCAATGGCGTTATCTTGACATGCGCCGCCCTAAAATGGCAAATAATTTTCTTATCAGACATAAAGCTTCGCAAGCTACAAGAAATTTCCTTGATACTTTAAATTTCATAGAACTTGAAACTCCAATCCTCACAAAATCAACTCCCGAAGGCGCAAGAGATTTCTTGGTGCCAAGCAGATTGAATCCAGGCTCTTTCTTTGCTCTTCCGCAATCCCCTCAAATGTTTAAACAAATGAGCATGGTTGCAGGGATTGATCGTTATTATCAAATAGTTCGCTGCTTTAGAGATGAAGACTTGCGTGCAGACCGTCAGCCAGAATTCACACAAATAGATATTGAAATGTCTTTTGCTGATGAAAATACAGTTATGTCTATGGCAGAAGGACTTATGCAATCCATCTTCAAAGAAACATTAGATAAAGAAATTCAAGCACCTTTCAAGAGAATGAGCTATGAAGAAGCCATGCGTGATTATGGCGTTGATAAGCCTGACACACGCTTTGATTTGAAACTTGTGGAATTGACAGATATTTTCAAAAATTCAGGCTTTAAAGTTTTTGCTTCGGCTCAATTAGTTAAGGCAGTTAAAATTGATAAAGCAGAAGAACTTTCAAGAAAACACATAGATGAATTGACTGAATTTTGTAAAATTTACGGTGCTCAAGGGCTTGCATGGATAAAAATCAAAGAAAATGAATGGCAATCACCTATAGTTAAATTCTTCTCAGAAGAAGAAAAACAAGCCTTGCAAGAAAGAATGAATTTGCAAGTAGGCGATATTATTTTCTTCCAAGCAGGTGATGCATCAATGGTTAATGCAGCACTTGGTAATTTGCGTGTAAAACTTGCAGAACAGTTTGAACTTATTGATGAAAATGTTTTTGATCTTCTTTGGGTAACCGATTTTCCTCTTTTTGAATACGACGAAGAAGAAAAGCGTTATGTTGCTTGCCATCACCCTTTCACAGCCGTAAGTGTTGAACATGAAAAATATCTTCACGAAGATCCATCAAAATGCCTTTCACGTGCTTATGACCTAGTGATGAACGGCTATGAAATCGGCGGTGGCTCTGTGCGAAATCACACCATGCAGGCACAATCAGCCATGTTTAAAGCACTTGGATTTACTGAAGAAAAAGCTGAAGAACAATTTGGCTTCTTTATACAATCGCTTGAATTTGGTGCCCCTCCTCATGCAGGCATTGCCTTTGGCCTTGATCGCATTGCAATGCTTCTTACAAATTCCCCGTCAATCCGTGATGTTATTGCTTTTCCAAAAACACAAAAAGGCACTTGCTTATTGTCAGAAGCACCATCACAAGTTGATAATAAACAATTACGCGAACTTTCTATTCGTGTTATTGAAAAACAAACAAGCTAAAACTTTCTGTATTTAATTAAGGTTTACAATATGTTAAGAAAAATACTCACTTTTCCGGATCCCTATCTTTCAAAAATTGCTGAAGAAGTAACTGAAATTAATGATGATGTGAAACGTGTTGCCACAGATATGTTTGATACTTTAAATCATGTAGGCGGCGTTGGCATAGCAGCAACGCAAATTGGCGAACCATATCGAATGGTTATCATTGACAGAGCACTTGCTGACCCCGATGCACAAGAGCAAGATTTTGCTCTTGTGATAAACCCAAAACTTACAGTACTTGACTCAAAAAAGCATAAAGAAAACGAAGGTTGCCTTTCTGTGGCGGGTCTTAGAAGCATTGTTGCTCGCCCTTGCCACGTCAAAGTTGAAGGCATTGACCTTGAAGGTAAAGCCATTGAAATTGAAGGCAAAGAATATCTTTCCGCATGTATCCAGCATGAATGCGATCATCTTGACGGAAAAACCTTTGTTTCACATCTTTCGCACCTAAAACGTTCGCTTTATATGAAAAAAATTAGCGGAAGATAATCATGAGCATATTAGTAAGAAACGAGGAAGAAAAGGATTTTAGAAGAGTTGAAGAAGTAGCGAGAGAAGCTTTTTGGAACCTTTACTTTCCCGGTGGTCATGAGCATTATCTTGTGCATAGCATGAGGAATCATAAAGATTTTATTAAAGATCTTGCTTTTATTATTGAGGTTGATGGAGAAGTTGAAGGTGCAATTTTTTATACTCATTCAAAAATTATCCAAAAAAATAAAGAAGATGTAAAAACTATTACCTTTGGCCCTGTTTTTATTTCACCAAAACTTCATAGGCAAGGACTTGGCAAGGCATTAATCTCTCATTCCATTGAAAAAGCAAAAGAAATGGGCTTTAATGGCATTATAATTTTAGGTTTTCCTTACCATTACAGTCCTTATGGTTTTGTGGGCGGAAAAAAATATTCCATTTCTATGGAAGATAATAATTATTATATAGGGCTTCAAGCTTTAGAATTACAAGAACATGCTTTTGATAATGTTAAAGGCTATGCGAAATTTTCAGATGTATTTGAATTTACTCAAGAAGAAGTTGATAAATTTGACAAGAACTTCCATGAAAAAGAAAAGCTTTCGCTCCCGCAACATGAAGTTTATGCCAAAGCTTGTATTGAGCAAGACTTAGATTAAAGCCTAAGATAAAGCTCTTACCTTACTGTTCTTTATCTGCAACAAGTTCTTTTTCTAACACATCTTTATAAAGATAGTTGATAACATCTCTCACTACAGGCCCTGCAGCAGAAGAACCGCCGCCGCCGTGTTCTATCATGGCAATCACAACAAAATCTCTTCCATTGTATTGAGTAAATGATGCAATCCAGCCATGATCTCGTTCAAGATAGGCAATTTCATCCGCATCAAGCCTTCTTTTACCATCAAATTTGAGCTTTACAACTTGTGCTGTGCCTGTTTTTCCGCCTATTGTAATGCCGGGGTTTATGCTTGAAAGAATTTTTGCCGTGCCTGTTGTTGCAGTGGTTATCATATATTCTTTTATAATTTCAATATGTTCAAGAGATGTGGGTGAGAGTGAGAGCACTTCAGCCTTTTCAGTCGAAAGCACTTGCGGCTTTAGAATTTTTCCACCATTAACAATAGTTGAAATATAGGTTGCAATTTGTAGTGGAGTTACAAGTGTTTGCCCTTGCCCAATGGAAACATTCACAGTTTCACCGCCCTGCCAAGGTTCATTCCAGCGGCGAAGCTTCCATTCTTTACTTGGCACAAGCCCCTCTTTTTCATTAGGAATATCAATTCCGGTGCGTTTGCCAAAGCCACTTGCTTTAGCATATTCAGAAATTCTATCTATTCCAATTTCAACACCTTTTTCATAAAAATACACATCACAAGAATCTGCAATGGCCTCTTCCATATTCACAGAGCCATGCCCATGATCCCTCCAACAGCGAAAAGTATTATTTCCATAAGTAAAAGCTCCTCCACAATAGACTTCATCTTTTGGATCAATCCCTTCAGTCAAGAATAGTGAAGCCATCATAATTTTCCAAATAGATCCGGGAGGATACATACTTTGAATCGACCTGTTTTGTAAAGGCGAATAAATATTTGTGCTTAGATTATCCCACTCCGCATAAGATAAGCCCTTTACAAAAAGATTATTATCGTATGATGGAAGAGTTACAAGTGCATGCACTTCACCAGTGTGTGGTTCCATAACAATAACAGAGCCTTGCTGCTCACCCATAATATCAATAATAGCATGCTGTAAATCAAGGTCAAAAGCTAATATTAAGTCTTCGCCGGCACGTGGCGGGTTTTGCAATTCCTTGGCAAGCACTTTTCCAGAGACGTCTCTTTGATTTTTATATTCGCCTTTAATGCCGCGTAATCTTTCTTCAAAAACAAATTCAAGTCCTTGCCTGCCAACAGTATCTCCCACATCTAAAGCAGAAATTTTTTCCATGTCATCCTTTGTAGACTCAGCAACATAACCTAATACATGTGCAAACGCCTCACCTTCAGGGTAAAACCTACGTGCATTTGTATGAATATATACACCGGGCAGCATGCTTATAAAGCTTTCAACTTTAGCAACTTGCTCAAAATTAATATTATCAAGAACAAGTGTTGGTTCATATGAAGTTCTTTTGGAGCGAAAATCGTTAAATGTTTTATTTAATTCATCTTTATCCACAGCCAATATGGTTGCCAAAAAAGCAAGCGTTTTTTCAATATCCGGGCAGTCTTCACGTATAATGGTTAAATCAAAAGTGATATTATCAATAGCTAATTTATTGTGATTTCTATCAAAAATCATTCCTCGCGATGCAAAAATCTTCTCTTCTCTTGTTCTGTTTGCTTCTGCTCTTGAAGCAAATTCATTACCATGAAGGATTTGCAAATACCAAAAACGCGAGCAAAGAATAATAAATAATACAGCAATAAGACCTTGCAATAACCAAAGTCCATGCCTTGAAGGTTGATAGGATTCTTCTCTTTCTATTTTCATAATTATTCCTTGCAGTTAGAAACTAAACTATCACAGCATCAACTTTCTTAGGCCGAAGCAGGGAGAAAAACCACCAAATAATAGGCATAACAAGTGCTTGCACCACACTTGTATCCATAAGCTCAGACGAAAAATATTCTAAATTCTGTAGGCGCGCAAAAAGCATATAAATTCCTATTCTTGCAACTGCTAAAGCAGAAGAGAATAAAAACATAAATAAAAAGTTTTCCACCTCAAAAAGCCATCTACTTAGAACAATTAATACAAAAGCTGCCATATACCATAAAAGTGTTGTACCAAAAGCAAACGATGATAAAGATTCTTGCAAAAGATATAAAACAGGGGCTATATAAAGAATCTGTTTTAGGTCATCTTCTTGCAAAAGAATTATAAAGCCTATAATTAAAATATCGAGATGGGCAAAGTTATTTTGCATAAGCAAAGCAAAAATTATAAATAAAATCCACCATATTATATTTTTCAGTGCCATAATTTTTATTCCGCTTCTTGATCAGAAGCTTCTTTATTTTCAATAAATTCATCAGGCAAAAGCAAATAATTTTCCATTTCAATTCTTGGAGCAAAGGCTTCATTTTCTTCAACACCAAGCCAGCCTACTGGTGGAATAAGCACAAGCAATTCTTCAAGGCTCGAAAAATCTGCCAAACTTTTGGCATAATAAATTTTAAATGAATTAAGGGCTAAGCTTTGACTGCCTGTAACTTCTGCCACAGGTAAACCTTTTGGAAAAACATTGTCAAGCCCGGAAGTATAAAGGATTTCGCCTGAAATCAAGGAAGAATCTTGATTGATAAAGTGAACCTCAAGGGGTTGCCCACTTCCTGTGCCACTCAAAACACCATGTAAGCGTGATTTTTCACTCACAACTGCAATCTTACTTCCAAAATCATTAGCTAAAAGTGCCATACTTGTTGTTGGGCTTGCCTTTAAAATTCTGCCTACCAAATACTTTCCTGTCATAAGAGGGCGCCCAACTTTAGCGCCTGCCAAGTAGCCTTTATCAAGAATAAGCGTATCTAAGGTAGAA
This sequence comes from uncultured Desulfovibrionaceae bacterium, assembly GCA_964370095.1. Classification (GTDB taxonomy): domain Bacteria; phylum Desulfobacterota; class Desulfovibrionia; order Desulfovibrionales; family Desulfovibrionaceae; genus CAYJAZ01. Next base: position 11,646 of record CAYJHJ010000006.1, on the reverse strand, counting down.
AAAGCTCCAAGCCTTCCCGCAATAACCCTTGCTGCAACCGAATTCCATTCTTCAGGAATTTCAAGTGCATAAAAATCACGTAAACGTGCAAGCTCAGCCAAATCTTCTTGAAAAGTGAACATTTTCCTTTCAAGCTCTATGATTTGATGTTTTAATTCTTCATTTTCTTTTCGGGCTTCAATATTATCAATATATGTAAGCCAAAAAGATTGCACACTTGAAGTTATGGAATTTGCAAATTTAAATACCCCTCCTGAAAGCTCTAAACCTGTATTTGTGCTTAAATCATCAAGATTGTTTGTTCGCACATTATAAGTATAGAGCCCCAAAAAGCAAAGGAATAAAGCAAGTATAAATAGTATTCTTCTGGTATTCACTATAATGACAATACAATAGTTACAAATAGTTGCAAGCTAAACTATTAATTCACGCACACTTCGCCCAAAATATCCAAATTATCTAAAGCAAGGCCAGTTCCAAGCACAACAGTAGATAAAGGATCGTCAACAACAGTAATCGGCAAAGAGGTTTCTTCACGAAGAAGTTGATCAAGCCCACGAAGAAGGCCACCACCACCGGTAAGCACAATTCCTCTGTCCACAATATCAGCAGCTAATTCAGGAGGAGTTTGCTCTAAGGCAATACGCACTGTTTGCACAATAGCATCAACTTGTTCTGAAATTGCTTTTCTGATTTCTTCTGAAGTAATGAGAATATTTTTTGGTATACCTGAAACTAAATCACGGCCTTTAACTTCAATTTGTTGTTCTTGTTCAAGCGGATAAGCTGAGGCAATCTTGATTTTAATTTCTTCTGCTGAAGATTCGCCAATAAGCATATTATATTTACGTTTCACGTGCGTAATAATGCTTTCATCCATTTTATCGCCACCAACACGCACAGAACGTGCATATACTATACCCGAAAGTGAAATTACGGCAACTTCAGTTGTGCCACCACCGATATCAACAATCATGTTAGAAATTGGCTCTTGTATAGGAAGATTAGCACCTATTGCAGCTGCCATAGGTTCTTCAATAAGATATACTTCACGGGCACCTGCACTTTCAGCTGATTCTCTTACTGCCCTTTTCTCAACTTGTGTAATACCTGTAGGAACACAAATCATGATACGAGGACGCACAAGCCTACGAGAATTATGCACTTTAGAAATAAAATAACGAAGCATAGCCTCTGTTACTTCAAAATCAGCAATAACACCATCTTTCATAGGGCGAATGGCTTGAATGTTGCCCGGGGTTTTTCCTAGCATTTTTTTGGCATCTGCACCAACAGCCAAAACTTGGCTTACTCCGCGTGAATCTGTTTTAACTGCCACTACTGAAGGCTCGCGTAAAACAATACCCTTGCCTTTCATATAAACACATATATTTGCAGTTCCCAAATCTATCGCTAAGTCATTGGAAAAAGCCCCTAAAAATCTATCAATCAATCTTGCCATCTTTGTGTCCTTATATTAAATTAATTTATGTTTTACCTATTCTAACATATTATGATTTATAATCTACTCTTAAAGTCATTATATGAAAATTCTTTGTCTATAGTAACTTTGCCATTTTCATAGCGTGCAATATCAGGTAAAGCTAAACCATTAAAGGTGTTTGTTTTTACCATTGAATAGATTGCCATATCTTTGAAAACCACTTTTGAACCTACTTGAAGTTTTTCATCAAAGGTGTAAATACCAATATTATCGCCTGCTAAGCATGATTTTCCCGCAAGCCTATAGGTGGTTTCTTCAATCGGTGCTAAATCTTGATAGATTTTAGCCTTAAAAACTTGTGGAGTATAAGGCATTTCCATCACATCAGGAATGTGGCAAGCTGCCGAACAATCTAAAATTGCTGTTGAAATATCTGAATTTACGATATCAAGCACAGTGCTCACAAAATATCCTGCATTTAAAGCAATTGCCTCACCCGGCTCAAGATAAACCATAACATCATATTTTTCTTGAACTTTTCTTATGCAATCACAAAGCAAATCTATATCATAATCAGAACGCGTTATATGATGCCCGCCACCAAAATTTATCCATTTCATTTGATGCATGTATTTTCCGAAATGATGCTCAACAACTTCCAAGGTGCGTGCCAAAGCATCAGAATTTTGTTCGCAAAGCGTATGGAAATGCAGGCCACTCACATTTTCAAGAAGCTCTGGCTTGAAATCTTTAATACGTATACCCAAGCGCGAGGTTTCAGAGCACGGGTCATAAATAGCTTGTGCCCCTTCTGAATGTTCGGGATTTATTCTTAAGCCAATTTCAATATTTGCATTGTTTTTTGCATTATGCTCTAAAATATATGCTTTAAATTTTTCCAGCTGTGCAAAAGAATTGAAAACAATATGATCACTGTATAAAAGAATTTCTTTTATATCTTCCAATGAGTATGCGGCTGCAAAAGTGTGCACTTCGCCTTTGAATTCTTCTTTTGCTAACTTTGCTTCATAAACAGAAGATGCGCAACAGCCGTATAAGCCTTTGGGATTTTCAAGCTTTCTTGAAATAATTGGAAAGGTTGAATATTGTGAAAAGGCCTTTAGGGCAAGCAAAATTTTTGCATTCGTTTTTTCTTGTACTTCATTCAATAAAGCAACATTTGCAGAAATTTTTTCTAAGTCTGTAACAAAAACCGGTGTTTTTAATTCATCAAAAACTGGTGGATACCACATAAGTTTTTCCTGTATTCGCCTATATATATATTCTATGTATTCGTTTTTGCAAAAAAATTTTCCTTCACAAAAGTCTAGAAAAAACTAACATAAACTGCACGAATAATCAAGGGTAAGAAAGTTAAAGAAAAAAATTTGTACTTAATACTGTATAAATTAAAAAAATGAAACACAGACATGCTTATTTATCTGTGTTTCATTCCTAAAAAAATCTTAATTTATGATTTTATCTGCTTTTTTCATAAATTTTAGAAGCGGCAACCCCAGCAACGACATTTATATGAAAGATTTTGGCTGTTAGCGCAAAATCCTCACTTGCAAAAAACGTGGTTTTTGCTGCGTTCGCTAAAGATTTGTTCGCTAAGCTCACATTATCTGCTTTTTTCATAAATCTTAGAAGCGGCAACCCCAGCAACGACATTTATATGAAAGATTTTGGCTGTTAGCG
>CAYJHJ010000006.1:0-8401 GCA_964370095.1 uncultured Desulfovibrionaceae bacterium | reverse complement strand
TGCGTTCGCTAAAGATTTGTTCGCTAAGCTCACATTATCTGCTTTTTTCATAAATTTTAGAAGCGGCAACCCCAGCAACGACATTTATATGAAAGATTTTGGCTGTTAGCGCAAAATCCTCACTTGCAAAAAACGTGGTTTTTGCTGCGTTCGCTAAAGATTTGTTCGCTAAGCTCACATTATCTGCTTTTTTCATAAATCTTAGAAGCGGCAACCCCAGCAACGTCCTTCAATGTAGCATTCAAAAGTTCTTCCACTCTTGTTTTATCAGGTAAAGATGTACTTTCTTGGCTTGATTGCAATGTTTCGGTGTAAATTACAGCATTGCCCCTCATCAAACTAAATTCAACGCGGATATTTGCTGAATACGAAGCCAGATTATTTTCTTTTACCCAAACATCCAAAACCTTGCCTGTAACAATATAATTTGGCTGTGCCGCTAAAGCTTCATTTACAGTGCCTGCGTAGGAAACCTGAGGGCCAAGCAATGATAATTCATCGGCCACTGCCTTAGATACCCACTCCGCAACCAATGAAGTTGCCGAATAAAAAGAACCGTCGTTTTTCTGCCCAAGATATGCATTTGATCTTCTGTCTTCAAATAAAACAACACTAATCCTTGGGGCATCAGGTGAAGGAATAAATTGTGAATCTGCCTTGCTATATTTTAGGTTTACCATTGATGAAGGTGCACAAGCCTGTAAAAATATGGCTGAAAACAATATTAAACAAATGAAACGTATTTTTGCAATCATTTTATTCTCCATTTTTTAGATATTTTCTAAAAAAATACTATATTTTTTGCAAAAATACAAGTTCTATTAAATCCTCAAAAATTTCATTGATTTTTACAATTGTTGCAAAAACTATTTATTTTTATTTATTATTTTTCAAGCATTGCCTTGCTTGTTTTCTACTTTTGCAAATTTAGGCTTAATTATAGTCGGAATAATACCCAAAACAATTCCGCCAAGAATAAACACAGATGCTATAATAAGAGCAGGATCAAATTTTTCATTCAAGTAAAAAGTTGAAATAATCATACTGACTATAGGCACTGCCAATAAACCCAAAGAATTAACTACAGCAGGAAGATATTGGCTGATCACGGTTGATGCCCAAAATGCCCCCGCTGTTGCCAAAACACCGAGAAAAAGTAATTGGCTTATCAAGGTTGGATTTAGTTCAAAACTTGGCTTGCCTTCAACAAAATAAGCAAGAATAGTTGTAGCTATTGCAGCAAGCATATTTTGCCAGACAGAAAGTTGTAATGGGCTTGATTTCCAAGAATATTTTTTAATAAATATAATCACCATTGCCCATAGAATTGAAGCAGAAATCAAAAGAGAATTTCCAAAAATTTCTTGTGGATTTGTTCTTTGTGCAAGGGGGTTAAAAAGAATAAAAATACCTATAAGTCCGCACACAACCCCTAAAAACTGTAGTTTATGTATAGATTCTTTCAAATAAAAATAAGCAATAGGAGTTATCCATAAAGGCATGGAATAAGTCAAGATTGAAGAACGCCCTACAGAAGTATAGGAAACACCCACATTCATAAAAAGCCCCATCAAAGTCATTTGAAATAAGCCTATCACAATAATTCCGGGCAAATCATGGATTTTTGGGATAGTAATTTTCTTTGTAAGAATAAAAACTGCCAGCAAGAAAATAGTTGAGATTTCATAACGTAAAGCATTAGCCCAGAAAACCGGAACAGTGTTCAAAACAAGTTTGATCACAGTCCAGTTTATACTCCAAACAAGTACTAGACATATATAGATAAAGAGAGCTTGTTTTTTATTCATAATAATTCTTATATCTCTCCCTAAACAAGCATGTCAAATCAATATTTTTGTGCTATCAAAAGGAAGGTAAAAAGGCATTTAAAATCAAACACAACTAAGGCAGACTGTGCTTTAGTTGCTCTTCCCTAGAAGCCTTCGCCTCTTCCTGTTACAGGCATGTTTGAATAATGCACATGAGCGATCTTCCAAACACCGTCTTTTTTTACAAATAATTGTGTTTCACGCCCGCCTGATGAAAGAGAAGAACCGTCATCAGCCATTGTTGCGTCAAAATTCCAATAAAATTCAACCAATGCACAGTTTTCATTATAGAAATTGATTGCGGGCTCTGTTGTGAGTGTGAGGCTTCTTTTTGTAAAAAATTGACCCATAACTATAGTATAAAAAGTTTGCACTTCTTCCCAACCTTTTTCATGTCCGCGAGGTTGAATGTAGCTTACATATTCATCAGTAAGCCAACATTTTTTTGCCAATTCAACATCTGCAGCATTTACAGCTTGTCTATACACTTCGATTTGTTCCAATATTTCTTTTTTTGCATTTCCCATGATAAATTTCCTTTTTATAAAACATTATTCACGCAATAAATAGTTCTATATCGAACTTTTTTCTTTTTGTCAAGAAGTGATTAACCATAATTGTGAATTTTAACTTAAATTCAAAACTTGATTTAATTTTTCTTATATTCTAAATTATAAAAAAGGAGAATTTATATGAACTTTAAAACACTTATGACACAAGCCCGCACCTATAGAAGATTTAAAAAAGAAAGCCTCAGCGATGAAGTTATAAAAGAATTTATTGAAATAGCCTCCTTATCTCCCTCAGCTCGTAATGGGCAAATTCTTCGTTATATTACAGTAAACACAGAAGAATTTAATGACAAAATGAATAAAAGCATTTTCATGGCAACTCTTGACTATGAAAAAAGGCAAGAATTCCCCAATATGCAACCCATGGCTTATATTATTCTTTGTGCCCCAAAAGAGCTTAGCTTCTTCCAAACACTTGATATTGGGATAGCTGCTCAATCTATTCAACTTGCAGCCGCCGAAAAAAATATAGGTGCGTGCATGATAGGAATGTTTAATAAAGACAAAGTAAAAGAAACATTCCCGATTTTAGAAGAACAAAAACTTGAACCATACCTAGTGATAGCACTTGGATTTAGAGATGATAGTGTGAAAATTGTTCCTCGTGATGAAACAAAAGGCAATTATTGGCGCGAAGATGATGTGCATTGCGTTCCTAAAAACACAGCTGAATTCAACACTTTACTGAAAAGCTAAATTTATCATTATGCAAATAAAAGCCTCATTAATCCTAAAAGAATAATGAGGCTTAATTTATTTTTGATTTTGCTTAAGCTATTCTTTCTTGCCTTTTTTGTGCTCTACCTTTAGTAGTAAAATGCCTTTTAAAAAACTTTGACATATTATCAAAATAAATAAAGTAAACAGGCGTGATATAAAGAGTTACAAGCTGAGAAAACACTAAGCCGCCTGCAATGGAAATACCTAATGGCATACGCATATCCGCACCTGTTGCACCCATGCCTATAGCAAGAGGAATTGCACCCATAATTGCAGCTAAAGTGGTCATCATAATTGGCCTAAATCGGATAAGACAGCCTTGCACAGCCGCTTCTTCACTTGAGATATTGTGATTTTTTTGTGCCTCTAAAGCAAAGTCAAGCACCATAATAGCATTCTTTTTCACAATACCGATAAGCAAAATAATGCCGATAAAGCCCATCATATTCAGCTCTTGCCCGGTTATCCACAAAGAGAATAAAGCACCGAAAACAGCTGAAGGTAAGCCTGACAGAATAGTAATCGGGTGGATAAAGCTTTCGTATAAAACGCCAAGAATGATATAGATAAGGAAAAGTGCCGCACCAAGAAGCATAAGCATGCCGCTCATGGAATCTTGGAAGTCTTGCGCTTGCCCAAAAGGCCTATAGCTTATGGCATCAGGCACAACATTTCTGAGAGTTTCTTCTATAATAGGAGTTACAGAACCGATTGATTCGCCCTCTGAGGTGTTAAAAGAAAGAGTTACAGATGGGAATTGCCCTAAGTGGTTCACCACTAATGGCCCGGCTTTTTGGCTTATAGTAACAATAGTTTCTAAAGGAATAAGCCTTCCGTCATTTGTTTTGAAATTGAAAGAAGACAGAACTTCATCAGTAAACCCAAGTTCAGGTTCAATTTCTATAAACACACGATAATCGCTCACTGAGTCATAGATAACAGAAATTTCTCTTTCACCAAATGCTGAATACAAAGTGTTTTCAATCTGGTAAAGGCTGATTCCAAGTGATGTTGCCAAGTCTCTGTCAACAGTAAATTGCATGATTGGGTTTTTTAATTCTAAATCGCTCACAACATCTCGTATTTGCACAATAGCTTGCAAGGCGGCTTCTGCTTCTTGAGCTACGTGATACAATAAATCTGTGTCCGTACCTACAAGAACATAAGAAAAAGCACCGGTTGCAGAACCACCGCCTGTGGAGTTTCCGTTTGCAACAAAAACTTCAAGGTTTGGGGTGGTATTAAGTTTTGTGCGCAATCTATTAATAACTTCATTAATATGATCACGCTCTGTTGGGGGGTGAAGCCCAACTGAAATTGTGCCTGAGTTTGCCGTGGCATTAAAACCAAAACCACCGATAGTAGACACAAAAGTTCTTATTGCAGGATCATCAAGTAAGATATGATGCAATTCTTTTTGCGCCTTTGCCAAAGCAGCGGGTGAAATTGATTCTTCTGCTTTTGTGGTGATGGAAATTGTTGAACCATCCATATCCGGGAAAAAACCTGTTTTCATTTGCCCTGCAATAAAGCCTGTCATAAAAATAAGGAATAAAGAGAAAAGAAAAGTAAAAAACCTATGCTTTACTGCAAATTTCAAGGTTTTTTCATATCCTCTTTGCATGCTATTGAACATTTTTTCAAATATTCCATAAAGCCCTGCTTGATGATTATGTGCCACATGCCCTGTTAAAAATTCATTACAAAGCATAGGTGTGAGGGTGATAGAAACAAAGCCTGACAATGAAATTGAAATCATGGCAACAGCCGCAAATTCAAAGAATATCTTACCCACCATTCCCGGCAAGAAAAGAAGAGGAATAAATACGGCAGCAAGTGTAATTGTCATCGAAAGAATAGTAAAACCAACTTCTTTTGCACCGTCCATTGCAGCTTCATAAGGGCTTTTGCCCATATCTCTATGCCTTATGATATTTTCAAGCATAACGATAGCATCGTCCACCACAAGCCCGATAACCAACACTAAAGCCATAAGATTTACGTTATTTAATGTAAATCCTGCCATATACATAAAAGCAAAAGTTGTAATGATTGAAAAAGGCACTGCCAAAGCAGGAATAATTGTGGCTTTCACATCACGAATAAACACAAAAATAACCAAAACAACAAGCCCTACGGTAAGCCATAAAGTAAAAATAACCTCAGCTAAAGAATCCCTGATAAATATTGAGTTATCCTGCACAATTGTCATTTCTATTGAAGGCGGAATATTTGCTTGAATTGATGGCAGCATAGAAAAAACCCTGTCCACCATTTCAACCGTATTACCACCTGGCTGACGCACAACTTGAACAACAACCCCTTGATTATCGTCAATCCATGCTATTTGATCTCTGTCTTCAACATCATTAAGCACTGTTGCCACATCTTTCAAGCGCACAGGGGCATTATTACGCCAAGTTACGATAATATTTTCAAATTCTTCTGCTGTTTGCAATTGCCCTTCAACACGAATATTTCTTATTCGGTTTTCACCTTTTAAAACACCTGTTGGCAAAATAACGTTTGAAACACCTACTGCATTGATGATTTCATCTGTGCTTATTTCAAGTGCCGTCAATTTAGCCGGATCAATCTGCACACGCACGGCAAAGCGTTTTTCACCGCTGATATAGGTTTGTGCAACACCTGGAATCATGGAAAGTTGCTGTGAAATATAGGTTTCGGCATAGCTTGTCAATTCTTCTGTGGTAAGGGCATCTGAAGTGAGAGCTATTTGAATAATTGGCATTGAATCAGGGTTTAGCTTGAAAAAAAGCGGCGGCGAAGTCATAGTTTCCGGCATAAAGGCATAGGCAATACTGATAGCTGCCGAAACATCAAGTGCTGCATCGTTGATATCTTGCTCTAAGTCAAATTCTAAGAAAACAAGTGATTGCCCTTGCTGACTTCTTGATGTCATGGTTTTTATGCCGGCAATAGATGAAAATTGTGTTTCAAGAGGCTTTGCAACAGAATTTGCCATTGTTTCGGGATCAGCACCCGGCATTTGTGCCATTACAACAATATATGGAAATTCAATATCCGGCATATCGTTTACAGGAAGCAAACTATAGCCAAACATACCAAAAACCAGCATGCCAAGCATAATCAATGCTGTAGCAACAGGTCTTTTAATAAAAAGTGAAGACAAATTCATACTTTATTGCCCTCTTGAAAGCACAGTAACTTTTGCTTTGTCATACAAGCGAACATGCCCATCAACAACAACTTCTTCACCGGCTTCAACACCACTTTCAAGAACAATTCTGCCTGCTTCTTCTGCACCTGTTGCAACAAGACGAAGATGGGCTATATCGTCTTCTATCACATAAACAAAAGGACCATCAGGACCAAGATTTACTGCTTTTTCCGGAACATTTCGCACTTGTTCTAAAACATCCATTTCTACTTGAACGTTTACAAACTGCCCCGCCCACAAAGTGTGATTAGCATTATCAAAATCAGCTTTCACATTAAAAGTGCCTGTGCTTGTGTCAATATCATCAATATAAGTAAGCACACCTTCAGCTGTAGTATTGTCTTGAGTGCTAACAAAAACTTTAATATTTTTTACTTTTTCTTGATTACGCAAAAGGCTTAAATATCTTTCGGGAAGTGCAAATTCAACAGTCATTACTTCTATATTACTGACAGAAGTAAGCTCTTGTTGATATGGCGAAATAAGACTGCCTTGATCGACGTTTATTGAACCTACCCTTCCATCAATAGGAGCTTTTATTTCAGCATAATCAATATTAAGTTCAGCATTTTCTACATTTGATTGAGCGACTTTAATCCCTGCTTCCAAAACAGCCACATTTGTTCTTACTTGTTGAAGCTGTTCTTCTGTTGTAAAGCCACTTGCTGAAAGTTTTTGGCTTCTTACAAGGTCATCTTCTGCTTTTTGAAGTTGTGCTTTACTGCTTTCAAATGAAGCTTTTGCAGCATTTAATGCAACCAAAAGAGCTTTTGTATCAAGGCGAAACAAAACATCGCCTGCTTTCACAAAAGAGCCTTCTTTAGCAACAATTTCAAGCAATTCCCCGCTGGTTCTTGCAAAAATCCCTACATCACTTTGAGCATTTATAGTGCCTACTGCTCGTATATACACCGGCACATCATTTAAAACAACTTTTTCAACGCTTACTAAAGCCGGTGCAACTTCCTGCACTGTTTCTTCATTACTGTTAGAGCAAGCAACCAAAATTAAAGACATTGCTGCAAATAAAACTAAACGCTTCATATATAAACCTCATAATACATATCAATACTATAAAAAAATGTGTTTTGTATTCATACACAAAAAAAAACATTTATACAAGACATTTTTTTCAGATAAAAAAAGAAGAAATGCATTTTATGTAATTTCATAATATTTAGACTAAAATATATGTTCCCTCTGTTACTGATTGAAGCTCTTTAAGAAAATCATCTTTTCTGTCAAGTGGTAAAACAAGTGTATAGCAAATATCAGCAGCAAATTCCTCATGTGAAATAACAATTTCATATTCTTCCAAAAGCCTGTGCAAAAACCCTGCATGGCTATAGTCTAAAATAATTTTCACCTCAGTTTTTTCAACTTTTTCCTTTGTTGGCAAAAGCTCAAGTGCTTTTTGAACACTTTCTTGATACGCCCGCACAAGGCCGCCGGTTCCAAGCTTGATGCCACCAAAATACCGTGTAACCACTGCAACCACTTCACCAACATCCGAATGAAGAAGCTGGCTGAGCATTGGTTTTCCTGCTGTTCCATGTGGCTCACCATCATCACTATAGCCTATATGCAGTGTTGATTTTGGCTCATTCACTTGAAAGGCATAGCAATTATGCGTGGCATCTTTATATTTTTTTTGAATATATTCAATAGCATGCTTTGCCCCTTCAATACTATCACTATGGGCTATTGTGCATATAAAGCGGCTTCCTTTAATTATAATCTCACTTTGATAAAAGAACTTGTCAAAAACATTTTCTTCACTTATGCTATTAATAAGTTGCTCTTTTTCTCGAACAAGATTCAAGCTTGGAATTGAGTACCTTGGCGGATAAGGTGGCATTATTTTTTCCTTATAAAATATTTTTTTTAAATATAAAAAAAATTGCTTGACAAGGAAAGTGTTTTTTTGCTAAATAGTAATTGTTCCTGATAAGGAATGGACTTAAGAAAAAATAAATTTTAAAATAAAACAAATGGAGAAAAGAAATGAGTAAAACACAAGAAAATTTAATGGCTGCTTTTGCAGGTGAATCACAAGCTAACCGTAAATATTTAGCATT
>CAYJHJ010000005.1:47737-47976 GCA_964370095.1 uncultured Desulfovibrionaceae bacterium | reverse complement strand
ATGTTAGACTTAAAATTATTGCAAAAGCAACCTGAACTTGTAGCTGAAGCTCTTAAAAAAAGAAGTTCTTCCATTGATATGGCTGACTTTCTTGAATTAGATACGAAAAGACGTGCTCTTTTAGCCGAAGTGGAAACATTAAAAGCTCAGAGAAATGCAGATTCAGCCACAGTTGCCAAAATGAAAAAAAATAGTGAAGATTGTGATGAGTTGATAGCAACGCTTTCTGAACTTTCCAA
>CAYJHJ010000005.1:16548-47727 GCA_964370095.1 uncultured Desulfovibrionaceae bacterium | reverse complement strand
ATTAAACTTCTAGATGTTGAAACCGAAGAAGTGAAGTCTAAGGTTGAAGCTTGGCTTTTAAATGTGCCAAATATTCCTGATGCTTCAGTACCTTATGGTGTTAGCGAAGATGATAATCCTGAACTTCTAAAATGGGGTGAGAAACCAAGTTTTTCTTTTACACCAAAAGAACACTGGGATTTAGGCACAAAATATAAAGGTTTAGACTTTGAATTAGGTGCAAAATTGGCAGGTTCACGCTTTTGTGTTTCCTTAGGTTGGGCAGCAAAGCTTGAAAGAGCTTTGGCAAATTTTTTCTTAGATGTGCAAACAACTGAATTTGGACATACTGAAGTTTTGCCGCCTTTCATGGTAAATCGTGCAACAATGCAGGGCACAGGGCAATTGCCTAAATTTGAAGAAGATTTATTCAAGCTTTCTGATTGGGATTATTTCCTTATTCCAACATCAGAAGTTCCGCTTACAAATATTTTTGCAAATGAAGTGATTGATGAAAACTTGCTTCCATTAAAATTTACTGCTGCAACTCCGTGTTTTCGTTCAGAAGCAGGTTCAGCAGGAAAAGATACAAGAGGGCTTATTCGTCAACACCAATTCACAAAAGTTGAAATGGTGCACTTTGCTCACCCTGAAAAATCATTTGATCAACTAGAGCAGATGCGTAAATATGCAGAAACATTGCTTGAAAGACTTGAACTGCCATACCGCACAATTACCCTGTGCACAGGCGATATGGGCTTTTCAGCCGCAAAAACTTATGATATTGAAGTTTGGCTTCCAGGCCAAAATGCCTATCGTGAAATTTCTTCTTGCTCAAATTGTACTGATTTTCAAGCTAGAAGGGCAAACATTAAATTCAAGCCGAAAGGCGGAAAGGCTGAGTTCGTGCATACTTTAAATGGGTCGGGCCTTCCAACCGGCAGGGCCTTGGTGGCAGTTTTAGAAAACTATCAAGAAGAAGATTGCATACGCATACCAAAGGTTTTACAAAAATATATGAATATGGAAGTAATAAAATAAATTTTATTTATTTCTTATTTTTAATAATTATTGAAAAAATAAAGCCCTCAATTTTGAGGGCTTATTTATTTAATTTATACTCAGATCAATTTTATTCGTCTTCTTCACGTCTCTTAATTGCTCTCAAAGCAAGGAAAGGGAAAACACAAAGAAGTGTGCTGCCAATCCAAAGCCAGTTAACCAATGGGTTTGAAGATACGCGTAAAACAGCATTATAATTATCATCAAGTCCGCTCACACTAGCATAGATTTCGTTGCCAAGGCTAGGCAAAGTTCCCACTTCTGAAAAGCTCATCGTGCCAAATTTATGGTAGATACGTTTTTGTGGTGAAAGCATTCCAAGCACTTTATTATTACGTGAAACCACAAGTTCAGCCTCTAAAAAGTCATAAGTAGGGGCACTTCCTTCATAAAGTTCATTGAGTGTTACAAGGTATGAACCCAATTCAACTGATTGCCCTCTTGCTAATGTAACATCTTTTTCAATTTTATATGGACCTGAAAATGCAACACCAAGCACAATGATGGCTAAGCCCATATGAACGCCGTGCGCAGCAAAGCGTGGGCGAAAATTTCTTGTGGATTGTTTTAACATCTGTAAAACAGAAGAAACTATAACACCTATTGAAACAGCAGATGCCAAGAGCGGTAAAGGCTTTGTAAAGCCCATAAAGAAGAAAAGAGCCGCTGAAAGAGCAGCAGAAAATAAAACTGCCATAAAGTTTTTCTTATCAACTATGCCGCCATTCCAGCCAATATATGGGCAAATCATCAAGATTGCTGTTAGGGCTGTGAAAAGTGGCAAGCATACAGTATTATAGAAATTAGCGTCAAGCCCAACTGATTTTTCTGACCATAATCTTGAAATAACAGGCCAAATAGTTGCGCAAAGAATAATAACTGTTAAAGCAATCAAAAACCAAGCTGTGAAAACTAAGAAGCCTTCCCTTGTTTCAAGGCCTGCAAGGTTTGCATCTTTATTAACTTTAGGGGAAGCAAAGGCAACAAAGAAAGCAATAAAAGTAGAAAAAACAACAAAGATAAACAAGGCATCCCTCACACCGCCATCACCAAAAGCGTGCACAGAATCAACCACATTTCCACGCACCAAATAAGTGGCGAAAAATGCTGTAACTGTTGTCATGGCAATAAGAAAGATATTTGTTCTGTGAAGTTTATTTCTTCTTTGCTCAATAATCATAGTGTGAAGGGCTGCAGTTCCCACAAGCCAAGGAAGAAGGCTTGCATTTTCAACAGGATCCCAAGCCCAATAACCGCCCCAACCAAGCTCCATATAAGCCCACCAAGCACCAAGCAAGATGCCGGCTGATAAAAAGAGCCAAGCTGTCATAATAAATGGGCGTGAAACATCAAGCCATCTGCTTTCTTCATTGCTTTTCTTACTTAAAGCTTGAGCAAGTGCAAGGCAAGAAGGAATTGTAAAGCCGCCATAACCTAAGAAGAGAAGAGGTGGGTGAATAATCATACCCGGGTTTTGTAAAAGTGGGTTTAATCCTCGTCCATCAGCAGGCACAGGGTGCTGCATAACAAAGGGATCAGACCAAGTTGTAAGCAAAAGGCTGAAAAAAGCCATAATTCCACAATAAAAAATCCAATACCATTTTTTTGTTTCATCGGTAAAAGATTTATAGGCTTCTGTGAATTGAAAAGCTGCACCGCAAAGTGCAATCATCAAAGCCCAAAATAATAATGAGCCTGCCTGCCCTGCCCAAAAAGCAGTTATTTTATAAAAAGTAGGCAATGTTGTATCAGAGTAACTTGAAACATAAACTAAAGAAAAGTCAGAGTGATAAAAAGCATGTAATAATAATAATGATGCAATTACATGACCGCCTGTTATTCCAAGACTGGCTTTTTCTATAAGGTTTAAACTATTATCAGCTTTTTCTTTGTAGAGGGAAAAAGATGCAAGCACAACAGCAAAAACTGCACAAAGAAGAGTTAATAACTCAAGTGCATGAGCAAAATTATACATTTTAGTCCTTTATTAGGGGTTTTAATTGAATTATGTGCGGTTTTCTTTTTGATATTTTGAAGGGCACTTTGTCATAAGGCTTTTAGCTTCAAATGAACTTACAGTGTTACGTGTTCCTTCTAAAATAACTTCTGCACCGGTTTCAAAAGTGTCTGGTATAACACCAGTATAGACAACAGTCATCGTTTGACTTGGCATTTCTGCATCTATAAGGATAAATTCAACGCTATTATTTGATTGGTTCTTGGTAAAACTTCCCACATTGCCAAATAAGCGTATAGAGCCCTCTTCCTCATGTGGGCTTGCAAGTGCCTCAGATACATTGAGAAAGTAAACACTTCCTTCGTTTAATCCTGAATAAACCATAAAGCCTATTGAGGAAACAAAAAGTACAAGTGCTATTATATAGGGTACAAATGATTTCTTTTTCATAGTTAAGTCCTTTGTTGATGAACAACTTATTCCTTACTAGCATAAAAAAAATTAAAGAACAAGGGGTTAGGGCACAAAAAGCGAAAATTTTTTAGGAATGATTACTGTTAACTGAAAGGAATGACATAATAAGGCTTGCTTAAAATTGTATTAACTGCTAAATTTTTTGTGCAGAATATATGTAATTTAATTTAATTTTTATATAAGGAGATAGTTATGGCTTTAGTAGGACCAAAAGAAATGTTTGAACGTGCTTATAAAGAATCTTATGCTATTGGTGCATTTAATGTAAATAATATGGAAATAATTCAAGGTATTATGATGGCAGGCTCTGAAGAAAATGCTCCTATCATTCTTCAGGTTTCAGCTGGTGCCAGAAAATATGCAGGGCAAAAATATATTATAAAACTTGTTGAAGCAGCGGTTGAAGACAATGATATTCCTATTGTATTGCACCTTGACCACGGCCCTGATTTTGAGCTTTGTAAAGCTTGTATTGATGCTGGCTTTACATCAGTTATGATCGACGGTTCTCACCACGATTTTGAAGAAAACATTGCTGTAACAAAAAAAGTTGTTGAATATGCACATGAAAGAGGGGTTTGGGTTGAAGCTGAACTTGGCCGCCTTGCAGGTGTTGAAGAAGATGTTTCAAGTGATGAACACATTTATACCGATCCTGATCAAGCAGCTGAATTTGTTGAACGCACAGGCTGTGATTCGCTTGCTATTGCCATTGGCACAAGCCACGGAGCATATAAATTTAGTGGCTCGGCAGAGCCAAAATTAAGATTTGATATTCTAGAAAAAATTGGCAACCTCATGCCTAATTACCCTATAGTATTGCACGGAGCTTCCTCTGTTCCGCCTGAATTTGTTGAAATGGTGAATACTTATGGCGGAAAAATTGGCTCAGCAAGAGGAATTCCTGAAGATATGCTCAGAAAAGCGGCATCAATGGCTGTGTGTAAAATCAATATCGATTCTGATATTCGCCTTGGAATGACAGGAAATATACGTAAAGTTTTTGCAGAAAAACCTGAAGAATTTGATCCTCGCTCTTACCTTGTTCCTGCTCGTCAAGCTGTTAAAGAAATGGTTCAACGCAAAATTAAGAATGTTCTTGGCTGTTCAGGCAAAGCATAATCTGTGAGCCTTTGCAAGCAAATCTTTAGCGGACTAAACAAAAATTATATTTTTTGTGAGTGAAGATTTTTGCCTTGAGCAAAATCTTTATAAATAAATGGAGGGTATGATGGCACTACGTATAGCTTTAAATGGTTTTGGAAGAATTGGACGATATTTAACAAGATTACTTGCTGTGCAAAATGAAGTTGAGCTTGTGGCTGTAAATGCCAGAGGCGATAATCAATCTCTTGCACGCTTGCTCAAATACGATTCTGTGCATGGCAAAGCGGATTTTCCGGTTGACTATAATGATGAAGGCATTATAATAAATGGCAAACTCTGCAA
Organism: uncultured Desulfovibrionaceae bacterium; assembly: GCA_964370095.1. Classification (GTDB taxonomy): domain Bacteria; phylum Desulfobacterota; class Desulfovibrionia; order Desulfovibrionales; family Desulfovibrionaceae; genus CAYJAZ01. The sequence goes on along the minus strand of CAYJHJ010000005.1, from coordinate 42,806 downwards.
AGTTACAAGACAAAAAACAAATGAATGGATTTGGAAAGAGCTTGATATTGATATAGTTATTGAAAGTACAGGCACAATTAAAACAAGAGAAGGCCTTTCAGAACATTTGAAGTGTGGTGCTAAGAAAGTTATTATGTCTGCCCCGGCAGAGGGTGTTGATATTACAATTGTTATGGGTGTAAACCAAAACGATTATAAACCCGAACATACTGTTATTTCAGCCGCTTCTTGCACAACAAACTGCCTTGCACCCGCAACAAAGGTTATGCACGAAGCTTTTGGCATAAAACATGCTTTGATGACAACAGTGCACTCTTATACAATGGGGCAACGTGTTCTTGACGGAACAAACAAAGATCCACGTCGCGGAAGAGCTTGTGCAATGAGTTTAATCCCAACAACAACAGGTGCGGCAAGAGCGATAGGGCTTGTTTATCCTGTATTGAAAGGAAAAATTGACGGTATGGCTATTCGTGTGCCACTTCCGAATGTTTCCTTGGTGGATATAACCATGCAGCTCGAAAAAGATACAAGTGCTGAAGAAATCAATAAAGTTTTAAAAGAAGCGGCAGAAGGTTATTTGAAAGAAAATATGGGCTATAATGATGAGCCCTTGGTTTCAATCGATTATACAGGCATGACACAAGGCGGTGTTATTGATGCACTTTCTACAAGTGTTATTGATAAGTCAATGGCAAAACTCATAATTTGGTATGATAATGAAGCCGGCTTTACAAATCAACTGTTCAGACTTATTAAACACGTAGGCAAATAAAATTTATAAAGAGCTTTTTCTTTATCGAAAGAGCTCTTTGACTTTTTTAGTTGAAGAAGTAAGAAAGAAGAAAAAAATGAAAAAACAAGCAAGAGTTAAGCTTATAAGCTACACTCCCGAGCCTTTGGCACTTATTTATACAGCTTTTAGGCAATGCTATTTTGCAGGAAGTGCCACTGATATGTGGGAAGATATTCAAAGTGAAGCCATTTCAAAAGAAAAGCAGGCAAACTTTATACGCACAGTAATGTCATCAGGGCATGCAAGCCCAGTTGAGCACGTGAACTTCACCTTTGCGCTTGATCATGTTTCAAGGGCCTTAACCCATCAACTTGTGCGTCATCGTATTGCTTCTTTTTCACAGCAAAGCCAAAGATATGTGGATGCAAAGAATTTTGAATATGTCATTCCTCCAAAAATCGCAAGAAATTCTGAAGCTTTAGAAAAATACACAAGTTGTATGGACACTATTGCACAAGCTTATGAACAATTGCAAGAGCTTTTGCTGGTTGACCCTAAAGATAAACAATCCTCAAACGAAGATGCAAGGTTTGTGCTTCCTCAAGCTGCAGCAAGCAGTATTGTAGTTACGATGAATGTGCGTTCGATAATGAATTTTTTCGAGCATAGGTGCTGCGTGCGCGCTCAATGGGAAATTCGTGATGTTGCAAATCAAATGCTTAAAGCTTGTAGGGAAGTTTTGCCTGAAATTTTTGATTATGCAGGTGCAAAATGTGAAAAAACAAAAACTTGCCCTGAAGGTAAATTTTCTTGCGGCAGATATCCTGTGAAGTAATATTGTTAATTAAGATAATGAGAAAGATGTTAAATTTCAAAAAAATATCAATTTTGTGTGTTTTTGGTCTTTGCATGATTTTCCTTTTAAGCTTTGAAGTAAATGCGGCTGAAAATCAAGGCTCATTACTTGATGCTTTGAATGAAATGACAAATCTTTCAGAGCTTGAAACCCAAGTTCAAGAAAGTGAAGGCATTGAAAGAATTTTTTTAGAAAAAATACTTATTATTGTAAGGGAAATGCTGGCGCTTTTTAAAGAATTACTTATATTTTTAGTGCAAGAATTGCAGAATTTAATTATAAGTACTCCAAAAGAAATTTTTGCTTAATTAAGAGTATATGCTTGTGGAAAAATATAATATAGGTTGCAAAATTAATTTATTTTTGCACATTGTAGGCAGGCGTGAAAACGGCTACCATGAGCTTGAAAGCGTGTTTTTGCCAATAAAAAACCCTGCTGACACTATCATTATAGAAAATTTATCAGATGAATCAGGCTTGGTTTTGAAATGCAATAGAAAAGACTTTGACTTGGAAAATAATACGCTTACAAAGGCCTATAATTTATTTAAAGAAAAAACATCCTTTGCACCTTCCTTGAATATTTATCTTGAAAAAAATATTCCGCAAGGGGCAGGGCTTGGCGGCGGTTCAGCCGATGCAGGCTTTTTATTACTTTATCTTTATGCACATTATAAAAAATTGGAATTTACTGATAATTTTGCTCCGCATGCAGAAGACGTATTATTTCTAAATGAAATTGCAGTTGAAGTTGGAGCAGATGTACCTTTTTTTCTTGAGAATAAACCTTCTTTTGTTGAAGGCATTGGTGAAAAAATTTCACAAATTGATGTCTCTTTTTTAAAAAATCACTATTTATTGCTAATTTCGCCCAAAATTCATGCAGAAACAGAAAAAATTTTTAAAGCTTTTAAAGAAGAAAATCCAATAATTAGAAAAAAAATTAAAAAAAATGTCAAAGAAATATTGACAAGTATTAATAAGCAAGCTATAAAACCGAACGACGCAACGATAAATGCTCTTTTCAGAAACGATCTTGAACAATGCGTTTTCTCTTCTTTTCCTGCATTGGGAAATTATAAAGAAAAACTGATTGCGTTTGAGGCAGTAATTGCTCTGATGAGTGGAAGCGGTTCATCTTTATTTGGAATTTTCCAAAATAGTGAGCAGGCAGAAAAAGCGAAAGCTTATTTTGATTGCTTAGAAGATGTAAAAGCTTTTGACATTGTTGAGTTATAAAGTTCTGATTCATTCATAAAGAATTTATCGGAAATATGTTGGGGTGTAGCCAAGTCGGTAAGGCAACTGGTTTTGGTCCAGTCATTCGTGGGTTCGAGTCCTCCCGCCCCAGCCATAAAAAATAATGCCCGCTAGTCGGGCTTTTTTTTTATTTGTTTATTTTATTTTATAGGATTATTGTTATGTACGGTGATTTAAAAGTTCTTACAGGCACTGCAAATCAAAAACTGGCAGAAGATGTATGCACAAACCTTGGAACAACCTTGATTCCTACTTTATGTGAAGAGTTCAGTGATGGTGAAATTCGCATTGAAATTGGTTCAAGTGTTCGTGGTCAAGATGTTTTTATTATTCAGCCAACCTGTGCTCCGGCAAACTTTAACTTCATGCAGCTTTGCCTTATGCTTGATGCTCTAAAAAGAGCAAGTGCAAGCCGTGTAACTGCAGTAATTCCTTATTTTGGATATGCAAGGCAAGACAGAAAGGTCAGCCCACGTGCACCGATTTCAGCAAAAATGATTGCTGATTTTATAAGCCATGCAGGTGCTCAGCGTGTTGTAACCGTTGATTTGCATGCAGGCCAAATTCAAGGCTTTTTTAATTGTCCTGTTGATAATCTTTTTGCAACTCGCGTATTGATGAATAGCCTAAAAGATTTGAATAAAGAAGAAATCATCATGGTTTCACCTGATGCTGGTGGCGTTGAAAGAACAAGAGCTTTTGCAAAGCTTATTGACGCACCTATGGCAATTATCGATAAAAGACGTGATAAACCAAACCAAGCCATAGCAACGCATGTTATCGGTGATGTTGAAGGCAAAGTTGCAATCTTGGTTGATGATATGATAGACACAGCAGGAACTATGTGTGCAGGTGCTGATGTTTTATTGAAAAATGGTGCCAAAGAAGTAAGGGCTTGTGCTACACACCCTGTTTTTTCAGGCAAAGCCATTGAAAGAATAAATAATTCTGCTTTCTCACAAGTTGTTGTAACAGACACTATTCCTCTATCACAAGAAGCAAGAAATTGCGATAAAATTAAAATTGTTTCTATTGCGCCAACCTTGGCTACAACAATAAACAATATCCACAGAGGAGCATCAGTTAGTGCCTTATTTGGCTAATAACTGTTCCTATATATATGCCGAGTCCGATTACTGGCATCGAAACGGCTTAAATGAAAAGGAGACCAGATTATGACAATGTTATCTTTACAAGCTCAAAAGCGTGAAGCTTTAGGCAAAGGTGCAAACCGCCGTTTGCGTGTGGCTCAATTTGTTCCGGGTGTATACTATGGGCAAGATGGCACAAACATTTCCATTCAAATGGAGAAACTTCCATTGGAAAAACTTTACACTAAAGTTCGCCGCACAACTGTTTTCAATTTAGAAATTGAAGGCAATGCTTATCCTGTAATCGTTTGGGATGTGCAACTCCATCCAACTAAATCGCATATTACTCATATCGATTTTTACGGTGTTGATTTGAATAAAGAAGTTCAAATCACTGTTCCTGTTGAATTTGTTGGAATTTCAAAAGGTGCGAAAGCCGGTGGCAAGATTGAAACATATCGTGAAGAAATGCGTTTAGCTGCTAAACCACAAGATATGCCTGCAAAAATTAAAATTGATATTACAGATCTTGATTTAAATCAAACAATTCGTGCTGATGACGTAACCCTTCCTGAAGGCGTTCGTGTTATTTATAAATCAAATTATGCACTGATTTCATGCTTAGACCCTAAAGGTTTAGCAGCGAAAGATAGTGAAGAAGAATAATTTTGACTTAAGCTAAATATAAAAGGGGGAATACTTATGTAGTCTCCCTTTTTGTGTTTATGAGGCCTGTATGATATTACTCAGCAAAAAACCAAAAGGTATTATTTTTGATTGTGATGGTGTGATTATTGACTCTTATGAGTCAAATACGCACTTTTATAATAGCCTAAGGCATGCGGTGGGTTTACCTTCAATGACTGATGAACAAAGAGTTTTGGTTCATCAAATGACCGGTGTAGAGGCATTTGAACTTGTTATACCAAAAGCATTGCAGCAAGAAGCCTCAAAAGCTTATAAGTCTATTGAATATGTAAGAGATATTGTGCCTTTACTAGCAGTTTTTGATGGTTTGCATGATTTTTTGAAACTGTGTAAAAAAAATAATATATTGATGGCTGTGCATACAAATAGAATTATTGCGATGGAAGAAATTTTAGTGCAGTTTGACTTAAAAGAATACTATCACCCCGTAATGACACCTGAAATTTTGCCTGCAAAGCCAAATCCTATAGGGGCATTAACTATTTGCAAAGAATGGAATATCAAACCATCTGAAGCTCTTTTTATTGGTGATTCAGAAAATGACCTTAAAACAGCAAATGCTGCAAAAATCCCTTTTATCGGCTTTAAAAATAAATCTTTAAACAGTGCAAATATTGCGGATTCTTATCAAGAATTATCTAGTTGGTTAAAGAGCTTATAGGCTTTTAAATAATTGCATATAAAGAGTTTTTTTAATAAACCGTTTAGATAAGCAAAGAAAGATTTTTTATTGCAAACAATAAAAACTAAACAGCCATGAAGTAAAACGAAACTTCTCGTAAAATCGTCAAAGCATAAGGAATAGCGATGAATAACTTTAAAAATTCAAATTATGATAAGTATTTCAATATTTTTCCTACGGCTTGCTTGGTATGGAATAAAAATAAAAAAATTCTTTTTGCAAATAATGCGGCTTTGAAATTATTTAAAGTTGAAAGCATTGAAGAGCTCAATAAAGATTATCATGCCTTTTCACCAAAAGAACAACCTTCTTTCTCACACACTATTGATGTTTTTTATGACAAGCTAGAGCGTGCTTATCAAGAAGAAGTAGAAACTTTTTTTTGGCTTCACTTTGATTCGGAAGGTGCGAATATAATAACTGAAATCTCTCTAACAAAGCAAGAAGACGAAAATGGAGAAGAAGTTATTGTTGAAGTTATTGAAAATTTATGTCCTTTGACAGTAGATTACTCAACTGACAGGAAAATTGAAGAATATTTCACCAATACTTTAAGTGGGTACACTTTTGTAAATCATATTTGTAAAATTCTAGAGCATAATTTTTTTTACTGGGACTTAAGAACAGGTTCCGGAACTTTTTATGGTTCAGAAGATCTTACCACTATTCCAATGAGATTTAAAATTAAATTCCCAGATTATTTTATTGAAAATGACCTTATTCACCCTGAAGATATAGAGCTTTTTGAAAAAATGTATGTAGATGCTCGTTTAGGTATAAAGGGCACTTGTGATATTAAAGGCATAACACTTGATGGGTCGTATAAGTATTTTAGAATAAAATATGAAACCCCTATAAGAAATAATGAACTAGCATATGCTATAACTGGAACTATTGCTGATGCAGAAAAAGAAAGAGCACTTGAAAATCAAGCCATGACAGATATGCTTACTTCTTGCTATAATAAAGTTACTTCTGAAAGTATGATAGGCGAATACTTGCACCAAGACGATAAAAATTATTCAACCCTTTTTATAGTTGATATTGATAACTTTAAAGCTATTAATGATAATCTAGGTCATCAATTTGGTGATGAGGTTTTGAAAGAAATGAGTAGCAAACTGCAAAGTTGCTTTAGAAGTGATGATATTATTGGGCGTATTGGTGGTGATGAATTTTTAATTCTTGCTAAACACACGATTGATGAACAAATTATCATAAATAAAGCAGAAAAAATATTAAAAACCTTAGAAGAAATATATTCCACTGATTCAGGCTTATGCAAACTTTCTGCAAGCATTGGCATAGCAAGATTTCCTTTTGATGGTATTAGCTTTGAAGAATTATTTAATGCGGCTGATAAGGCCTTGTATCATTCAAAGCTCAAAGGAAAAAATACTTTTAGTCTTTATACAAGCGATCTTGTTGAAGGCACTGTGAAAACCCCAAGCATACTTGAAAATGCAGGAAAAATTGCCGCTTCACACCTTGTGGCGGAGCCTGCATCCAAGGGGAAAAAGAAGAAATAATTTTTCTGTATAAACTTGGTATTAAAATGATTTGCTATTAAAGAAAATTCTTTACAAAACATTTTTTCTGGTTTATAGAGTTTGAAAATTATTTCTTTTGAGAAGCTCACGGCACTTACTTTACTTGTTTTCATTTTCAAATATTGATGCATGTTATTCAAACGGAGGCTCATATGGAACCGCAAGATTTACATTTTTTTACAAAATTACTCAACTCTATGCTTGAGGAAACTCAGCAGAAAGGTGATTCAACAATTGAAGATTTAACTGGCAATTCAGAACTTTTTGCAGACCCTGCAGACAGAGCAACAGCCGAGTCTGACAGATCTTTCACACTTCGTATTAGAGATAGAGAACGCAGATTAATACGAAAAATCAATGAAGCTTTGCAACGCATTGAAGAAGGCAGATATGGCGAATGTGAAGAGTGTGGCGAAGACATTGGTGTTCCTCGTTTAAAGGCAAGGCCTGTAACCACGCTTTGCATTAACTGCAAAAGCAGGCAAGAAGAAGGTGAGGAAATCGCCGGTTCATAGCAGAGCCTAAAATGAAAAAAACTCTTATTCTTTGTGGGTCGCCAAAAAATAATGGCAATTCTGCACATATAGCTAAAAATATGCACACTTTGATAGATTCTTCAAGTGTGCTTTTTTTATCAGACTTTTTCATAAAGCCTTGTATAGATTGTAAGTTTTGTTCTTCTCTTCCTGCTCAATGCGCTTTTGACAGTGAAGATAATGCAAAAGAGCTTTTTAATTATTTTCTCGGGGTAGATACTATTATTTTTGTAAGCCCCATTCACTTTTATCATCTTCCAAGTCAACTTAAAGCCTTTATTGATAGAAGCCAGAAATTTTGGCTTTGTGAAAATGAAATAAAGAAAAAATTTTTTGCAGTTTATGCTTGCGCCAGAAATAAAGGGGATAAATTATCGCAAGGCGCTGACTTAACATTGAAATATTTTGCACCACTTATTCAAGCAGATTTTATAAAAAGCCTTTGCTTGTATGGGCTTGAAGAGAGTGATGATTTTATAAATTCAGATATTTCTAAAAGTCTACTTCTTGATTTTATACATCAAAATAAGCTATAAAAAATTATGAAAGCCTTTGAAAGATACAGAAAAGACATAAATGAATTTTTTTCGCCACGTTGTGCTTATTGTCAAAAACCCAATGTGAAAAACCTAGATGAGCCAAGCTTGTATTATGGGCTTTGCAAGGCGTGTTCAAGGGAAATCAAAAGAATAAAAACAGGCTATTGTAAAAAGTGTGGAAATATTTTTTCTTTGACAGAATCAAATACTCTTACTGAAAACTGTGATCGATGTAGCACTCCTGATCAAGGAATGTATCTGTGGCATGATCTTAAGTTTTTTGGTGTTTATGAAGGAATTTTGCAAGATATAATTAAAGAATCTAAGTTTTATGAAAACCTCATATTCCTCAGAACACTAGCTGATATTATAAGCCCAATTATAAAAGAAGTAGAATCTTTTGATTTTATTGTACCTATGCCCTTGCATACAAAAAGATTACAAAAAAGAGGTTATAATCAATGCCTTGAAATAGTGAAACATATTGAGAAGAAAGAAAAAATCCCTTATAATTTTGGTGCATTAGAGAAAGTTTTAAATACTAACGCACAGTCAAGCCTTTCAAAGAATGAACGCTTTATCAATTTGAAAAATTCCTTTAAGGCAGATAAAAAGTTTGTGGATAAGAAGAAAATTTTATTATTTGATGATGTTTCTACTACAGGCTCAAGCTTGAATGAAGCCACAAAAGCTTTGTTAGAAGCAGGAGCAGAAAAGGTTTTTGTTTTGTATATTGCAGGAACAGCTCCTGAACAGCTTATATAGATTAATCTTGAAGAATAAAAACACTTTCAAGTAAAAGCACTAATGAGTTGCAAATGCCGTCCATCTCCATTGCTTTTCCAAAAAGTCTGTTTTCTTGATCAGCCAGAATGGAGGGTGAAACAAGCTCCGGCAGGCTTAAAGCTAGCCTTCTTGCGTAAAGCCATGATAAAGTTCCATTATAAAAAACTTCGCAAAGTGCAGAAAATTCATCTTTGATTTCTTGCCATTTTCTAATCATGGCATCATTGGGCTTTAGGCTTTGAAGAAGAATTAATACAGCCCTTAAATTGGCAAACTGTATGCCGTGCATGCGGATTTTCCAGCCATATAGCCAAGAAGTTCGTTCATAAAACAATTGTAGTTCAAGCCCTAAACCAAAAAGGTGTTGCAATTTTTCAGTACTTTTTGCAAGAGTTGCTTCTTCCCAATTTAATTTATGTTTAAGTATATAGTCAAAATCAAGCTCATCAACTTTTGAAGTTGTAATTTTGCCAAGTTTAGAAAATTCTTCTAAAATATTAAGATATACAGTATTTGCAAAAGGCGAATTTGGAGTTTCAAGGTGGGCATAGCTCAAAACATAATTTCCTTGTTCATATTGCCCCTGAACAGCACAAGGTTCGTGTTTTAGATTTGGGTCAAGGTTTGCACCATAAACTTCAAAGCTTTCTTGTGTAAATTCTTTACTGAAAGATGCCAGCGGTAGGTCTGACATATAAAAATTTGAGCTTGGTTTAATATATCTTGCAAGCACGAAAACATCATTATTACAGCTTAAAATATCTTTATCGGATTGAAAACGCCCGGGAAACCACACAGGAAAGATTTTTTCTTCTTCTGCATAATTTTTAGTGTTTTTAAAAAATTCACTTTTTTCACATTTAACATGAAGGTGCCCAGAAACGTGGTGCAAAAGCCTGTCTTGAATGGCAGATCTTTTCCACGGGCAAATGCCAAGGCTTTCTTTTTCTGAAAGTGCAAAACCGGCTCCCCCGCAAAACCCTAAATAATTTCCACCGGTTTTAACAAAATTTTTGATAATCTCATGCCCTTGCTGTTTGTTATCTTTATACAAGTCTTTTGACTTGAGTTTTGCTGAACCGCCGGGTACGATTAAAAGCTTAGAGTGAATACCATCTTTTAAAATATCTTGTGCGGTTAAAATTTTAAAGGGCAAACCTAAAGAGTGTAGGCTGTGCCACACCAAAAAGCCCCATATATGTGAATGGTTCCAGTAAAGCGAAATTTGATCTTTGTTCAAGTGCTTCATATAAAAAGTATAAACTTCTTTTTTTCAAGTGTAAAGCTGATAATATAACTTTTTTACTTTTGAGTGGCAGTATAAGAACTTGCGAATTTTCAAAAAATGCTTTAGATTGTTTTTTAGACAAAATATAAAGAAAATCGTTAAATTCTAAATGAGATTAAATCTTTTAGCAAATCATATAAAGAGGTATATATCATGGCAAAGAAGCCTACTCAAAGTGCTGAACAAGCACGCTTAGACGCATTGAAAACCGCTCTTTCTTCTATTGAACGTAAATATGGGCAAGGTGCCGTAATGAAGTTGTCAGACAATGTTCATGTGGCAATTCCTGTTATTCCTACTGGCTCACTTGGTTTAGACTTGGCACTTGGAATCAACGGAATTCCAAAAGGTAGAGTAACTGAAATTTTTGGCCCTGAATCATCAGGTAAAACCACCTTGACTTTGCATATTATAGCAGAATGTCAAAAACTTGGTGGCACAGCAGCTTTTATTGATGCTGAACATGCACTTGATACGACATATGCCCAAAGACTAGGTGTAAATACTGCAGATTTGCTTATTGCTCAACCTGACCACGGTGAGCAAGCACTTGATATTGCTGATATGCTTGTGAGATCAAATGCTGTTGATTTAGTTGTTATTGACTCTGTTGCAGCACTTATTCCGCAAGCTGAGCTTGAAGGGCAAATGGGTGAATCTCAAATTGGTGGGCATGCTCGCTTGATGTCTCACGCACTTCGTAAGCTCACAGGAACAATTCATAAATCTCGCACAGCTGTTGTGTTTATTAACCAAATTCGTATGAAAATTGGCACTATGGGTTATGGTTCCCCTGAAACAACAACAGGTGGTAACGCACTTAAATTCTATTCTTCAGTTCGTTTAGACATCAGAAAAATTCAAACTTTGAAAGATAAAGAAGAAGCTTTTGGTTCACGCACAAGAGTAAAAGTTGTGAAAAATAAAGTTGCCCCGCCTTTTAGGGAAGCAAATTTTGATATTATTTGGGGCACAGGAATTTCACGCTCAGGCGAAATTTTAGACATTGCTTGTGATGCCGGCATTGTTGACAAATCAGGCTCATGGTTTGCGTATGGCTCAGAAAAACTTGGTCAAGGCAAAGAAAATGTGAGGGCTTTGCTTGAGCAAAATGATGACTTAAGGAATGATATAGAACAGCAAGTTATCAACCACCTTGGCATGAATCCGCAAGCTTTTACTCCAACTGCTGAAGATGTTGCCGAAGACTTTAGTGAAGATGAATAAAAATGAGGCCTATACTAGTTAAAGTATATGGAAGCCTTTACCCTGTGCCTTATGAGTGTTTTTTAGAAACTGAAAATATTCTTTTGGCTTGGCATATTGAAGACGCAGTTTTTTATGAAAATGAAATGGTGCGAATTTCTTTTGAGGGCGATTATTTTCCCTGCGATGAAGTGGGCGAACTTTTTAGAAATTATCATAATGAAAAAACAGAAGGCAAGCTTGATTGCATAGACTTAGAAGCTTGGACTTTAACTCGGCATAGCTACCAAAGCCTTGCCATGTATAGAGTAAATACAGCAAGTTTAGATAAAGCTTTAGAAAACGTTTAATCTAACTTGAAATGCAAGATTTGTATGAGTGCCACAAGCTATATAAGCTTTAGAACATAAACATAATTAAAAAATAAATCCCTCTATGCATAATTGAGGGATTTATTTTTTAATGTTTTATAAGAAAACTTTTTTAGAGCAGGCTTTATAAATTAATATTTCTGCCTATTGTCAAGAACTCTTTGGGCTTTTCCTTCGCTTACAGGAAGCGTATTTTGTGCAACCAAAGTAACTTTTGGTGTTACTAAAATTTCATCGTGCAAGCGCCTTGCAATTTTATCTCTGAGCTGATGTAGAATACGCATGTCTTCTTCAAAGTGTTCAGGCCTAATTTCAACTTCAACCCGAATATTTTCCAAAAGCCCTTCTTGCTCGAGGTGGATGAGATAATTCTCACCAACTTCTTGAAATTCCATAAGAATTTTTTCAATCTGCATAGGATAGATGTTTACGCCTTTAAGAATAATCATATCATCGCTTCTGCCTTGAATTCTATCTATTTTTCTATGCTGTCTTCCGCAAGGGCAATCTTCCACAAGCACGCGGGTTAAATCTCTTGTGCGGTAACGTATGATGGGCATGCCTTTACGTGAAAGAGTTGTGATTACAAGTTCGCCAAGCTCGCCGTCAGGCAGGTTAATGCCTGTTTCAGGGTCAATAATTTCAAAAAGATAATGATCTTCCCAAATGTGCATACCTCTTTGTTCAGTGCATTCCATGCCAACACCGGGGCCGTTCATTTCAGAAAGCCCAAAGGAGTTGTATACTTTAAGATTTAATTTTTCTTCTATACGTTTTCTTGTAAGTTCTGTATAAGGTTCAGCACCAACCAAGGCTATGCGAAGTGAGGTTTTGGTATCTTCCTTTTCAAGGTGTTGTGCAATGTGAAGTGCGTATGATGGCAAAATATGCACTGCTGTAACATTGAAATCTTGAATAAGTTTGATTTGCCTGCGTGTGTTGCCGGCACCAGCAGGGATTGTAAGGCAACCCAAAGCTTCTGAACCATAATGTATGCCAAGACCACCTGTGAAAAGGCCGTATCCACTCATGTTTTGAAAAACATCTTCTTTACGCATACCTGTGATAAACATTGAGCGCGCCATAATTTGAGCCCAAGTTTGAATATCTTTTTCAGTATAGGAGATTGCTACAGGAGTGCCAGTTGTTCCTGATGAGCAGTGCATACGCACAAATTTTTCTTTAGGCACACAGGCAAGTCCAAAAGGGTAATTATCTCTCAAGTCTTGCTTGGTAGTAAAAGGGAAGTGCCTTAAACCTTCCGGGCTTGAAAGTTCATCAATACTTTTTCCGCAAGCTTTTAATCTTTCAGCATAAAAAGGTGCTTTTTGAATTCTATCAAAAATATCGTGCAAGGCAAGGCATTGATGGTGGTGAATTCTATCCTTACTCCAAAACTCTTGAGGATGTAAAAATTTCATGTTTAGCCCTTTGTAATAGTTAGTGGTATAGTGTGTAATTCATCAGAAAGCTGATTTGTTTCGCCTATTTCATATGAAAAGCTTTGCCATTGCATTTTATCAGCTAAAGCTTGTGCTGTTTTTTCTGCCGCAATAATAGGATGCCTTTTTAATACATTTGGTAAGCCGCTAGTAAGATTGCAGGCAAGGCATTGATCTTCTCGTACATGCAATTGATAATCAAGTAAAAGCTCATTTTCATCTTCACTTTTAAGTGCAAGTTTAATATCGTAAGCACCATCGTCAGGGTCGCCAAAAAGGGCTTCAAAAAATTCATCATTACGAGAATGAGGGAAAAGTTCGTCTAAAAATTCTTGTGTAATTACGGCCATAGAAAATCCTTAAAATTAAATGTATTTGTGTTCACTTTATATATTCGGGCAGGTTTAAAAACAGATTTATTGTAAAAGAATTTATTTTATCCATAATTAGCGGAAAGGTAAAAAGAAGCATTGTGAAAATTGTTATAATTTTAGGCACAAAGCTTAAAATTTGATCTTGAATTTGCGTTGCTGCTTGAATAATACTTACTAAAACACCAACTGCTAAACCCACTAATAAAATAGGAAGAATAATCGAGAGTGTAAGCTCGATAGCTTGTTTGCAAAAGCCTATAATAAGTTCGGGAGACATGATTTACTCCTGTTAACTGAAATTATAAAGAGTTAATAAAAGGTATTTACCAGTGAACCTACAAGTAAATTCCACCCATCTACCATGACAAAGAGTAGTATTTTAAATGGCATAGACACCATCATAGGTGGCAGCATCATCATACCCATTGCCAGAAGAATGGAAGAAACACACATATCCACAATCAGGAAAGGTATATATATCAAAAAGCCGATACTAAAGCCGGTTTTCAATTCACTCAAAACAAAGGCGGCAACAAGCATAATAGTTGGAACTTCATCAATAGTTCTGGGTTGTTCCATGCCGGAGATGGAATAGAAAATAGATAAATCTTTTTCCCTTGTATGCTTAAACATAAAAGTGCGTATTGGAACTTGAGCAGCATCTAAAGCTTGGTTAAAACCAATATCTTGAGATAAGTATGGTTGCAAAGCAGTGTCATTTATCTGTTTGCCAACAGGATACATAATGATAAAAGTCATAAATATAGCTAAAGAAGCCAAAACCTGAGTTGGCGGAAGTTGCTGAATACCAATAGCTTGCCTTAAAAAGTGGAAAACAATGATTATACGCGTAAAAGAAGTCATCATCATGATGATGGCAGGAGCAAGCGAAAGTATAGTAAGCAAGAAAAGAATTTCAAGCGTAAGTGAAACATTTTGCGGGGTTTCCGCGCCTCCACTTAAAGTAAGAGATATTGAAGGCATAGTGGAATCAGAAACTTCTTCACCTGCAATAGCAAAAGCAAGTTCAGGCGAACTTAAAGTCAAAAAACATACAAAAAGGGAGCATAAGATGAAAACACTTTTTGCTGATAATAATGATATAAATTTTCTTTGGAATATGTTCATACAAATACTATAGCCTAAGAGTTTTTTCCTGTAAAGCGTTCAACCACTTTCCCGAAGTTTTTAGTATTCTTCACAGGTTCATTGTTGTTATCTTGATTTTCATTTAGCTTATCTTGTGTTATCTCTTCTGCATGCTTTTGGTTATTTTCTTTTGATTCTTTTGCACTTGTTTCATTTTCTTCAATTTCTTCGTCAGGAAAAATAAAATCTTCTGTGATAAGATTGATGGAGTTTTCGCTTGCACCGATAAGCAGTCTTTTATTCAAATATTTCACGACATAAAGTGTTTTTTTGTGGGCTAAAGGAAGTTGTGCTTCCACCCTTAAATCATTTCTTGTGAATTTTGAAGGCAGTGGCAAAAAAGTGCCTTTGCCCTTTTTCTTCATAAACCAAAGTATTGAATATAAAAGAAAAAGCATGAAAAACATCAGCGCGATAGATTGAAAATATCCGCCCCAAGTAAAAACTGAGCCTTCACTTGAATCAGTTAATATAATGCTTTCCTGCATATTTTGCTCATCAGCATTAGGGAAAAACTTTGTGTCAAAACTTTCAGTATTTTCCTCTGCAGTCTTATTTTCTGAAGCGGGCAAAGAATTTTCACTTGTTTCTGTGTTTATGCTTTCACTCATGGTATTCCCCTTAACATACGACCTAATATATAAGTCGATATACGACAAAAAATTGGCTATTTACAAATAATTTTCTATAGAATATGCAAAATATATTCCATTTTTATAAAGTTACTTTTAAATATGATTAGTAATGAACATATATCATTAAATAGATTTTTTGTCGACTAAAGAAAGTTTCACTTAAAACAAAATCTATTCAACCAGTAAATAACCATCTTCAATTCTTGCAATGCGATTACAAAAATAAGAATCATATTTATGATGCGAAACAATAAGTAAATGAATTCCCTCATGGATAAGTTTTTCCAAAAGCTTCATAAATTCATTTCGTGAAGTGAAGTCAAGTCCGGTATACGGCTCATCAAGCAAAAGAAGTTTTGGCTTTGAAATTAATGCTCTTGCCATAAAAACCCTTCTTGCCTGCCCTGTTGAAAGCGTGAAAATGCTTCTTTTTGCAAAATCTTGCATATTCACAAATTCAAGCCAATAATTTGCTTTTTCGTATTCTTTTTTTGTGAATTCTCTATAAATTCCAATAGTATTGTCAATTCCGCTTAAAATAAGTTCAAGCACATTCACTTCATAGGCATAACTTGCTTGCAATTTGTCAGAGATAAGTGAAATTGCTTTTTTCACTTGTTCCAGTTTGTGAACATCGTCAAGCTCGGATAAATTTCTTTTTATATATCCACCAAGTGCAGGATATTCCTCACTTGCCAACAGCTTTAGAAAGGTTGACTTGCCTGAGCCGTTTTTGCCATAAATAAGCCAATGCTCATTTGTTTTCCATTCCCAATCAATAGAGTGCAAGATTTCTTTATGGTCGATATAGACAGAGGCATTTTTAATCTCAATAAAAGGAGGTACAAGCGCTAAAGAGTTATCATTATTTGTAAAATTTTTCTTATTTTCACTGAGTGCTAATTTTTTATCTTCCGAAATTTGAACCTGATAATCTAAATAAAGGCTAGGAATTTCTTCTGAAAGTATGCCATTTTTCAGATAATATTTTTTTGTAATAAATCGCGGAAGGGTTTCAAGCCTGTGGCTAGTCATCACAAAAGTAGTTTTATGCCTAATTTTTTCCAAAAACTTAAGCACTTGTTCACGATATTCAACATCAAGCCCGTCTGTACATTCATCTAAGAGTAGAACTTTAGGCGAAGAAATTAAAGCCCTTGCCAATAACAAAATTCGCAATTGCCCTTGTGAAAAAGTGTTGAGGTATCCTTTTAAAAGATGTTTTATATTTAATTCTTCTGCAAGATTTTCCAGTTTGTTTTTTTGTTCTTTAGATAAATCATTGTATAAAAGTAAAGTATTTTCAAAGCCTGTTGCAAGCAATTCTTCTGCTGTGATGTTCCATGCTTGGCGTATATATTTTTCTTGTTCGGCAGCTGAAACAATAGCACACATTCTTTTGCCGACTAGGGGAGTTTTTTCATAAACTAACTGTGAATTTTCAATGCTTTGCCAAAGAACTTCGCCTTCTTGTATCCACGCATCGCCTTTCAATATTTTTAATAAAGTTGATTTGCCCGAACCATTTTCACCCAAGATAACAACATGCTCATTTGCATAAAGGCGAAAATCCAAACCCTTTGTTTTGTTGCCTAAAATCAAATGTTCCTGTTTGAGAACATAGGTTTTTAAGCGGGCATTTTTTAATACTATTAAAGGTTCTTTGTGCATAATTCTATCTATCTTTTTGTTGAAAAAGTGCAAGTGGAAGCATTAAAATAGGAGTGCCAAGCCCAGCAAACCAAGCAATTGCCGGCAATTCAAATAAAATCAGTGCCACAAGCGAAAGTGCAAGCACCAAAACAAGGCGCACGCACCAATTCAGAAGCGAGATGAAGGTTACTTTACTTGCCCCGCCAAGCGGAAACTTGAAAATGATGTTTTTTGCCATTGAAAAAAAACTTAAGCTTGAAATCAAGGAGGCAAGTGCAAAGGAGAAAAGCTGAAGATTTAAGGGAATACTTATGATGCCCAAAAAAAGTAGCACTATATTTAAAAGCAGAAGAGTGCGTATGAGAATACGCACTTTTTCAAGCCTAAATCCGTGTCGCCAAAGCCAAGCATCAATTGTGTGAATGGCTTTGGAAAGCAAATTTTTTCTAATCATTATTTTAAAATATCATTGCCTTCAGAAGCAATAGTTTCTGCTTCTTTTTCATGATTTTCTTCTGTTTTTATTTCTTCTTCCTGTTTAGGGGAAGAATTTTCTTTTGTAGTCTTTTTTCCACTTTTTTCTCTTATTTTTCCTTGAGCACCCGGCTCCATAAGGCTTTCTAAAAGCACATGAGGAGGGTTTGCATCAGATTGGGGAACTTGCAAGCCAAATTTCTTTTGCGAATTGATGATAATTGGCCCGGTTAAGTTTAAGCTTGTGAGATGCGGTTTTCCGTGCGGAATTGAAACAGTAACTAAGATAGTGCTGTCTTTTGCATCTTTTAAGCATAAAAGTTTTTGTTCGGCATCTCCGATTTTGAGTGAATAATCTGAAAAGAAGAAATAAGGATCAGCCACCAAAAGCCCAAGTGTAGGATCGTCAATAGATTGTAAAATGAGCATTGGTGCATCATCACGAATTTTTAGAAGCGTGAATTCATGCTTATCTTCAAAGCCGATTATTCCGCGAGGGAAATAGATGATTTTTGAAGGATCTATTGTTTGCTCGCCAAGCCTTGTTTGTATAACTAATTTTTCTTGTCTTGCCATAACATTGCCGCCGCTATAAGGTCTTCAGTATTATTTTTGATAGTCATTTTATTTTCTTCCATGACTCGCCTATACACTTCTTCACGATATACTACCATCTCGTCCGGCAAAGTTAAGCCAATTTTAACTTGCTTTGCTTGAACGCTGAGCACGGTTATTCGTATATCGTCTCCTACATAAAGACTTTCACCCGGTCGCCGTGTGAGAATAAGCATAATTGCCCTACTTTTTCAAGTTTTATATTTACATTAAATAAAGTTTGTAAGATTTAATTTCATTATCATTGATGAAGACTGCAATACAGTTTGATATGCCATCTGCTGCATTGAAAGTTGCATAGTAAGTTCTGTAACATCAACATCTTCAATTTGACTTAATCTTTCAGTTTGGTCAAGCTTTGAATTTTCAAGGCTTATCTGTGTTGATTCAAGCCTATTCATTCTTCCGCCAATATCCGCTTGACTGATGAGTAATTGCTCCATCGCATGATCAAAATCTTCCAAAGCTCTTGCACAACCTTCTTGGTTATTTGTTTCCAAAGCACCAATGAAATTGCCCACAGTTTCAAATAAATTGAAGCCGGAACCACCAAAAGCCGAAACCTCAACATCAGTTCCTTGCGGAGTATATAAGCCACCAAAAATATCTTTGCCTACGCTGTTTACTTTAACATAAGTATCTTGTGAGCTTTCATAATCAATGGCTGTTCTTTGTGGTTTTATGGAAAACTGCGTACCTGCAGGAACTTCTGCATCTGCACTTGTTGTAGGGGCAGTTAAGTCAAAAAAACCACCCGGGATGGGAAGGCGTAAACGCCCATCAATAGGAGCATCGTTCGGGTTATAAGAATCAACGCTTTGTGTAATCCAAGTTTGCCCCTGATCGGTTGAGTAAGAATAAGTGATTGTTTGAGGAACTATTGTCAAATCGACATCATCATCAAGTCGCACTTGCACGTTTTGATCGAAAAAGCCGTTTGGGTGTGCCTCAACATCTGCAGGCAATGCTTCGCCATAAATTGTAACTTCAGGCGGAACATCATCATCATAACCTGTATAGATTGCAGCAGGCCTTACAATAAAGTTTGTGCCATTGTTTTCACTTAAAGGTTCATCAGGATTATAGCCTGTAAGTTGCACGCCGGGGGCAGGAACAACAGGAAGCTCAATTTCCACACTTTCAAATTGAATAGAGGTTGCACCTGCAGGAATAACACCTGTTTGCCAAGTTTGCCCAGCATCATTTGAATAGGAAAAAGGAATATCTGCAATAGGCGGAATTTGCCCATCTGCATCAATACGAACCATGTAAGAACCATCAATTTCACCGCTGGTTTCAAAATGCAAGCCTTCAAGGTTAGGGTCAATTGAGCTTGTTCCTATGCCAAGTTCATAGGGTGGTTTATCAATATTTTGGCCTGCAAAGGCAAAGCTTCCGTTGAATTCACTGTTGGCAAGGCTTACCAATTCTTCCAAAAGTTGATTGATTTCAGCAGAAATCTGCAATCTATTTTCGTCTGAAACAGTTCCTGTTGCAGCCTGTTCAGCCAATTCTTTTAGCCTGATAACTGTAGTATCAACTTGCGTAAGAATACCGTCTTCAAGTTTAAGCCAGCCCAAAGCAGTGTCAACATTATCCTCTAGTTGAGAAGTTTTATCAATGCTTACTCTATAGTTAAGCACATGTGCCGCACCTGATGGATCATCAGAGGGGGCGTTTATTTGTTTCATTGTGGAAGCTTGAAAGTTCAAGTCAAGATAGCTTGATAAATTTGTATTTATCTGGTTTGTAAAAGTGCTATACATAGCTTGATGTGTTACTCTCATAACATGCTCCTTTTGGGTTGTTTAGCAAATAAATTATTGCTTTAAACTCAAAACAGTCTGCAGCATTTCGTCTGCTGTAGTAATTAATTTTGCTGCGGCTGTGTATGAGTGTTGGAAGCGTATTAGGTCAGTCATTTCTTCGTCAAGGTTTACGCCTCTCATTGACTGTATGCGGTTTTCAACATCAGTAGCCATAGCTGTTTCGTATTCAGTATTGAATTTTGCATTACTGCTTTCAGCACCAACTAAAGCAACTGTACTTGAATAGAAAGATGTGATTGTTTGATTTGTTGATTCCCAAGCCGTATGAATAGTAACAGTTTTGGTTGCCAACTTTGCAATATCAAGTGCGATAGAGTTATCACCTGCTGTGATAACGCCTGCTTCATTCACTTGCCCTGCATTGATAGCTTCAGGGTCATTACGCAAATCATCACGCACTGCCAAACCAAGAGCGCTGTCGCCTGTGAAAAAATTGTTTATACCAAGTGCTGCCAAAACGCCTGTTGTGTCTTGCCCAAAAGCTAAGTTGAAGCCTTCACGAGCAGTAACTTCAAGTTTTCCGTTGATAACTTGAGCTTGCACATAGGGAAGACCGGTTCCGGGTTCGATATAAGTAGAGTTGATAGCATCAACCAAGTCGTTTAGGCTGTGCTGTTCAGGGTCGAAGTTATCGATTTCCGGAGTTGTGGGATCAAAATCAAGAGGCCCAAAATCAACACGATCGCCTGTAGCTGAATCATATATATTCAGGGTGATATTACCTTCTTGCAATTTATCTGAATAAAAAACGCCTGAACCGGAATCACCAAGAGCGATATTATAGTTTTTAACATCTTCACTGCCATAAAAGCTTGTTTGCTGGATAGTGCTTGCACTTTGTGTATGGATACGGTTAACTTCCCAAGCTAAAGTGCTTGCCAAAGTATCAATTTTATCCATGTATTTACCGATATTATAATCACGCGTGATAAAATAACCGGAAAGTGAACCACCTGTTGCACGTGTGCCTTCATTACTGCCATCTGCAGTTAATAAAGGAGTGATATTTTCAGGCGGACGAGTTGGTGAATCCCAGTATAAAGCTTTTTTAGGAACAATAGTAATTTCGTCTGATGAACCGTATTCATATCCATTAAAGGTAATTTCTAAGTCTTTTACTTTAATTGATTCGCCTGCAGGTGGAATTTCAAAAGTTTCTATTGTGCCATTTTCATCTTTAAGCCATGTTCTGCCGCCATCTAAGGAAACACGGAAGGTTTGATCGGCATTAAAATCTAGGGTATATTCAAAAGAATCTTCGCCTGAAACTTCAATAAGTGGCTCACCATTATAGTCTTCTATATTATAATCAATTTGAGCATCAAGGATTGTAAGTTCATAGGCATTGCCACCTTCAACCAATGGTTGCCCTGATTTCATACGAACTGAAAAATCAAGCCCGCCATTATCTTCAACAGTTACGTCAATAATTTCTGAAAGCTCACGAACAAGCAAATCTCTTTTATCAAGCAAGTCATTAGGATTACTTCCCGGAAGTGTGCTTGCAGCAATATCAACATTAAGCTGAGCAAGAGTTTGCATAATTTCATTTGCTCTAGCTACATCTTGTTCAATATAAGAATCAATTTCAACTTGATAAGCTTCTAATGTTGCTTGCGTATCACGAATAATACCTGCAAGAGCATCTGCATTGGTAAGTAACGCTTGCTTTGTTGCAACATCATTCGGGAAATTTGAAAGATCTTGCCATTGATTAAAAAAGTCAGACAGGGCGGAACTTATGCCATCTCTGTTTGCTTCGTTGAAAAGATTTTCAACACTGGAAAGAATTTCAGATTGTGTGGTGTATTTTCCTTGATCTGTGAATCGAGCAAGAAAAGTATTTTCCATAAGCCTGTCAAAAGAGCGGGTTATTTCAGAAACTTCTGCACCCATCCCCATTTGTCCGGCAGATGTATCATAAGTAGGCAAGGAAGTGAATTGAGCTGTCTGCCTTGAATAGCCGACAGTATTCACGTTCGCCATATTATTACCAACAACGCTGATAGCAGCTTGGCTTGCTAAAAGTGCGTGGTTGCCGATTGATAGAACGCTGTTAATACCCATTATAACCTCCCTGAAATAAGCACAGCATCAGGGCGAGCAACTTTTGTATATGCCCCTTGTCTGCAATAAGCACGAGGAGTTTTAGGAGTTACTGCTTGTGTCAATTCTTTGAGTAAAGCTTCGCCTTGTTTTAATAAAGAGAGTGAAACTTCTGTGTTCATGCTTGCTCGTCTTGCACAAGCCTGTTCTGCATTATCAACATCTTTATAGAGTTTTTGCAAAGCTTGTTTTTGATCTTCTTGAAGCATTTCAGAATAATTCATCACTTTACCGCCACCTAAGCTTGCAATAACTTTTTCTTTTTCATCGGCAAGTTGGCGTAAAAGTTCGTGTATTGAAAATTCCAATGAAGTGATTTTATCAACTTGATTTGATACGAGAAGGGAAAATTCTTCCTCCATTAAAGCTTTTAAAAGTTCTAAAGCTTTAAGTTGACGGCTTAAACTTCCATATATTTTATCGTACATACATCACCTCTTCAGATTTTTTTTGCAATATTTTTTTCTAGGAATATATTGCATCACCTTGAATTAATACTGTTTCTGGGTTTATTGGCATGTCTGCTTTTCTTATTTCAAAGTGAACATGCTGCCCAAGGGCTCTACCCGATGAACCAACTCTTGCAATTTCTGTGCCTTTTGAAACATAATCACCTGCTTGAACATTTAGTGAAGCATTATGTCCGTATAGTGTGGAAAGGCCGTTTGCGTGTTCAACAATAATCATATTGCCAAATTCTTCATCATGGCCTGCAAATTTAACAATACCGTCTTGAGCAGCTTTCACAGGGCTGTTTTCTTGTGCTGTGATGTCAACACCATTGTGCCATGAGCGTTTGCCGTTTATAGGGTCTAATCTCCAGCCAAAGCCTGAAGTGATGTTTCCGTCAACAGGACTTTGGAAAGAGCCTTTTTCAGGATTTAGCGAACCAAGCTCTGTAGTGGCATTTATTGTTTGTGGTCTAAGCATATCGGGGCCACCTGCATAGGTTGGCTGTAAAATAGCTTGATTTGCAACTTGCTCACTATAATTGCGTTGAGCAATTAAATTGTTTTGAAGAGTAGGAATTTCTTGATTTGTTTTCACATAGCTTTGTGTTATGCCTGCAAGAATATCATCTTCTTTAGGGCTAAGGATATTTTGTATTTCATTTTGTTTTTCTTGGCTAAGTGGAGCTATAGGTGAAGAAGGGCTTTGTTGGATAAGGATAGGTTCCATTTCTTCAAATTCTTCTGTTGCCATTTCTTTAACTGCAGAAGCTATTTCTTCAATAACTTGTGTTTTTTCATTTTCATCTTGCTTATTTTGAAGATTTTGCTCTGCTTGTTTTCTTTGTTGTTCCAAAAGTTCAGCTATTAAAGTTTCGGCAGCTCTTTTATTTTCAGGCCTATTTGTTTGATAGGTTATACGTGTGATAATAGGTTCAGCTTGCACATCTTCTGCTGTGTTTGAAGAAGAAAGCGTGTTGTCAATATTCTGACTTGCAAGAAGATTTGCTTCTTCTAAAGGAGTGTCATAAATATTATTCATAATAGGTGCTTTTTGTTGTGTAGGAATAGTTAAGCTTGGTGCTTGATTTTCAGCTTTTTGCACTTCTTCAGGAGCTTGTGTTTTTAATAAAGGAGCTGGCGGCACTTCTAAGCCCGTGCTTCTTGCTTGGCTTTGTTTGCTCGCTTCTGCTGTGCCTTTAGGCGACATTTGTTCCATCATCATATCAGCTAAGCCAATTCCGCCTGAACTTGCCATGCTTTTTGCAAGCTCTTGATCATACATGCCTTGCCAGAACTTTTCTTCTTTTGAAGAAGTGAATAAACCATCATCAGGCAAAGAAGCACGCATTTGCTGCCACATCTGTTGAATAAAGATAGCTTCAAAACCTTCACAGGCTTCACGCATTTTTTCTTTTTCAACAGTATCAGGATCTTTTGTATTACCAAGCATTGAAATTTGATTTCTTTGTGCTTGAACATTTTGTGCTTGCATGCCTGACATTGCTGTTTGCATATCATAATTATTGATACTTGACATATTAGAGTACCTCCAATTCTGCGTACAGAGCCCCCGATGCTTTCAAATTTTTAAGAATAGAAATAAGATCGCGTGGGGATGCACCAATAGCATTTAATCCATCAACCAATTCTTGTAATGTTGCACCTTCAACAAGGTTTAAATTTCTTTGTTCTTCACGAACAATAAGTTCTGTTTCGGGTGTGGTTACAGTTTCGCCGTTTGAAAATGGGCCGGGCTGTGAAACTTGTTCTGTTTCTTGCACAATAACTTGCAAACTTCCGTGTGCTACAGCAACTTTTGCCACTCTCACGTCTTTACCTATCACTATTGTGCCTGTTTTTTCATCAACTACAACCTTTGCAGCTGTTTGAGGTGTAACCTCTAAGTTTTCAATAGAAGCTAATAAAGGCACTAAATTTCCTTGAAATGCAGGGGGAATATCAATATCAATAGTGCGGATATCGCTTGCAGAAGCAAAATTGCCACCCATGCTGTTGTTCAAAGTTTCTACTATTTGTTGTGCTGTTGAAAAATCAGCTATATTTAAGTGTAATTTTAAATCTTGTTGTGAATTAAATTCAAAAGGCACTTCACGTTCAACTGTGGCTCCGCCTGGAATTGAAGCAACTGTTGTTGTGTTGTTTTGAATATTTGTTGCTTCACCACCAAAAGAATAACCGCCTACAATCAAAGAACCTTGAGCAATAGCATACACTTTTCCGTCAATACCTTTGAGAGTGGTCTGCAATAAAACACCACCATAAAGTGATTCGGCATTGCCAACGCTTGATAAAGTTACATCAAGAGGAGAGCCTGCTTTTGCAGTTGCAGGAAGTTCGGCAGTAACCATAACAGAAGCCACGTTTTCAGCCCTTAAAGCATCAGCATCAACTGCAACACCCATTTTCTCCATCATATTTACCAATGAAGCATTTGTGAAAGGTGCATTTCGTGAATCGCCTGTGCCTTGCAAGCCAACCACCAAGCCATATCCGACCAGTTGGTTTGTGCGTACTCCTGAAAATTGTGCTATATCTTTTATGCGAACAGCCTCACTGGGACTAACTAAAAGCAAGACTAATGCAAAAGTAAATATTAATTTTAATGTCAATTTCATGGCTTTAACCTCCAATGTTATAAGCTTTATTACAAGAAATGTGCCAAAACTAAAAAACTCCCTCTAACTAAGAGATTTAATATCTTTAATTTTTTATTTAAATAAATTAAATGATTTAATTAAAAGTGAAATTGTTTTTTAAATCAAAAAAAGATTGACATATAAATATATCTTGATATAGTGATATTTACAAAAGAGATATTTTAATATATTACTGAATAAGATTTAAAGTTTTTGACTGTTCTGAAGGAGTTTTTATGCGTATAGTCGATCTTATAAATGAAGAACAAAAGAAAGGAAAAGTTTTTTGCTCGCTTGAATTTTTTCCGCCAAAAGATCCTAACAACTGGGATAGTTTTTTTAATACTGTTGAAAAGCTTAAAGTGCTTGATCCTCTTTTTGCTTCTGTAACTTATGGTGCAGGCGGTTCTTCGCAAGATGCCACCCTTGAAATTGTTTCACGCATGAAAAAAACCGGGCTTGAGCCAATGTCTCACTTCACATGTGTAGGGGCTTCAAAAGAAAAAATTAAGGATTTTATCAAGGCATTAAAAAAAGCAGAAATTGATAATATCTTGGCTTTGAGGGGCGACCCTCCAAAAGATAGAGAAATTGATTGGTCAAAAGAGCCTTTTAGGCATGCCGAAGATCTTATACATTTTATTAAAGGTGAAAACCCTGAACTTGGAATTTCAGCGGCAGCTTATCCCGCCCCGCACCCTGAATCAAAAACATTTGCACTCGATCATCACTATACAAGAGCAAAAGCAATAGCAGGCGCACAAGTTTTTATTACTCAATTATTTTTTGATGTGCGTGAATATGTGGCTTTAGTTAATTCTTTGCAGGGCTATAACATACATATTCCTGTTGTTCCCGGAATTTTGCCTGTGCAATCGTTTACTTCACTTAAAAGAACTATGGCTATGTGCGGTGCAAATATTCCGGCTCATCTTTATTTTGAACTTGAAGAAGCACATCAAAAAGGCGGAGATGAGGCTGTAAAAGAAATGGGAACAGCTTATGCCATAAAGCAAATAAAAGAGCTTATCGAACTTGGTGCACCGGGTATTCATCTTTACACGCTCAACAAATCAGAATTATGCATAGAAATAGCTAAGGAATGTTTCTAAATAAGAAAGATTTTGGCTTTCAGCACAAAATCCTCACTTGCAATTTATGTGAAAATTGCTGCGTTCGCTAAAGATTTGTTCGCTTTGCTTACGTAGAATAAGAAAGATTTTGGCTTTCAGCACAAAATCCTCACTTGCAATTTATGTGAAA
>CAYJHJ010000005.1:4538-16448 GCA_964370095.1 uncultured Desulfovibrionaceae bacterium | reverse complement strand
GTTCGCTAAAGATTTGTTCGCTTTGCTTACGTAGAATAAGAAAGATTTTGGCTTTATTCAGAATTTAATCACTACTTTGACTTTTAGAATATTTCTTTGCGTGCAAATGGTATTTTTTTATTTTATAGTTGATAATTCTATAAGAAGTTTTAAGGCTTTGAGCCGCCTTAAACATATTTCCATTTGCTTTTACCAAAGCATCAACAATTATTTCTTTTTCAAAGTTATTAACAGCTTCTGTAAGTGAAAGTTCATTTTCATGGTTTACACTTGAAGTGTTTTTTAAAGGATGAGGAAGGTCAACTGTTCTTATAACATTATCAAGGCAGTTTGCGGCAGCATAGTCAATAATTGATTTAAGTTCAGGAATATTGCCTAAATAATTATAATTTGTTAGTACTTCAATAGCAGGATAGGAAATACGTTTTATTTCACTCAATCCCTTTTCTTCAGCTTCTTTTTTCAAGAAATATTCAGCTAAGGGTAAAATATCTTCTTTTCTGTCCTTCAATCGAGGAAGACTTGTGTGTTGAAACTTTAAACGCAAAGCAAGTTCTTCATTAAAAAGGTTTTGTCTTATAAGTTCATCTAGTTCGTAATGGGAAAGAGAAGTTGAAGCAATTATTCGAACACTTAAAACTATAGGATTAGTTGAGCCAAGCCTGGTAATAGTGCCTTCTGTAAGAACTTTAAGTAATATTTTTTGTGCAATAAGGGGCAATTTCTCAACAGAATCAATATATAATGTGCCTTGTGAGGCTGATTCAAAAATTCCTTTTGTTGTTTGCAAGGCTTGAGGAAAAGCTGTTTTTACGTAACCACAAAATTCTTTTAAAATCTTTTCTTCATTTTCAGAATCAGAAAAAGCATTGCAGTAAAAGCTTTTAAATGCCAATGATTTTTTAGAACTTAGTGCGTGTATAAGCCTTGCAAAGTATTCTTTACCGGTGCCTTTTTAACCATAGAGGAGTATAGGTAAATTTGTTTGAGCAAAGGAATTTGCTTGTTCAAGTAAAAGCTTCATCTTTTTTGACTGCGTAATGAAAACAAATTTTTCAGAAGAAAAATCGGTGTGTTGCGGTGGAAGAGAGGAATTTTGCTGAGAAATATTTTGCAAATAAGCCACTTGCATGGAAATCAAATCTGCAACAACTTCAAGGAATTTACAACGAATTTCAAGATCTTCTTTGGCATTTGAAGGTGAATCTATGCCTAAAGTTCCAATAACATCACGTGGTAAAAAGGGATTTTCATCAGTTATGGGGTGCATAAAGATAGGCACACAAATAAAAGCCAATGAATCAAGCTCTTCTTGTGTTCTTTCAAAAAAAAGGCTTGTAAAAGTTGAATTTTCAGAAAGAATAGGAACAATAATCGGTTTTCCTGTTGCGAAAACCTGCCCTGTTATGCCTTGGCCGGCTGTATAATTTTCATGGTTTTTCCGTGGCGTATCTTTAGCAACACGAAGTTTTAAAATGCCTGTTTGTGGCTCAAAAAGCACAATATGCGGCCTTAAAAAGTCGTGCTTTTTTGCCAAAATATCCAGAATAGTACTAAGTTGTGCTTGTAAGGGTTTGGCATAGTTGATTTGATGCGTCAAAAGCCGGATGGTTTCTAAAAAATTAAATAAAGCCAACATACAGCCTTCTATTTTGAAAGTTGTGAAATTCGTGAGAGATAAAATGATTTTGCAGTGGAATTTTCTTCAGCTTTTTCAAGAAGTTCTTTATAAGTTGTGATTGCTTTTTCATTATCGCCCAAAGTTTCGGCAATAACTGCAACTTCTTCTAATGCTGCAGTATAAAGATTTTCAGGAACAACAGTTAAATATTCTTCCATAATCTTAAGAGCTTCTTGTGCTTTATTATCTTTCAAAAGAACATCTGCAAGTGCGAGGTTTAAAGCTAAAGAAAGAGGGCTGTTGTCATCAAGTGCAATAGCTTCTTCTAGGTTTGTAACGGCAAGTGCATAATTGTGTGAAAGCATAGCCATATTAGCTTCTTCTAAATTGATGGCAATTTGCAAATTTTGCGGGGCGTCTTTTGAAAATTCTTCAAGAGCTTTAATTTTTTGTTCAGGATTTTGAATATAAACGATTTTTTGAAACTCTTTTGTGAGAGCTTGCTGAGTATTTTCATTCTTCCATTGCCAAAAACCCCAAATGGAAATAGCAATGATAGCAACGATAATAAGAGCTATAAGAGTTTTAATATGCTTTAAAACAAATTCCAATAAAGGAGCGGCCTCTTGAACTGTTTCTGCTTTAAGTTCTTGCTCAAGCTCTGCCAAAAGGGCCTTTTGCTCATTTGGATTCATTTTTTGAATTTCATTTATATCCAGCCTGCTTTTATCTATAGGCTTATTGGCTGCTGCTGCTTTTGGCAGTTGATCGCTTTTTGTTCTATTTTGTTGAGACATAAAGTGTTTTCCTTTAATTAATGTAGGTAGACTTAAAATTTGTGATAAAATAGAATTTTTTTACAAAAAAGTCAAATTTTCATTTCTGCTTTCAGAGCGAAAATATTAAATTGTTTCAAAAGAAGTAAAATAAGGAAATACTATAATATGTGAAAAAAATGATATAACTTGCATGTATATCTATTTTGTAATATACCTACTCGTAAGGAGTATTCTTTATGTTTTTATTTTATCAAGCAAAGCTCACAGAAAAAAATATTCATGAAAGAATTAATAACCTGTTAGATTTTGCCTCTACAGCCTCTGAGGGCGATTTTATTTTTCTTTCCCCTTACTTTTTTGATAGTTGTAAAGCACCTTTTTCTTCATCTTCCATTTTGTTTGAAAAAGAAAGAAATGATTCTATGCAAGGCTTACTTGAAAAACTACCAAGCAAGCTCATTCTTATTTCTTCAGAAAAAAACTCAATTCAAATAATTTTTGAAGGTAAAGCTTCACAATATTCTTTCACACAAATGCTTCACGTTCATGGTAAGAAAATAGCTTTTTATAATAACCCTTCTGATTTTAAGAACAATGAAAAAGCTGATTTGAATGTTTTTTATAATTCTTTGCCTTTTACAATTAACTTGCAAAAAGAAAATGAAGAGCTTTTATCAAAAATTTCCACAGAAACACAAAGTGCTTGTGTTTTATTAAATTCAGTTTACGCCAATGAAGGCTTGCTTTTCCATGGGCAATCATTTTTTTATGATGAAAATGGCACTTTGGTTAAAAGGCTAAAGAAATTTGAAGAAGACAGTTTTAAGGCTGAGCCTAATCCAAGCTCTTCTAAAGTTGAAGGCTTGAGTGCAGATAAGTATAAAGATATTTTTGAAGCCTTGGTTTTTGGAATAAAAGAGCATGTGAAAGCATCGGGTTTAACAAAAATTGTTATGGGGCTTTCAGGTGGCATCGATTCTGCCTTGGTTGCACCTTTATGCGTTGAAGCCGTTGGAAAAGAAAATGTTTATGGGCTTTTGATGCCTTCACCGCATTCTTCTGCTCATAGTGTTTCAGATGCTAAGCTATTAGCAACAAATCTTGGAATTCAAAGTTATATTCTTCCCTTGGAAGATGCCATGAATGCCTATCATGCTTTGTTATTGCCTTTAGCCAAAGAAAATAATGCAAGTGAGCATAATACTTCTTTAATGCTTCAAAATTTACAATCACGTCAGCGTGCTGTTTTGATTATGGGGCTTTCAAATGCCTTGCCTGCTTTTGTTATGGGCACAGGTAATAAATCAGAAGAATGTATGGGCTATTGCACTTTATATGGTGATACTTGCGCTGCCCTTTTTCCAATAGCTGATTTATATAAGGAAGATGTGTATGCTTTGGCGCATTGGTATAATGCTTATAAAGGTAAAGAAATTATTCCACATGGTTCTTTGCCGAAAGAGCCAAGTGCTGAACTTGCACCCGGCCAAAAAGATTCTGATTCTTTGCCGAATTATCCTTTGCTTGATTCCTTCTTGGTGGAAGTTCTGGAAAATGGCAAAGATCCTTTTAAGGTTGAACACAGCTTCACACAAGAAGAAAGAATAGAAATAATGAAAAAAATGAAGGTTGCTGAATTCAAAAGGCAACAATCAGCTCCGATTATAAAGATAACAAATTGCACATTGGGTGTTGAGTGGGTTTAGTGCTTAAAGCAAAAATCTATGTGGGTTAAGTGAGGATTTTTTCTTTGCAAAATATTATCTTTTAATATATTAGCAAAGAATTATATATAACATTTTAAGTTTTTATGGGGGAGGACTTATTTTGCAAAAAAGATACGTTCCAGTTATGTTTATTCTTCTTATTGCCCTTGTTGTTGGGGCAGTAGGTTATTTAATGCCTAAGGAAGAAGTGAGTGAAGTTCCTATTCGTGTTTTATTGGAAAACACAGGTGGTGCTGTTGTATTTGACCATGCCGTTCATGCGGACTATTACGGCATGCCTTGTGAATCTTGCCACCATGAAATTGAATTCGCCACTGATCCGGCTGCTGCCGAGGCGGATATTTTAGCTTGCGGCTCTTGCCATGGGGCTGATTTTAAATCCGAAGATTATGCCTCTATGCACATGGCAGAATTTTCAACGGACCTTCAATGTGTAACTTGCCATCACTATCAATTTGAAGATAGTGATCCTGATACGAATTTCCACCACGAAAAACTTACAAGAAATATGGATAATTGCTTAGCTTGTCATAATGAAGTCAGCAATCCTGAAAAATTGGCAACAGATCCTGACTTTATGATGGACTTTGCTCAAGCCTCTTGTGCAACTTGCCACGACGAAAGCCCTACTGACCTTTTGGGAAGCAGGATGGATGCTTTCCATAACAGTTGTATGGGCTGTCATGAAGATTTGGGTGTTGGTCCATATGAAGATGATCAATGCGCACAATGCCATATCTAATTGAATGGAGCAAGTTTATGCAATTTTTTGCATAAATAAGTAAATATTTTAAAAAAGAGAATTGAGCTATGATTTCAAAAATTCGCTTATTAGCAGATCCAAAACTTAAGCTGGTGCATAAAATGATGCAACGCTTCAGCGATGGGCCACAAGTTGATCAACTTGTGATTTTACATACAGGTTGCGTGCTTGAAAAAGAAGTGAAGAAAAATACTGATATTTTTCCGGGAATGCTTCTAGCCATGAACCACGATCCTGAAAAAGGGCATATATTTTCTTCTGTAAGAGGAAAAATTACGGACGTAACCCCTCGTTTTATAAAAATATCTTTGGTTGAACCTGAAGAAGTTGACCCCAAATATAAACCTCAAACAGAGGCAGAGATACTTTCACAAATCAAAGGCACATTCGAAGAAAGTGTTCCTTTTCTTAATAATTTAAGTATCAACTTGAAAGATGTTGCAAAGCCTTGCGATACTTTGGTAATTAACGGGTTAAACCCTGAGCCGGGAATTATGTGGGCTGAACCATTGCTTGCAGTTCACCTTGAAACTGTATTAAAAGGTTTGGAATTTCAAAAAGCTATTTCAAAACCAAAGAAAATTATCTTAATTGTAAGTTCAGGTTCAAGAATTTCGCCTATACCAGGTGTTGAAATCCAAGAAGTAAAACCTGCCTATCCTTATAGCTTAAACCAAATGCTTAAGCACAAAATTTCTTGCTCTGATAAAAGTGTAAAGGTTGATATTGTTTCAACGCATACTTTATGGTCATTAGGAAGGGTTTTGGAAACAGGCGTGCCGCTTGCCGAAACCGTGATAACGCTTTCAACCCCCACTTTTGCAGGAAACTATATCATCAAAGAAGGCACAAGAGTGCTTGACTTGCTTGATGTGGCAAAGTTTAATTTGGAAGAAGGTGATAAAGTTATTTTGGGCGGCCCTTTACGTGGCGAAGCAATTTCTTCGCTTGAACGTGGTGTGCCACGCCATGTTACCGGTGTTTTTGTTGTGCCCGGTAAATCGGTTCCTGAACTTGAAGGTAACAGCCCTTGCTGTAACTGCGGTGCCTGTGACAGAATTTGCCCTGTGCATCTTTCGCCTTCCACTCTAAGCCGCTATTCAGAGTTTAATCTAACACAGCATTGTGAAGACTGGTATGCCGAATCTTGCATTGAATGTGGAATGTGCGGTTATGTATGCATTACAAGGCGACCTGTATTACAATATATCCGCCTTGCAAAGCAAAAAATTGCTCAAAGCAAACTTGCTGAATTAACATTAGATAAGTCTGCTTTGGCAGAAGCAGAACAAGAATAAGGGGAAGTGATTATGAATTCTGATCAAAATATAAAACAAATGCTTTCCATTTCATCACCTCCTTTTTGGCATTTTGGAAGAACATTAAAAGGTGTGATGGTTGAAAGCTGTATAGTGCTTATTCCTGTTATTGTTATGGCTGTGATGACTTGGGGGCTAGATGCTTTGAGGGTGGTCTGCTTATCAGTTGCAACAAGTGTTATCACTGAAGCTCTTTGCCAAAAAGCAATGGGCAGAAGAATTGCAGTGGATGATTTCTCAGCAGTGCTCACAGGTTTATTATTGGCTTTCATGCTTCCTGCCGCTGCCCCTTGGTGGCTTGTGGTTTTAGCAGCATCTTTTTCAATAATTATGGGTAAAATGGCTTTTGGCGATTTGGGCTCTTCACCTTTGTGTGCACCTGTTGTTGGTTATATTTTATGCCAAGTGTCTTTCCCTCTCTTCATCAACCCCAACACAATACAGCTAACAACTGAATTTGTTGACCCTTTATTCATGCTTAAAAATTTTGGAACTTACGAAGCTTCTGAATTTACTATTCAGCAGTTATTGTTAGGGGAACAAATAAGTGGCTTGGGTGCAGGGCAAACAGGTTTATTATTCCTTGCAGGAATATACTTATGCCTTCGTGGACTTATTGCTTGGGAAACCCCTGTTGCATTTTTGGCAGGAACTGCTGCAACAGCAACTATCTTTAATATGATAAATCCTGACTTATATGCACCTGCTTCTTTCCACCTACTCACAGGCACAACAATGCTTGCGGCTTTTTTCTTGGCAACCGATTTTTCTTCTTCACCGAATACAAGCATAAACATGCTGGTGTATGGTTTGTTTGGCGGATTTTTAGTGATTATTATCAGATCTTTCGGAATTTGGCTTGATGGCGTTCCATTTGCAATTCTTCTGATAAATCTTATCATGCCGCTACTTGAAGGCAACAAAAGAAAACCTATTATAACGGAGTAAATATATGCTTGCGATGATTAAAATGGTGGTTGTCCTCTCTTTAATATGTGCTATGAGTGGATTTGCCTTATCATATTTGAAAATGAGCACAGCGGAGCGCATTGAAAACCAAGTGCTTACCTTTGTGCAAAGCCCTGCTATTGTGAGCGTATTTCCTTATGCTGACAACGATCCTTTAGCTGAAAGACAAAAATTTGCCTTACCTGACAACCCTGAACGTGAAGTTGTGGTTTTTCCATATAAAAAAGACGGAAAACTTTTAGGAGTTGCCATAGAAAATTTTGGTGTCGGCTATGCCGGCGATCTTGGTGTTATGGTGGGCTTTAATGTTGAAAATAATAATCTTATGGGTATAGGTATCACAATAACAAAAGAAACTCCGGGTTTCGGCTCAAGGGTTGGCGAAGAAAGCTATACAAAAAAGTTTATTGATATTCCAAGTGAAACTATTGCACTAACTTCTGATGGTGGCACTATTGACTCTTTGGCAGGTGCAACCATATCATCAGTAGCTGCTGTTGTTGCTGTGCAAAATGCCACTAAAGAATATATGATGCTTAAAGATCAAATTCTGGCAACTTGGAACTAAGGAGGAAAAAATGCTACAAACACTTTGGAAAGAATTTAGTAAAGGATTGTGGAAAGAGCTTCCTCCATTCCGCTTGGTTTTGGGGCTTTGCCCTGTGCTTGCTGTAACAAGTTCAGCTGAAAACGGTCTTGGCATGGGGATGGCGGTTATATTTGTTTTGACTTTATCAAACCTTATTATTTCAGCTGCACGAGGAATAATCCCCAAAAAAGTACGTGTTCCTTGCTTTATTGCAATTTCAGCCACCTTGGTGGTTTCTGTTGAACTTTTAATGCAAGCATATATGTATACATTATACCTTCAATTAGGTATTTTTGTGCCGCTTATTGTTGTAAACTGTCTTATTTTAGGTAGAGCAGAAGCCTTTGCCTATAAAAATCCTGTGCTTCCTTCTATAGCTGACGGGCTTGGCATGGGAATTGGTTTTGCCGCATCGCTTACTTTCTTAGGCGGATTACGTGAACTTCTTGGTAAAGGCACTTTATTTGGCAATCAAATGTTTGGTGAATGGTTTGAGCCATTAACCGTTATGGTTGAAGCCCCCGGTGCTTTTATAGGTTTAGGTTTTATCTTAGCTTTGATGAACCTTATAAACTATATTCAAGCAAGACTTAAAGGCCAAGAACCACCTGCGCCAATTTCAGGCGGCTGCACAAATTGCATGAACTGTACAAGCCTATTACCTAAGAAATAGCAAACTATAAGGAAATATTATGGACACTTTTCAACTTTTTATTTCTGCAATATTTATAAATAACATTGTGCTTGCTCAATACCTTGGTAACTGCCCTTATCTTGGCTGTTCTAAGGAAAAAGGCGTAGCCTATGGCATGAGCGGAGCTGTTGTTTTTGTTACTATGATGGCTGTGCTTTTCACATGGCTTTTATCTGAATTCTTTCTTCGCCCTTTCGGCTTAGAATATTTGCAAACAATTTTTTATATCTTGGTTATTGCTTCCTTGGTGCAATTTGTTGAGATGTTTTTGAAAAAAGTAATTCCACCTCTTTACAATTCATTGGGTATATTTTTGCCGCTCATCACAACAAACTGTGCTGTTATGGGTATTGCACTTTTGGTGCAAAGAGAGAGTTATGGTTTAGGCACAGCACTCACATTTGCTCTTGCTTCAAGCTCAGGCTTTGTGCTTGCCCTTATTTTATTGGCAGGCATACGTGAAAGATTAGTGGCTTGCCGTGTGCCAAGATCTTTGGAAGGCACACCGATAGGGCTTATTATGGCAGGCTTAATGTCTCTTTCATTCATGGCATTTAAAGGCATGATTTAAGGAAGGGGAAGGACTATGTTAGAATCAGTTTTAATTTTATTTGGTGTTGGCTTTGTTGCCGCAGTTATTCTGGCTGCTGCCTCAAAAATATTTTATGTAGAAGAAGATCCACGCGTTGAAGCTGTTTTAGACGCTTTGCCCGGTGCAAACTGCGGTGGTTGTGGCTATGCTGGTTGTGAAGGTTATGCAATTGCTGTAGTGCAAGACCCTTCTGTGGAAGCAAATCTTTGCGTTGCAGGCAGTGCGGATACAGCAGTGCAAGTTGGTTCATTGGCTGGAAAAGCTGTAACTGAATCAGATCCTTTAGTTTCTGTGCGTCGTTGTGAGAAGCTTGAAGGTGCTGTTACAACACGTTTTGAATATCAAGGTTTGCCTTCGTGTGCTTCTGCTGCAAGTTTAGGCTCAGGCCTAGGGGTTGATTCATGCCCTTATTCTTGTCTTGGGCTTGGCGATTGTGTGAAGGTTTGCCCTTTCAACGCTTTGGAATTGGAAGATAATATGGTTGTGGTGAACGGCAAGCTTTGCATAGGTTGCGGCAAATGTATCGGTGCATGCCCACGTTCGGTTTTAGAGCTCACACCAAAACGTGCCAGAGTTATGGTTTTTTGTTCAACAAAAGCAAAGGCCAAAGAGGTTATGGAAGTGTGCAAGGTCGGTTGTATTTCTTGCACGCTCTGTGTGAAAAAATGCCCGGCCGGTGCTGTTAAAATGGTGAATAATGTTATTAAAATCGATCATCAAGTTTGCCTAGCTTATGGCCCGGATTGCTATGAAGCCTGTGTTGCAGCTTGTAAAAAACAAATTTTCAAATCTTTATGGACCGAAGGCAAGGTTATGCCTGAAAAACCGGCTGAAGAAGAGAAAAAAACTAAAGTTGAAAAAATAGCTACAGAAGTAGCTGAGGCAAAGGAATAAGATGAAAAATCGTAGAGATTTTTTACGCTCATCATTATTTGCATTGGCAGGTACAACTTTTTTTGCTAAGCCTGTGCTTGCTCATGCGGATAAAGAAAGTCAAATGATAAAGCAAACGCATTTTGCAATGGGAACATTGGTTACTTTTACACTTGCTCATAATTCAAAAGAAGAAGCCTATGAAGCTGTTGCATCAGCTATGCTTGAAATTCAAAGACTTGAGAAAATTTTTTCAAGGCATAACAAAAGTTCTGAGCTTTCAATATTGAATGAGAAAGGAGCATTAATTAATGCTTCTCAAGAACTTATCTATGTTTTAGATAAAAGTGTAGAAATTTCAAGAAAGACTGATGAGGTTTATAACCCATTAGTAAAACCTATGCTTGACTTATTTGAGCAAAATCAAAATATACATAGTTGGGCACAAGATATTGCAAAATCAGATATATTGCATGCAAGTGAACTTTCAAAACTTTCTGCTTTAAAAATTGAAAATAATACTATTAAATTCACACGATCAGGCATGGGACTTACGCTTGATTCACTTGCAAAAGGTTATATTATTGATAAAGCCTCTGAAATTCTAATTGCAAAGAATGTGAAAAATCATATCATTAATGCAGGCGGCGATATTATTGTAAAAGGCAAAAAATCTGCAAAAGAAGCATGGATTGTTGGCATTGAAAACCCTGAAAACCCAAATCAAGCATTAGCTTCTTTTGCTATGGAAGATATGGCTCTTGCTACTTCAGGTTCGTATCAAAAATATTTTGATAAAGCAAAAGAACGCCACCACATAATCAATCCTTCAAGCATGAAAAGCCCTAAAGTATTAACAATTTCTTGCAAAGCTTCAAAAGCAATGCTTGCAGATGCTTATGCTACAGTTTGTGCTTTAAACCCACACACACAATATAATCAATATAAAGTTTAGAAGATAAAAAAACCTCACAAAAAAAGCCTCTGGCAGAAAATTCTGTCAGGGGCTTTTGAATTCAAATAAAGTTCTCAATAAAATGAGAAAATAGAGCAAGATACAATTATTTCATTCTATAGGTAATGCGACCTCTCGTGAGGTCATAAGGTGAAAGTTCAACCTTGACTTTATCACCGGGTAAAATTCTAATATAAAATTTACGCATTTTTCCTGAAATATGAGCAAGCACATTGTGTCCATTTTCAAGCTCAACACGAAACATTGCGTTAGGTAAAGCCTCTTGAACAGTACCGTCAATTTCTATTGCATCTTCTTTCGCCATACAAACCTCTTTGCAGAATAAACTGCTTATGATGTTGACCCTTAGTGGGTTAATTTCTATAATTTTTCCATAAAGCAAAATTTATGTCAATAAAAAAATATAGCAAAAAATTTTAATCTCTTAAAACTTATACTTGAATGTTTAGACTTTTTCTAGTATATAGAGGTTTCAATAAAAATTTTTGCTGTTTTCATAAGCAACCTAAAATATTATGTCAAAAATTGTATTAACAAAGTGGAATTATATTTTTTTAACTCTATGGGGCTTGTTTCTTACCTCTTGTTTGTTCTTTTACCTAAATTTCTTGCAACCTGCTAAAATTATTCCGAGTTTAGAAAAATTCCTCACGAAATATACAGTATCAGAAGTGGAAATTACTGATATTGAGATTGATTTTTTGCCAAAGTTTGGTGTAAGTATTAATAATTTAATTTTTGAAAGAAATATAAAATCTCTCACTATTAAATCTAATATTGAAAAAATTACTTTCGCACTTGATTGGAAAAGCCTTCTGCAATTTGATCCTCAACTATCTGATATTATATTACAAAATCCCGATATAGAACTTTCTCACTTTTATAAAGATGGTAAAAAACAAAAAAACAATGAACTTGAAAATCAAGATTTAAAAATAAATTATAAAGAAATTATAAATTCAATTCCCAAAGAAATTAAAAGCTCTAATATTGCTATAAAAAATACTA
>CAYJHJ010000005.1:0-4528 GCA_964370095.1 uncultured Desulfovibrionaceae bacterium | reverse complement strand
ATAACAATAGATTATAATGAAAAACAATATAAAATCGACTCGTTAGATCTTTTTTTGGAAGGCTTTAAAAGCCTTGAACTTTCATCACCAAATCTTGTAATTGAAGATAGTTCTGACTTTTCTTTAGAATTTTCAAAGCCAATAGTTCTTTTAGAAAATTTTATTTTTAATGAAAATTCATTTCTTTTTGAAAGTTCAGTGAAAAGCGATATTCTTTTCTTTGATGAAACAAATATTAATTCATTTATAAGCAAGGCACAATTTGAAATAAGCGATAATCTTGTAATTAAGCCATTTATACAAGAGGTTGAAATTGTTTCACGCTTTTCTTTGCCCACACAAAATATTGATACAAGACTAAAAGCGAAACTTGAACATCCAGATTTTAAATCTATTAATGTTTTAGAGGGTTTGATTGAAATAGAAAAAGAAAAATTATTCTTCACAGGAAACATCAGTGAAATTTATCCTTTATTTAAAGCAAAAGCTTCTGTTGATGTTAAAAGATTAAGGCTGAGCCGCTGGTTTAGTTTTTCAAGAAATTTAAGCCCCACTCTTTCAAATTTATTAGACAATCTTTCTGCAACAGGTGATTTATTCTTTGAAGGAAATAAAATTTTTTCGAATAACCTTAATGCAAAATTAGGGATATATGATTTTGAAGGCGTAGCAAAATATACTTTTGCCAAAAATCATTTGCTAGACTTAAATTTTTCAACAGATGAAATCAACCTCGATACAATTTTCCCGGAACCTCTTGGAAATGCAGAAAAAAAATTAGAATATAAAAATATTCATCTTGATACAGAAATTAAAAATTTGCCCTCATCATCTGAGAATACTGAGGGAAAAAGCACTTTAACCTATAGAGTTGGAATAAAAGCAAATAAAATTAAGTACTATAAATTTGAAGGGGAGGGTGTGCAAAGTGCGATTTATCCTTCAAAAGATATGGTAAAAATAGACCTTGATGTTAATGATATGAATTCAGGCAAGCTTTTCGCAAGTGCTTTTTTGGCAAGCTCTTCAATAAATATTGTTGCAGACGCAAGCAAAATTTCATCAAAAGAAATTTTAGAGCCTTTTCTTGCAAAGCCAATAATAGAAGGCAAATTTGATGCAAAAATTAATTTTGCAGGAAAAGGAAATAATCTCTATCAAGCTTTTACAAAAATGACCGGTAATGCGAATGTAAAGATGGAAAATGGCTTTTTTAGGCAAGAAAAAGGAACACATTCTTTTAATTTGTTGAATATAGATGCAAAAATTAATGGGAATGAAATTGTTAAGGAGAATAAGGCAGATACAAAGTTCAGAAACTTCACAGGCAATGCTTTAATCAATCTTCAAACTTCTTCATATTCAGCTTTGGTTGAAATGCCCAATTTTGATGCTATATTCGATAGGACTACTGTTGAATTGCAAAAAATCTCAGATAATAAGACTGTAGCTTCAATAAATATGATTAAGCCTTATGCTCTAAATTATAAAACTCTTGGTGAGTTAAGTTTTGATTATCCTCTTGAAAATATATCTTATAATAATATTGATGCGGACGGTGATAATTTTTCCTTCTTTGGCGATGTAAAGGTTGAGAGTTTTAAAAATACTAAAATTTCAGGTGAAATAGATTTAATTCATAGAAAGTTTATTGACTTTCTTTATGAGAACAAACTTCTTGAAACAAACTTGAAGGATAAATTTGCCTATTCATATCTCAATTTAAAAGTTCCTTTTGAATATGAAAACTCAAAATTTACATCAAAAAATCTTAAAGGGAGCTTAGATGATACAAATTTTACAGCTGAACTAAGCCATGACTTTTCAAAGAAAAATGTTTCGCACTTATTTATTAATATAGATAAAATTAATATAGATAGATACACAACAACTCAAGAAGGAAGAAAAAAGAACACACCACCTTTTGCCTCACAAAAAGAAATTCCTCTTGCTTTCTTGCAAAAAATTAAAGTTCGAGGAAATATTTATGCTGATGAACTTTGGTTTTTAAAAAATCCTTTCCTTAGGGCAAACATACCTTTTTCTTTAAATGGCGGAACAATAAAAATAAATTCAACAGCTTCTTTTCCTTCGTCAGGAAGTATGGCTTTAGATATGCAAGGTAAAATTTATTCTGGCTATATGCTTTTTGACACAAAATGGAAAGCACAAGAAATTGATTTGCAGGCGCTTTCAAAAGCAAGGGGTGATAATTTAATTATTGCAGGTAAAGGCTTTACGGAAGGTTCAGTATCTAATGTAATTTCAATATATTCTGATATTGTCAATACCTTAGATGGCTATGCAATACTAAGAGCTCAGCAGGGCTATTTTGTTGATGCTGAAAAAAAAGCCGAGAAAGACAGCTTTTATCCTTTACCCTCATTAATAGATAAATCAAAAAGCAAAACTTATTTTTCAACTTTTTCTTTAAGTTCAACGATAAGAGAAGGAATTATCACAAGCTCTGATATCACGATGAATGGCGATTTAAATTTTCAAGGCAATGCAAAAATTGATTTGCCAAATTGGAAGCTAGACCTTAAAGGTAATGTGAATTACGCGGATATTGCCTCTATTCCAATAGATATCAATGGTTCGCTTTCTGAACCTGATTTAGAAGTGCGAATACTTAAAGCTTTCACCACAGCTTTGCAGTCAATAGGAAGCGGTGTTTTAAATATTATTACTGCACCATTAAAATTGCTTCCTACAAATTAATATCTATCTTTAAAATAATTATTTTCTTTTTACGAGATAAAGTTGACATTATTTTGAAGACAAATTATAGTGTTTTTTTACATTTTATATAAATAAGCCTAAATCGAGGGACTTGCTATGAAAATGACCGGTTGTCAAATTATTTTGGAAAGTTTAAAAAAAGAAGGTATCGACACAATTTTTGGATATCCCGGTGGTGCGGTGTTAGATCTTTATAATGAACTGACAAATCATCCTGAAATAAACCACATACTTGTAAGGCATGAACAAGGTGCAGCCCATGCTGCTGATGGTTATGCAAGGGCAACTGGAAAAGTTGGTGTTTGTCTTGTAACCTCTGGCCCCGGTGCAACAAATGCTGTAACAGGCATTGCAACTGCATACAGTGATTCAATTCCTATGGTAGTTTTAACAGGGCAAGTTCATACGCATCTTATAGGAAATGATGCTTTCCAAGAAGTTGATATTATTGGTATCACACGCACATGCACAAAGCATAACTTTCTTGTAAAGGATATCAGTAAATTAGCTATTACCATTAAGCAAGCTTTTCATTTGGCAAGAAGCGGCAGACCAGGGCCGGTGCTTATTGACTTACCAAAAGATATGATGAACCAAAAAATTGAGTTTGACTATCCTGAAAGCGTATATATGCGTTCGTATAATCCTACAATAAAGCCAAATCCTCATCAAATTCGTAAAGCTTGTGATTTTATTCTAAAAGCAAAAGCTCCATTGATTCTTGTGGGTGGCGGCGCTATTATTGCAAACGCTTCTGAAGAAATAAAAGAGCTTGCAGGTAAATATTCAATTCCCGTAACTTCAAGCCTTATGGGGCTTGGGGCTTTCCCCGGTGATGAAAAGCTTTTCTTGGGAATGGTCGGCATGCACGGCACATATGCTTCAAACCATGCAATTTCAAACTCTGATGTAATCATTGCTGTTGGAGCACGTTTTGCTGACAGGGTAACAGGCTCAGTAAAAACTTTTGCTAAAAAAGCAAAAATAATCCATATAGATATTGACCCAACAAGCATACGTAAAAATATTGCGGTTGATGTTCCTGTTGTGGGCGATTGCAAAGAGGCACTCAAGGAATTGCTTGAAAATCTTAATGAAAAAACAAGTGATGTAAAGCCTGATTACTCTTCTTGGATAGATCAAGTTTCTGCATGGAAAAAAGAAGTTCCTCTCACTTATCACAAAAGCAAAACTGAAATAAAACCGCAAGAAGTTATTGAAGTTCTTCAAAAAATAACTAAAGGAAATGCAATTTACACAACAGAAGTTGGGCAAAACCAAATGTGGGCAGCACAATTTCTTAATATTACTGAACCACGCACTTTCCTCACCTCAGGCGGT
This sequence comes from uncultured Desulfovibrionaceae bacterium, assembly GCA_964370095.1. GTDB lineage: Bacteria > Desulfobacterota > Desulfovibrionia > Desulfovibrionales > Desulfovibrionaceae > CAYJAZ01. Next base: position 445 of record CAYJHJ010000005.1, on the reverse strand, counting down.
TTAGGAACAATGGGTTATGGCTTGCCTGCTGCTATTGGTGCTCAATGTGCTTTCCCTGATAAATTAGTTATTGACATTGCCGGTGATGGTTCAATTCAAATGAATATTCAAGAACTTATGACTGCTGTAAGCCAAAAGCTTCCTGTAAAGATTTTAATCCTCAACAATTCATATCTCGGAATGGTACGTCAATGGCAAGAACTATTCTATAAAAAGAATTATTCTGCAACTCCAATGAAGGATCAACCAAACTTTAAGCTTCTTGCAGAAGCCTATGGTGCAGAAGGCTATGAAATCACAAATAAAGAAGATTTAGCCGAAACCTTGAAAAAAGCCCTTGCTTCACCAAACCCTGCCATCATCGACGTTAAAGTTTCAGAAGAAGAAAACGTGTATCCAATGGTTCCTGCCGGGGGAGCATTAAACGAAATGCTGTTGGTTTAGA
>CAYJHJ010000004.1:24448-57066 GCA_964370095.1 uncultured Desulfovibrionaceae bacterium | reverse complement strand
CTTCGAGAAACTCTTTGATATCAACGCTGTTATTTTGATCTTTATCCATTAATGTATAGCGTGTATTTGCTTGAGCTTGTACTGTAAGCAAGTACAAGGCCAAGGGTATAAATTTTATTATCTTTTTCACTTTATTTTCTCTTTTTATTTTTTTTGTTCATTTGTTTATAGAGTTGATGTGTGCCTTTAATTATGCCTATAAACATATTTTGTGATTGTGGTTCCAAGAAAGAATAGTCTAAAGACTTGCCTTCGTCAATCATTGAAACTTTGCCAATTTCTTCCCACTTTTTATCTTTGATACTTTCATGTAACAGCTCTGCCTGACTTGATTTATTATCTATTTCAAGCTGTTTTGGGCTTTGAATATTTTCATTTTTATTGAATAAAGATTTTTTGGGCTTCTCGTTTTTTTCTCTTTCAAGTTTATCAAAGTCAGAATGAAAGTCATTGTTTCTTCCGGATGTTGAACGAATTGTTTCTATTAGCTCTTTCTTGCCAAAGTCTAAGGCTTGACTATAAAGTTCTTGAAAGTATTTTTTTGCAGGATAAAGCTCATCAAGCACCAACAAGGCAAGGCAAATATTTTTTAATTTTGCTTCACCTGCCCTAAACACTTTTACAAAATCTTCGCTTAACGGATTTACTTTATCGGGAAACTTTTGTTTATATTTAAAAGTAAGGTCTCGCATGCGCTCAAATGAGGCTATCATAGCATGTGCTTTGATGGCTTCTTTCAAATATTTTTCAACCTGTGTAGTATTTTTTTGTTTAGTATAAATACCTGCCATTGCCTCAAACACTTTTGGTGCTGTATGTTCTTCAACACTGGCTTTTGCTAACAAAGGCATTGCTTTTTGCTCTTGCCCTTCACGTATAAGCTGCATTGCATCGTGCAAAGCATCAAGCGCCGTCAACTTTTCAGTGGCCATTTTTCTTTTTGCTGTAAGGCTATCAAGTTTTTCATAAAATTTTTGACTGTCAGCGGCATTTTCAAAGTCTTCATCGCTTTGTAAACTATTTGCTAAACGTGTCTTTTCTTTTTTCATAAAATATTCAGAATCGGCAACTGCCTTCTGTATAGAATTCATGTCTAGAGGGCGTAAAAGAGAAAAAGTAAAACCTTCTTTTTCAAAAAGCAAAGCCTCTTCTTGATTTCCGGCAATAGCAATAAAAGGCTGATGTGCCAACAGGGGATGAAGCCGCATAAGATGAATAAATTCAATGCAGTTCATATCTTGAAACTCTGCTTGGCAAAAAATTAAATCTTCACGTTCAAGCGATTGAAGGTGAACTTCTGATAAGTGATAGGCTAAATCAATGCCGGACGTAAAGATAGACACCTGCTTAAAACCGGCATTTCTCAATGCTTTTCTTTCAATAGAAACATGTGCATCGCTTTGAGCAACAAGTATTGCTTTTTTAAATATAAAACCTTCTTGCTTCATGTTTTTTATTTAATCTATTTATCACTACTTTGCAAGTATTTGTATATATCATCTCTATCAACAAAAAAGGCTTCAAAAGAAGCCTTGAATTTATTATACAATTGTGGCAAGCCCCGTTCCAAAATAGCTTCCGTCTGCACCTGCACTCATAATGCTTGAAGCAGGATTTGTATTAAATAGATTTGACATTGACTGAAGCTGCATTTTAGACATTGCTACATTAGCACTGATATCTTGCATGGAAGCCGCTCTATCTAAATTGTCAAGATATTGAATTTGCTTGAATTCTTCAACTAATTCAGGATTGTCTCGGAAAAATTGCTCTATTTTCATCTTGTCAGCTGAATCAGTTATAATTTCAACGCCTTCAGAATTATATTTTGTAACAACTTGATAGATAGCTTCATCACTCACACCGGCTTCACTTAAACCATCTTTCACTTTCTGTGAAAAATCTTCCTGCAATTTCGCTCTATATTCTTCAATTTTGCCGAAAGTTATTTTGTTATTTGCACCTAAACCCAATCCCTCAAAAGCGGCTTTAGCAGCTTCTGCAAGTTGATCATTTCTTGTTATGCCATAGGCTTTATTTGCAGCTGATTTTTGTGCACTTGTAGATATAGCTGAATTTGCAGTAGATTTTGATGATTCAGAATTTGATTCATCCACTTGTGGCGTCCATAAAGAATTTAATGAACTTGCGTATAATGAATTATTAATTTGCGACATATTTTTCACCCTTTCCCTTTTATGAGGAAAATTTGACACTTATTTTTTATAATACAGTGTTATGCAAAATATATGCCTTAAATTAGAAAAGATTTTGGCTTTCAGCACAAAATCTTCATTTGCAAGAAACATCGTTCTTGCTGCGTTCGTTAAAGCTTTGTTAGCTCATCTTTTTTAAACACAAAAAAGGGAGATCAAAAAATCTCCCCTTTATGTTCAAATTTGGGAAAGATGACTATTCGCTAACTTTGCGAACAACTGGCTTTACAACAGCACCGGAACGAATGCAGCGTGTGCAAACACGAACTGTTTTCACTTGTCCGTCAGCAAATTGATGGCGCACAGATTGAAGGTTCGGCATAAAGCGTCTTTTTGTTTTGATATTTGAATGGCTTACCCAGTTACCAACCTGTGGTGATTTTCCACATACTTCACATTGTTTAGACATAAAAGCCTCCTATAATAAACACCAAAATGGTGTAAAAAGCGTTAAAAGCAAACTCTTTCTTGCTAAGACAAAGAGAAATACACCTTTTTTAAAAAAAGTGCAAGCTTTTAATTTTATATTTTAATTTTTAAAAATATTTTTACTTTTTCATATGCAAAAAAGCTTGCAAAATTCCTATATTTTGTTAAAAATACGGCATGGAAAAACATAATATACTAACAAAACGCGATCTTCTAAAATTTGAAAGCGATTTATTCAATGACTTAGTCCCTCTTTTGGAATGTGAAGGTGCTTCTTTATATTTTCCAACTTCAACAGAAACCAAGAAAATCGTTTATCTTGAAGAAGAAAAAAAGCTTTTGCTTCCATTAAAGTTCATTAATTCAGATAATTCTTTAGCTATTTTCTTAGCTCGTAACCCGCAAAAAGAAAAGCTAGCAAAAGTTTTGCCAAGTCTTGAATATATTATCCATCAAGTGCTTGAAAAGCTTGTTTTCAAAAAAGCTTTGCAATATGACAACCGTACTGAGCTATATACGCAATATATGCTTATTGACAGACTGGCTGAAAAAGTTGATAAAATGCGTCAAGATTTCAGCAGCGCACCTGACTTTTCAAAATCTAATTTCCTAACACAAGGCTGTGCAGGTGTGGTTTATTTACACTTAGCACACTTACCGTCAATAGCTAAAAGATACGGCTATCTTTTTGCTGAAAAATGCCTTGATGATATTGTTTTGCACTTTTTGGAACAACTTCCACATGATGTAATTTTGTCGCGTATCGATTCATATGATTGTGCTTTTTTTATTGATGAAGACATTCTTGACAACAGAGCAGAGCTAAATTCATTTTTAAACTCTCTATGCCTCAGTGCTTCAGCGCTATCTTTTATTGCTCCTGAAAGTATACAAGGCAAAACTCAAAATATTTCAACTTCTGTTCATGCAAGTTATATTCTTTTCCCTCAAGATTATGATTCTTTTACAACAATCCAAAACACTGAAGAGCTTGCTTATCATCTTATAGCAAAAGCCCAAACAGCTGCTAAAAGGGCTAAAGATCAACAAAAAACTTTTCTTCCTTTCAGCCTTCTGCTTTCAGAAGGAGGGAATATTATAGAGCTTTTATCACACAATCAATGTATAATTAACTTAGGAAGAAATGCAGGCCTTAAAGATATTATGCGTTTTTCTGTATATGAAGACGATCTTACAAAGAATGAGCTTTTTTCAGATACACAAAAAATTTATAAAGGTGAAATTCACCTTGTTGAAATTTCTGAAGAATATTCTATTGCTGAACAAAGCTTTATCTATGATCCTGCTTATTCTTTTAAAAAAGGTGATACATTAATCAGGCTTCCTGCTGACTATGGGCTTAAAACATCTTCAAATCATCAAGATTTATCTTCTGCTATAGAAAAAGATAGTCATACACAGCTCTATAAATATTCAGATTTTCACTTTTTCTTTTCAGAATTTAGGCAAGCACACCCATCTTTTGTTTTAGCTCTTCTAAGCTTTGAAGAAAATAAAGACAATAGTATTCCTTTTCAAAATATACTTTCAGAAAGTGTGCACTTTTTTTATGAGCATATTGCAAAACCTTTAGGGCTTGATATTGGAAAAGACTGTTTACTTTCAGCCTATGGGCAACATTCAATTATTTTGTGCACTCCTTTGAATGAAAAGTTTTCCAAAAATGATTATTTTGAGGCCTATACAAAATTTGTATATGAGGTTTCAGAAGCTTTACAACAAAACATTGCACTTGGGATTGCCGAGCACCCTTTACTGCATTATAGAGTAAACGATGCAGTTGAAAATGCCAGAAAAGCTAATGAATGTGCAAAGTTGTTGGAATTCCCTAAAATATCTTTTTGTGATTCAGTTGCACTTAATGTATCTGCTGATAAGTTTGCAACTCAAGGCCTTTATTATGAAGCCGTGCAAGAATACCAAGCTTCACTTTTGCTTGATAACAAAAATACTTTAGCACACTCTTCATTAGGCTTGGCATTAGCTAATCTTTCAAGAGATGCTGATGCTAAGAATTCTTTTTTATCAGCTTTAGAACTTAGCCCTCAAGAAGTTTCTCTTTATTATAACTTAGGTGGAATTTGTGAAAAGCTTGGCGAAAAAGATGAGGCTATAAAGTATTACACAGAATGTTTGCAATCACATGAATTTGCTTTTTTTGCTCTTTTAAAGCTTGGGCAAATTTCTCAAGATCAAAATAATCCTTCAAAAGCAAAAGAATATTACACAAAGGCCTTAGAAATTCATCCTAACTTTTCAACACCTTATAGGCAATTAGCCTTTCTTGCTCTTGAAGAAAATAATCCAACACTTGCACGCGAATATCTGCACACTGCACTACATTATGCACCACACGATCAAAAAAGCCTTCTACTTCTTGCTCGTATTTACCTTGAAAACAATGAGGATCCTTCACTAGCGGCTGTATTACTTGCACCAATTATGAACAGAAAGCAAAAAGATAGAGAAATCTGGAAGCTTTATGTAAAAGCTTTACAATTGCAAGGAAAAACTGAAGCTGCCGCAAAAGCAGAAAAAACTTTAAGGAACTTATAAATGACGCTTTTTAAAATAAAAGAACTTGTTTACTTTGCTTTTTTTACAGCTCTTATTGCTGTTTCCGCCTTTTTATCTTTTCCTATAGGTTCTGTGCCTTTTACTATGCAAACCTTCACACTTTATTTATGTGCCTTGATATTAGGAAGTAAAAAAGCAAGTTTAGCAGTTCTTTTTTATCTTTTTTTAGGGCTTATTGGCTTTCCTTTTTTTTCAGGAGCAAAAAGCGGTTTGGCCGCCTTTTTATCTCCTACAGGCGGATTTTTATTAGCTTTCGCCCCAACTGTTTTTATTGCAGGAATGGCAAAGGGGAAAAACTTAATTCAAACTTGCTTTTTTCTAGTATTATCACTTGTTTTTCTTTATACATGCGGCACTCTTTGGCTTAAAGAAATTCTTGATATTAGCTTACAAAAAGCTTTTACTTTCGCTGCCGCACCATTTATTATACCGGATATGATAAAAATTGCTCTTGCGTATTTTCTATATAGTGCACTACTTAAGCAAGGTAATTTTGAATTTCTCAAACAAAATAGTTAAAGGCTCTCTTGCTGTATATTTATCTCATAGCTTTCTAAGTGTTGAACGCTTCCTGTGAAAATATAGCCATCACCTCTCACTGTTTTTATAAGCTTTACTTTTCTTTCATTATCCTTCAACCTCATTCTCAAGCGGCTTACCTGCACATCTATACTTCTGTCAAATGGACTTCGTTCAGAAACAGATGCCCTACCTTGAATCACTTCAATCAGCTCTTCACGAGAGAGAATTTTTTGCACATTTAAAATAAAATAATTCAACAGTCTATATTCTGCACCGCTTAATTCAATCATTTCTTTTTCTTCTATATTCTTTTCATGGATAAGATGCCTTGACCTGCAATCAAGCACCAAATCACCAAATCTATAGGCTGCAACAACTGCTGTACTTTGTTTTTCTTTGTAGGAAACACGCCTTAATAAAGCCCTTATTCTTGCAAGCAGTTCCCTTTTTTCAAAAGGTTTTGCCATATAATCATCAGCCCCTGCTTCCAAACCTAAAACCTTGTCTGCACTTTCTGCAAATTTTGAAATAAAAATAATAGGTATTATTGAATTTTCTCTAATTTTTTTGCAAAGTTCAAAACTGTCAATACCCTTTGGCTGTGTTCCAAGAATAAGCAAGTCATACTCTTCTTTAAGGATAAGGCTTAAAACTTCCTCACCTAATTCTATTGCTGAAACATCATAATTATATTCTTCAAAATAAAGTTTAAGTTCTTCACTTATTTTATTATCAGCCTCTAAAATCAAAATACGCGGATGTATACTTTTTTCTTCCTGCATAAAAACTTTCCTTTTAGATTTCTTTATAATAAAATCAAACAAATTGTATTATAGTGTAACATTATGTAAAATGTCAATCTTTTTATGGAATTATCATTACCATTCTCATATAACTATTTTATTTAAAAAGCTTAATTATTTGCAATATCAAAAAATTATTTTTTTTGCTATTTAATGAATTTATTGCTAAAATAAACTGCTTTATATTAAAAAAGCTCTAAAAGTGTTATTTTTTATTAAAACCACATATTATTTGTGGCATATAAATTGCAAAAAGCTAAGTGTGTTTTCTACACATCAATTTTTTGACAAAATTCTAAGAAAAAAGTATCAACACTTATAGAAGAGGTTTATCATGAAAAAAACAAAAATAATTGCTTTCTTTATTTTTGTTAGTTTATTTGCAAGTCTTACCGCATTCACTCCGGCACCTGTTGTTGCACTTTACGAACAAAGATCCGCACTTGACCATAATTCAACTCGTTATCCTTTTGATCATAGCGTTCAAAATACTTTTATCTATAGATATAAACTTGATGATAAAACATTAAATACAAGCCACGCTCATTTTGATGAAAATTTTAATCATTTAGATATTGATCAAAGCTCTGTCAGCCTTTTGACTTCACAAGGCAAAAAAGAAATTACAAAACTTCATGACAAGAAATTTCATCACACGTATTCTTTGCCCACAGGGATTTCAGAAACTGACTTTGCATTTAAATTAGACATCTTACAACATATTTCTCCTTTAATCGAAGTGCAGGAAAAACACTATGCTCAAATTGAACACAGTGCACAGCCTATGCCTTCAGTGATTGCAGTCAGCAGCAATTTCACAACCGGTTCACTTTGCTTACCTGTGCTTCCTACAAAGCAAGTAACCAACCCTTTCTTTACTGATTATAGGAATTTACCTAAAGATCTTGCTTTACAAAAGCAACCAATTCCAAGCAGAGCAAATGCCTATACAGATATTATTAGAGAGCAAGCGCGTAAATATGGCTTATCAACCTCACTTATATTAGCTATTATTCATGTTGAAAGTGCCTTTAATCCAAATGCCGTGAGCGTCATGAATGCACACGGACTTATGCAAATTGTGCTTCCTTCTGCCGGGCTTGACGTGCATAAATATCTCAACAGCACAAAACCCCTCAGGCCGGATATGCTGCATAATCCAGAAACAAATATCAAATATGGCACAACTTATTTGCACTTGTTAAATACAAGGCACTTCAATAAAGTTGAAAACACATTAAGCCGTGAATATTGCATGATAGCCGCTTACAATGGTGGATCAAGAAGAGTGCTTGAAATTTTTGGCTATGGTGAGGAAGCTTTTGCAAACATAAATAAGCTTCAGCCACACGAAGTGTATAAGCAAATCCAAACTCACTTTCCAAGCCCAGAAACCAGAAGATATATCAACAAAGTTGTTGCTGCACGAAGCACCTATTATGCTATGAAGTAATGGAAGCAGTATGAAAACAAAAACCTTTGAACATATCATCTCTCTTGGTGAAGCTTGTTTTGTTGCCTCTATGCTCAATGATGTGGACAAAAGAAAATTCTCATCACCTTTTGACTGGATTTGCGGAGGAAACCTTCAAACAAGGTTTGATTTAATCTTGAATGACTTTGCAGGCTTCATTGATAAAGAAGACCTTACTTTAGGTCCGGAATTAAGCCCTTCTGAAGCCTATCATATGTATATCAACATGAAAAATGGCCTTACTTTCAATCATGATATTCTCAAAGACATTCCCTTTGATGAGGGTTATGCACAAGCAAAAGAAAAATATGACAGAAGAATTGAGCGTTTTTTAAACACTCTAACTCATTCTAAAAGTGTTCTCTTGCTTTATTTTGATATGCTTTCAACTGAAAACAGAAAACTTTCAAAGGATAAACTTATTGAGTATCTTGTTAGGATAAACACTAAATTTCCGAATTGTTTTATACATTTACTTTATTTCCAAGCAAAAGAAAAACCAAAAGAAGAATTTATTAATGTGAATAAATATCTTACTTTAACCGAATATACAGGTGCAATCACCGGCCCTATACTTGATCTTGTAAAAAATAAATAAAGATTATTTATAAAAATAAAAAAAGCTAGAGGAAAAATCTTCTAGCTTTCTTTTTAAACGTGCAGTGCATAAATAATACAATAATTACAATGTTATCAAATCTTCATGATTCTCTTCTACTTTATAGTAGTTGCTCAATAAGGTTCTCAATAAATTCTCAATATCATCATAATCAAATTGCATAGACGCTCTATTTTCTATTGCTATCACTTTATTCAAATCATCATCAACACATTGTTTTGGAGCATAAGAATAAGTGCTTAGATTTTGGGTTACAAAATTTAATTTTTCAAGAGATTCAAGAGCAGCTTTTATGGAGTCTTTTGCAGTTATATCTGTCATTATATTACTCCTTTATTTATAGCAAGCATTGATTAATTAAGGCCTTTACGAAATTCTTATCGGCACATGTAATATATACTTTAGGCTTTTAATATGTTTTTTTTAATTTTATTCACTCACAAATAAGTCAACAAATTTAAAATCAAGTGTATCAACCAAACCACAGTTTGTGAGCCTTAATTCCGGCAAACAAGCTAAAGGTAAAAGTGCCATTGTCATAAAAGGTGATTGTAAATTACAACCTAAATCTTTCCATGCACTATCAAGCTTTGCCACTCTTTGTGCCACTTCTTCAACACTATCATTACTCATAAGTCCTGCAATTTCAAGTGGGTTTATAGCAATTACTTTTTTATCAAGCACAGCCACCATACCACCGCCACACTCTACTAATGCGTTTAAGGCTATCAGCATGTCTTCATCATCAACGCCAACCACCATAAGATTATGAGCGTCATGGGCCACAGTTGAAGCAACCGCACCTTTTTTAAGCTGCAAGCCTTTCACAAAGCCAGAGCCTTTAGTGCCACTTTTTGTATGCCTATCAAAAACAAACATCTTTGCAATATCTTCGCTTGGATTTGCTTGAACACAACCGTTTTCTATGGGTAATTCTTCAATTAAATGTTTTGTCATAACATTTGCTTCAAAAACTTCCATCACACGAGCTTTAATTGTTTGCTTTTCATAACCTTTAGGGGGATATATTTTCACGTCTTCCAAACCAAGCACTTTGCCTATATTCATGGTTTCTTTTGCCCATGTTGGGTATTGTGCTTTTTCGATTTCCACAAGCATTTTGCCTTCGCTTGCAACGTGAACACCATTATAAAAAACTTCATCTACTTTCATTGTGTTCAAATCTGAAAGAATAATCATATCAGCAAATTTTGAAGGAGATAAAGAGCCCACTTCATCATCTTTTCTATAATTTGTTGCACAATTTAAAGTTGCCATTTGAAGGGCAACCAAAGGATCAACCCCTTCTTCTATAGCACGTGAAACAATATAATCAAGGTGCCCATGCTCAAGCAAGGTGTGAGGATGGCAATCATCACTGACAAGCTGAAAGAATCTTGAGTCAATTTTGTTTTCAGTAACAGCTCTAATGGTTTCTTTTACATCTTTCCAAGCTGATCCCTCACGCATTTGTGCATACATTCCAAATCTTGCACGGCTTAAAGCATCTTCTTTTGAAACAGATTCATGGCAACATGAAATTCCGCTTGCAGCATATGCGTTAAGGCCTTTATCAAGATCAGGGTGCGAATAATGCCCTGTAACTACTTTATTATGATTATAAGTGATTTCAAGCTTTTTATGAGTTTCTTCTTGAGCATAAATAATACCCGGGAAGTTCATCATTTCGCCAAGTCCTGCAATATTATCAAACTTCATGGCTTCTTCAATCTCTTTTAATCCAAAAGATGCACCTGTATATTCAAAACCCGGAACAGCAGGCACGCAAGAAGGAACAACAGCCCAAATATTAATAGGAAGGTTTTTGCCTTCTTCTACCATAAGCCTTACGCCTTCAAGCCCTAAAACATTTGCAATTTCATGTGGATCCATGAAAATTCCTGTAGTTCCGTGCGGAATAACGGCTTTTGCATATTCACTTACATTTACCATAGAACTTTCAACATGGATATGCCCATCAAGTAAACCAGGAGCAAGATATTTGCCTTTTACATCAAATAGTTGTGTATTTTCGCCAATACAATGCCCTGCATCTTTACCAATATAGGCAATACGGCCCTTATACACAGCAACAGAAGTTTGCGGCAATAATTCTCTTGTATTTACATTAACAAAGTTTGCATTTTCTAAAACTAGATCAGCTTTTTTATTGCCCATTGCCACTTGGGAAAGCTCTATAGAGATTTCTCTGAGCGAAATGCGTTCAAATATATTTTCATTTGTTTTCATAAAAAACCTCATAATAAAAAAAGGGCATAAGCCCTTTTATAGATAGTATATTTATCTTTGTTACCCGCAATTTGAGCCACAGTTGCCTGATGAACAGTTGCCTGCGTTTGCAAATGGTTTAGTAGGCTCTAAAACAAAACCCATGTAAGAAACATCAAGGCTCACACCTTCAACATCCTTCCATAAGTCTTTGTTTATAACAAAGGTAAGATCGTGTTGGTTGATAACTTCGTCATCATCTAAAGGCTCATCCAGAGCCAAAGCCAAACGTGGCCCACGTCAACCACCCGGTGCTAGATAAATACGAATAGACTGTTTTTCTTTGCCTTCAAAAAAGGAATTAAGCTCTTTCAAAGCGCCTTCTGTTACTTGTAGCATATAGCCTCCAATTTATATAAACTAAAATCTTAGTTTTTATTTTACACGATATAAGTTAATGATTAAATAGCTTTTCGTCAAGAGAATAAAACTTAATTTTAATTTTAACTTTCAATAATAATCATTCTAATGGGTTAGCTTTATTTTTATGGATAAATTGCAGTAACAACTTCACCTAAGCCGCCTGCTATCCCTAAGTTTTCACCTTTGTAATAAACATTTATTCCGCCTGCGTTGCCATAGCGAATTTCTGCTTTAGTATTAAAGTTTATTTTTGCTCTTGTTCCCTTGCTTAAAGTAAAAGACTGTCTTCTTCCTGAATTATCAAGATTAATCCTAATCCAACAATCTTCTGAGGCATCAAGCAAAATTTCTTCACTGCCTGAACCAAATGATTGAGCTATTTCCAAAACAGGAATTTCACTTTCTTCTTCTATGATATTTTCTGTATTTTCTTCAATAACAACTTCAATTTCTTCATTTGGCTGCACATCAATGCTTTCAATATTTTCGGCAAGCACTACTTCTGCACTTGGCTCAAGCTCTTCACTTTCAAGGTTTTGAACATCTGCTGTGTCAGTAATAAGGGCAATTTCATCAAGCACGTCTACTTCATTGATAGTATCAAGAGCTAAAGCATCAACAGTATTATTTTCTTCGACAAGATCAACTTGCTCTTCCACACTTTGGCTTTCAAGAAGATTTTCTTCTGCTTGAGTAGCTTCTTGAAGTTCCTCGCCTTGCTCTTCGGCTATTTCTTCAATTTCTTGTGTTTTATTTACGTTTACTTCGTTTTGTGAATTTTCAATTTGAGCGTTACCTTGCTCAGAATTTTCATCTTCTTTATTTATAAATTGAATAACAATAAAAAAAACAAGACAGATCACAAGCACAAAAATAGCTCGAAATATTTTTTTATTATTGCCTTTATTTTGAACTTCTTTTTGAGCTAAGGTAAATTTTCCATAACCCTCAGCCCCTCTTGCAGAAATTTTCGGGTCTTGTGCGTCAAGGTGGTCAAGAGCTTTTTGCAAATCCGTGGAAGAAAATCCAAGAAAAATTCCATACGACTTAATAAAACCACGCAAAAATACAAGTTCAGGCAATTCATCACGCTTACCGTCTTCTATAGCACGAATAATTTTTGCAGAAATTTTTATGGATTTAGAAATATCATCTGCAGTTAAGCCCCTATGCACGCGGGCTTCACGAAATTGAGCTCCAAGTTCAGCTAAAGTCATATATTCCTCTTAAAATTTATTGTCTATAATAGCTCTTTCCATTAATTTATCAGTATATTCAGCATATTCTTCTTCAAATTTTGGTCTTCTGAGCTCTATTTTTATTTGTTCTTTTGTTTGTTCATCAAGTATGGAATCACCTGGTGTATAGGTGCTATCAATCAAGATAACTTGTGCTAAGCTAGGGCCTAAGTTGATGAGAGGAGAAACCTGCCCAAGCTCCATTGGCTGAATAATTTGCACAAGAGAGGGGGCAAGATCTTCAACCGATGCCATTCCCATATCACCGCTATTATAGGGGTTTGGCCCTACAGAAACTTTTCTTGCAGCTTCCTTGAAAGAGATTTTGCCATCATTAATATCTTTTGCATATTTTTCTGCAGTTGACTTATTTGGGTAAATCAATAAGCCAATTCTATATTTAAAATCAGTGCCTTTTATTTCCGGGTGAGCTTTAAAATATTCTTCAATTTGCTCTTCGTCAATGAGTATTTTCTGCATAATATTTTTTGATACAAGCTGTTGAAGCAATAGATTATTTCTTATATCTTCACGCATAACGCTTTCGGTTAAACCATTTTTTGCAGCTTCTTTAAAAAATTCTGCCTCAGATAGGTTCATGCTTTGCATGCGAGCTTGCAGTTCTCTATCAATAACTTCATCAGAAACTGCTATTCCTTCTTTTGCAGCCTCTTGCACCAAAACTTTTTGTTCTATCATCTGGTTTAATAAATCCATTTGAATTTGACGAATTTGCTCTTCTTTCTTCTTGTCTGTGAGGCTTATGCCCATACTTTGCAAAATCGGTAAAGACCTTTGTTCAAGATCATAAGATGAAATCATATCACCGTTTACAACTGCGATTACTCGTGTTTGTGCAGCATGGCTTATACTTGAAAATAAGAAAAGGTATGCAATAAATACATATAAAATAGAACGCATAAAAACTCCAAAAAAGGTAATAATGTTGAAAATATCTTTTTCTTATAATTTATGCAAGCAAATATGTGTCAAAATATTTGTATTTGCAAAGCAAAATAAAAGTTAGCATCTTTTATGCTGTATAATTATACAAAGATTTTCCACCTGATTTATGAATAAGCCTACAATCGCTTATGCAAATATCTTTTTGCACTGCTTTACACATATCATAAATTGTTGCAGCAGTGATTTGAGCCGCAATAATTGCTTCCATTTCAACGCCTGTTTTATCGTATGTGTGTGTTTCTGCTTCAATTTCAATAGTAGGTGGATTATCAACAACATTAAAACGTATATCGGCATAAGTAATTGCAAGCGGATGGCACATGGGAATGAGTGCCCATGTTTGTTTTGCTGCCAAAATGCCGGCAACCTTTGCGGTTGTAAGCACATCGCCTTTTGGAAGCGCATTTTCCTTCAACAACTTTAAAGTATTTGGATTTACAAAAACCCTACACTCCACAATTGCAACACGTTTTGTTGCTGTTTTATCACCAACATCTACCATACAAGCGTTGCCTTGTTTATCGAGATGTGTGAATTCTAAGGAGTTTTCTTCTTCTTGATGCTTTTTCATATTTCCTTCTATATATTGATAAAGATGATTATATACTTCTTTAAGATTATAATTTGAAGTATCAAAAATATAAGCATTATCAGCCGGCTTTAGTGGGTCAACAGCTCTTGTTTTGTCTTGCAAATCCCTTTGTTTAAGATTTTCATAAAGTTCATTATAATCAACTTTTTCGCCTTTGTCTGCCAACTCTTTATAGCGTCTTTTAGCTCTTTCTTCGGCACTTGCTTCTAAAAATATTTTACAGTCTGCATGAGGAAAAACCTTTGTGCCCATATCTCTGCCTTCAGCAATAAGGGAAAATTCTTTGGCAATTTCTCTTTGGTTTTTCTGTAAAACTGCTCTTACAACAGGGTGTTTTGCCACTAAAGAAGAAAGACGAGAAGCTTTTTCTGTGCGTATTGGAAAATTTTCAACTTTTTCATTATTACACAAAAGTTGAGCTTTTGCTCCAACACCTTCAAGAGAAAAGGTAAAACCTTTTGCTCTTTTTTCTACTTCCTCGTCAGGCAAGTCCATAAGCTCTGCCCCAAGTTTTACCCCTAAAGTTCTATACATTGCACCTGTATCAAGCATAGGAATATCAAAAGCTAATGCAAGTTCTTTGGCAAGGCTTGATTTTCCAACGCCACCGGGGCCATCAAGGGTTATAACAAAACTTTTTTTCATGCTTATAAAGCTCCTTGAAATTCCATGATATATTTTATAAGCAGAGCATTTTCTTCTTCCAAGCCAACTGAAATTCTTAAACTATTTGGCAAGCCATAACTTGCTAATGAGCGAAGAATAATCCCTTTTTCCAAAAGAAATTCAAACAAGGCTTTACCACTAAAAGGCACTTCAACCATAAGAAAGTTTGATTGAGAAGGACATACTTTACAGCCAAGCTTTGTTAACTCATCAGTTAAAAACTTTCTGCCAATCGCTGTGATTTTTTTTGTTTTTTCATAAAATTCTTTATCCTCCAAAGCTGCCAAAGCTGCTTCTTCTGCCAATATATTTAAGGCAAAAGGCAAGCGCACTCTGCACATATAATCCGCAATTTCATCAGGAAAAATGCCATAACCGACCCTCAAACCTGCCAAGCCATAACATTTTGAAAAAGTGCGTAATATTGCAATATTTTTTTGAGTATTCAAAAGTGAATCACACCTACATTCTTCATCGGCAAAATCAGCATAAGCTTCATCAACAACCAAAAGACAATTTTTAGGCAAACGGTTTGCAAACTGTATAATTTCATCTCTTTTAACTGTATATCCTGAAGGGTTATCGGGATTAGTCAGAAAAACTACAACAGTTTTATCGTCAATAAGATTATATAAACTTTCAAAATCAAAAGAAAAATCATTATTTAGTGGTGTACGTCGCATTTCCACATTACAAAGTTTTGCTTGCGTGCAATAGATACTAAAGCAAGGATCAAATGCAACAATATTATGCACATTCGGGCTTGCCATCACTCTTATAAGTAAATCAATTACTTCGTCAGAACCATTACCCAAAACAACACGAGAGGATGAAACCTTATGGTAATCAGCAATTTTTTTTGCTAGCTTTGGTGCGCCTGATTGCGGATATCGAAAAGCATAATTAGCTTTTTCTTGCAGCACTTTCAGAACTTTTGGCGATACTCCCAAAGGGTTTTCATTGCTAGCAAGTTTTATCACCTGCTCAAGATTATATTTTTCTTTAATTTCATCAATCGAAAGCCCAGCCTCATAAGGGGCAAAGCCCAAAACTTCTTTTTTTACGGTAAAACTCATACTATAAACTTCTTTCATTTTTAAATGTAAAAAGGAAGCTCTTTAATATAAACCAAAGAACTTCCTTTAATTGCACTATTCTTGTTCAGGTAATTTTGGGCGAACAGTAAGAACGGGAATTGTGGAAGACTTTACTATTTTTTCGGCAACTGAGCCAAATAAAATTCTGTCTATTCCTGTTCTGCCGTGTGTTCCCATAACAATCAAGTCAACATCTTCAGCTTTTGCTATGGCAAGAATTTCTTCTGCGGCATAACCAACAACAACTTCTGAACGCACTTCAACACCCGGAAAGTATTGAGAGACAAATTCAGCCATTGCAGTTTCAGCACCTGAAACAATTTCTCCTACAAAGGAATCAATAGTATTTGGTGGCACATGAAAGCCTGAATATTGGGTTAAAGTTGGGGCTGCATAAACAGCTATAACACTTGCTTTACTTAGTTTTGCAAACATTGTTGCATATTTGGCAACAACTTTACTGTGCTCTGAAAGATCAAGGGCACAGATAATTTTTTTAACTTCTTGCATAATAGCCTCCTTAATTTTCAAACATTTATATAACTAATGATTTTACATTACACTATTTTTTTTCTATCGACAAGCACTTCTTTTTCTGTTAAATTAAATTCATCTTCCCTTTGAAGTTTAGGCATGCTATTTGCATATAAAGCATATAAGAAATTAAAAGGAAAAAATTTCCTATAATAAATAGCACAATTAAACTGTAAAAAAAGGAATAACGAGGTTATTTATGAAAATAGACAGTGAATTACAGAAAATTCTTTTGCAAAATGAAAGTCTTCTGAAAAAAAATACACTTGGAGAAATGCCCCAAAGCCAAACAGATTTTGCGGAAATTCTTTCTCAAGCTGAGGCAGGCACAGCACAAGAAACAAGCTCTTCATTTGCTCCTTCTGAAATAGATTACAGATCACTTTCCGCAGCAAACCTTGCCACAATAAATGCAAGTTTGAATGATAAATTAGGTGCAAGCTCTTCTGACGGCACAATGCAAGAATTTGAGCAGGAAATCTATACCATGACAGCCATGCTTGATGGTTTAGATGCCTATGCAGAAAAGCTTACCAAAACAAATTCTGACAAAGAAGCTTGGCATGACCTACAGACAATTTCTGCCCAAGCACAAAATTTAAAAGGCTCACAAATGCCACAAGAGTTGAAAGACCTTGCTTCTGAAATTGAAACCTTGGTTACAGCTGAGCAATTTAAAATGAACCGTGGTGATTATGCACTTTAAAAAGGCAATGCTATGAATAAACATTTTCCCCTAGCTCAAAAGACAAAGTTTTCCTCAATAGCTATAAGCACTTTTGTCTTTTCATGCACCCTCTTTGCTTCATATAATGAACAACTTTATGCTGCAGAAAAAATTAAGCCTCTTTATGAGGCTTGGTATGAAAACTCAGCAAGAAAACCCTATGATGCTTCAACAAATATTGCAAAACCGCTTGACCCTGCTTATGCAGCCATTCCTCCTCTTCCTAAAATTCAACCCGTACCCTTAGACTCAACAAGCTCTTTTATTGTAATAACTGAAGAAAGTATTGAAGAAATGCCTATAAATGAAGAAAGCAAGGAAGAAGCAAAAACTTCAGCAAACCCAAAAAATGAGCCCATGAAAAAAGGAACTGAAGCAAATAATCACACAAGTGTAGAACCCAAAACCGAGCAAAAGCTACCTACAACTCATAAAGAGCCTGAGCAAAATAAAACGCAAACAGATAAAACTGTGCAAAACACACTTGATAATGCTCAAACAGAATATTATGACAATGAATTAAGAATCTTGAGAACTGAAGACAACACTGCAGAAGCAAGAGAAGCCGCAAGACTAAGAGAATTAGACTCTATGACTCAAGAAAATACTTCACGTTCAATACCCATTGTAACAGGATCAACTTCACAAAATCCTACTATCAATCAGCCCATTCTTATTGACCCCGAATATATCGAAATAAATTAACAAAAAAAGCCGAAACTATCAATTCGGCTTTTCTTATTTTAATGATGATTAAAGTTTACAAGATTAATCTTTTTTTTCTTCTTTTTCATTTTCTGCTTCAACATTTTTTTGTTGAGTATTTTCAAGATTATCTTTCACATCATCTACTTCTACAGAAGGTGAAGTTTTTTCTTCTTTCAATTTAGCGTCTTCTTCATCCCTCAAAACGCGACGAAGCACTTTACCTAAAATTGATTTTGGCAATTCTTCACGCACTTCAAAAACTTTTGGCACTTTGTAATTTGCAAGCTTTTCTTTACAAAAAGCCACAAGTTCGGGCACGCTTATTTCCATTCCGGGTTTTGGCACAATATAAGCTTTCAGTTTTTGCCCACGTGATTTATCATCAACTGCCAAAGAAACAGCATCTTGCACTTTTGGGTGTTCAATCAAAACTTCATCAATTTCACGTGGATAGACGTTATATCCGCCTATAATTGCCATATCTTTTTTTCTGTCAACAATAAAGATATAGCCATCTTCATCTCTATAAGCTATATCACCTGTGAAAAACCAACCATCACGAAGAGTATAAGCGTTTTCTTCATCTCTTTCCCAATAGCCGGGCATAACTTGAGGGCCTTTAATAATAACTTCGCCCATTTCATGCATAGGCATTTCTTTCGTGCCATTTTCAAGATCTACAATTTTAATTTCAGTTCCCGGAAAGCTTACACCAACTGACCCAGGCTTTTTCAAACCAAATACAGGATTTGCACTTACGCAAGGTGAACACTCAGTAAGCCCATAGCCTTCTGTGATGTTAGCTTTTGTGAGTTCTGTA
Organism: uncultured Desulfovibrionaceae bacterium; assembly: GCA_964370095.1. Classification (GTDB taxonomy): domain Bacteria; phylum Desulfobacterota; class Desulfovibrionia; order Desulfovibrionales; family Desulfovibrionaceae; genus CAYJAZ01. The sequence continues at coordinate 38,405 of CAYJHJ010000004.1, read as the reverse complement.
AACTTTCTTAAAGAATCTACGGGAAATGGTGAAGCACCTACTATGCAAAGATCGATACAAGTTAAATCATAGTTTGCTATGTCTTTTTGCTGCATAAGCCCAATGTATACACTTGGAGCACCGATAAACAATGCAGGGCGATATTTTTTGATAAGCTCTAAAATATCACGTGGCACATAGCTTGGCACAGGCAAAGTGGGGCTTGCAAGATGTGCCGGCATGAAAACAGTGCCTGTTAAGCCAAAAATATGAAAAAATGGCATAACAGCAACTGACAATATTTCTTTTGAATCGTCTTGCTTATGCACATAATGAAGTTGCTGTAAATGAGCGGAAATATTTCCGTGTGTAAGCATTGCTGCCTTTGAAAGACCTGTTGTTCCGCCGGTATATTGTAAAAGAGCTATAGCTTTATCAGGATTTTTTGGGTATTCATTATATCTTTCTGAAGAAGTAAAAAACTTTTTAAACTTTAAAACATTTGATGAATAATCCACCACTTTTTTGCTTTTGTTTCTTTTCTCTCTCAAATTATACAAGAAATTTAAAGGAAAAGCCAAAGCATCTGAAACAGTAGTGATAAAATATTTTTGAACAGGAAGTTTTTCACGTAGAATTTTAATTTTATCCCAAAACATATCAAGCGCAATCAAAAACTTTACTTGTGAATCGTTAAGATTATGAACGATTTCTCTTTCCATATATAAAGGATTTACCATAACTACAATGCCACCGGCTTTTAAAACAGCCCAAATAGAAATAATGGTTTGTGGCAAGTTTGGTAACATAATGCCCACTCTATCGCCTGTTTGCAGGCCTTGCTTTTTAAGTGAGGCTGCCATTATTTCTGCTTTTTTCTTTAGTTGCTCATAAGAAATTTTAAGATTTTTAAAGATAACCGCCTTTCTTTTCGGAAATTTTTCGGCAGCTTCATCCAAATAACTTTGAATAGATTTTGATTCAAAGTTAAAACTTTCCGGAGCTTTTTCATTTGTAAAGTGCAATGCCCACTCGGGCATTTTGATTGCTTCTTGTGTCATGCGTGAAACACCTTTATTTTAATGTTAAAAAAAAATAAATCTAATATAGCTAACATAGAGCTTTATTAGATTTAATATAAAGAATTTCTGATATTCGTCAAGGGCAAATTAGGCAGCGAATTAAATTGCTTTTGCCAGCCTTGCAGTAAATTCAGCACGTGAAATTTCTTTTGCACCCACTGTGAGCATATGGCTTGAAGTTTGCTGGCAATCAATAAGTTTAAAGTTTTTACTTTGTAGATATCTTACCCATGTAGCAAAAGCAACTTTAGAAGCGTTCGGCTTTGTGAAAAACATTGATTCTCCAAAAAACGCTTTGCCCAGAATTATGCCATAAAGTCCGCCAACAAGTTCATTGTTATCCCATGCTTCCACAGAATGTGCATAGCCTAATCTGTGTAATTTTATATATGCTTCAATCATTTCCGGCTGCAACCAAGTTCCATTTTGTCCTTCACGCTTGATTTTTGCACACATGCCTATCACTTCTTTAAAAGCTTTGTTTGAGCTTACAGTATAAACATTTTTATTGATAGTTTTTTGCAAAGAGCGTGAAACTTTAAACTCATCCGGAAGAATAACACAACGCGGATCAGGGCTCCACCACATAATTGGGCCGCCCTCTCCATACCAAGGAAAGATGCCTTGTTTATAGGCACTAAGAAGCCGCTCAGCCGACAAATCACCGCCTACTGCCAAAAGCCCGGAGCTTTTCGCCTCTTCTAATGGAGGGAAGTGAATTTTATTCTCATAATCAAGAAAGTGAATAGCCATATTACGCATGAAGTTACCCTTAAACAGTTTTCAATATTTTACTCAAAAAATTTATCGTCATTTTTAGAAACATCAATAGAGAAAAAAGACTTTTTTCTAGAAAAAAATTAGATTAATTTTCCAACTCTTTTGTTTTACTGCAAATATCCTGCACTGCAAAATAAGGTGCACAATTATTATAGAAGCAAGCTTCTTCATAAGCCTTACACATAAGAGAAAAATTTTCTGTCATCTGTGCTGTTGCGCCTTCCAAAACCAAGAAATAAGGCAAAATAAAATGTGAATTTTTTGTTTCATTATCTGCTAGTTTTTCTTTGGCTTTTTTAATATCATTTTGAGCCAAAGTAATTTCGTTTCTGGAAAGAGCTATAAGAATATTCAAATAATCTGTAAATAAATTTGCATAATTTTCTTTTTTATATGCTTTTTCAAGCAATTCAAGTGCTTTTTGTGGTCTTCCAATATAAAGATAGATTTCAGCCAAAGTGTTTAACACAGAAACCGGAGCAGAGGGCATTTTTTCTAGGGAGTTGAGTTTTTCAAGAATAATATCAGGATTATTCCATGTTTTGTCATTATTACCCTGTGCGTGTGAAAGTTCATCAAACAGATAAAAAAGCCCATCGAGAATTTCTGTTTTTTTCTCTATAATTGCAAATATTTGATCTTCAGTAGAAGCTTTAGTTTTTCCTTGTGCAATTGGTAAAGAAACAGCAATGCTTGAAAAATTGTCTTCAAGATCTTTTTGAACCTGAATAAGCCTATAAATAAGTAAGTTTTTTGCTAAATTATTTTGCATATTTAGAATAAGAGTTTCTGAAACAGCAAAGTCCGCTTCAGCTTTATACACATATTCTGTTGAACCTGCTTTTGCTGTATAATAGCTTGAGGCTTTTATTTTGTCATGAAATTTCAAATCTAAACTCATTGCCACAAGTGCTTTTGCCGCATCTTCATCAAAATTTGCAAGCTTCACAATTTTTTTAATGTCAGGAGAGTTTAGTCCTTCTTCAATCAACTTTTCTCTCAATTCTGTTCTTGCAATTATTTGTGCAAATTTTACATCAATATTTTCATTTATATATAGTTCAAGTTCGCTCTCTTGCCTATTTTTTGCAATGGCATTTTCAATCATAAAAGAAGAAAGAAAGACTGAGCAGAAAAGAAAATATATAACTTTTCTTTTTAACATCTTATTCTTCACTCCTTTTTATCTGAACTAAACGCGGCTTCATGCTGACAAAATCAACAGATGCTGGCAGCCTATAAGAAAGTGCAACCTCTTCTTGTGAAACACCACTTGGTTCTGCAATAATTTTTATTGAGTTTATAAATTCTTCAAGTCTTGTATTTTCTTTTCTTGATTTTTCTTCTTCAAGAACTTTTGCCATAGACAATGGAATATCTAAAGTTATAAGCACTTCTTCTTTATTTAGTGAATAAAACTCTACTTGATCGTCAGTTAAAATGCTTATAGGCACAGTGAAGCTCATTTCTTTTGTGCGTGCTTCCACTGTGTATGAAATATTTACTATAGGCGGATCTGCCTTTGTTGAATGTGGTATAACAACAGCAATCGATTCTGTGTGCCTACCCTCACCTTTAGTTATTGCCGGGGTAAAGGGTGCCAATATTCTTGAAAGCGAAGCCACTATGCTTTCACCCCCTGTTACTTGAACTGTTGTAGGGGAAACCAAAACATCTTTAATAATATAATCTTCCAAGGCTGTACTTTCAAGCATTAAAGTTTCTAATTGCACTTCTTTGGTTAGCACTTCTTCGCTAACTATCACTAATTGTGCCGGTTCAATACTCACAATATCAAAAGATTCATAGGGTTCTTTATCATAAAAATCTAAAGGAATAATGCTTGCACCTTCTTGTATATTTGAAAAATCAAGAGTATGAACTAAATCTCTGTTATTGATAGCAGAAAAGAATTGAGCTGAACCACGCAGCCTTACAGAAACAGAATCAAGCATTCCCTCTTTAATAGTAAGGTTTTCAGGCAAGCCTATATAATCAAGGCGAACAGTATAATGTGCATCAACCTGCTCTTGCGTGCTTACACTAAACCATAAAGAAAGTGCCGCACAAAAAGAAAGAAAAAGATAAAGTGCATTCTTTCTATTAGGTACTATAGTACGATAAAAAAGATAAAGCTGTTGCTTTGTAGGTGAAAATTTATTTTTTTTATTTTGAGATGACATTATTTAATACCCTCACAAAACGCTCTTTACCAAGCGGATTAGAAAGATTTCCGTGTTGGGCTATAGTTACTTCGCCCCTTTCTTCTGAAACCACAATAGCAAGCGCATCACTTCTTTCTGTTATTCCTATTGCTGCCCTATGCCTTGTTCCAAAATGTTGCCTTTGAACAGAGGCTAAAGGTAAAATACAACCGGCTGCCTTAATACGCCCGTTTTTACTCAGTAAAACGGCACCATCATGCAAGGGGCTTCCGGGATAGAAAATAGTTTCAAGCAAATCTTGGCTCATTATAGAATTTAATTGCACAGCTTTTTCTGTAATATCGCCTAAAGGAACATGAACTTCCAAAACAATCAAAGCCCCTATATTTTTTTCAGCCAATGAAAAGCAAGTATCTGTAAGAATATCAATCGTACTGCTTGTATATTCTTGCTTTAGATTAAATAAAGAATATACGTTTAAAGTGGATAAGCCTTGGCGTATATCTTCATGAAAAAGTATAACAATAACCAGAAATAAAGAGGAAAAAATATTTTCAAAAATCCAAACAAGTGCGTTTAGACCAATCACTTGAGCAATCAAATATAAAGCAAATAAAAAGAAAAGCCCGTTCAACGCGGCTATTGCCCTTGTGCCACGCACAAACAAAATAACATAATAGATAAGAAAAGTAACCAGCAGAATATCAACTGCATCAAGCCATGTAAAAGAAAATGTTGTCATAAGCAATACCTATGAATTAATATTTTATAGCCTAAGCTTATCTTCAAGCATGAAGAATTGTTTGCATTTTTTTATATCATGCACCCTATGGTGTTTAAAACCTTTTTTAAAAAGAAGCAAGGAAGCACAGGCAGTAGCACAATCTAAATCAGTTATATTTAAGCTTTCTTCTTTATTTTCAATTATATTCTTAGAAAAAAGCGTCTGCTTTATCCATGATTTTCTTGAAATGCCCGCCATAAGCTCTATTCCAAAAGAAGATAGCCTTTCACCCGAATTCATAAGATCGAGATTTTGCTCAAGGTTTTTACCAAAACCAATGCCCGGATCAAGAATAACTTTTTCTAAGGGGAAGTTTACTTTTTGCAAAAGTTCTAACCTATTTTCAAAAAAGGCACACACAGCATCAACCACATTGTTATATGTTGTATTTTCCTGCATATCTTGCGGTTTTCCCTTGCAATGCATCAATACATAATAAGGTTTATGCTCCACAAGTTTTTCCAAAAGATTTTCTTCCCACATACAAGCGGAAATATCGTTTATAGCAAAGATATTTCTTTCTAAAACTTTTTGTGCAACATCAGCTCGCCATGTATCAACAGAAATTTTTGACAAAAGGCTTTTATTATTTTCTTCTATCACATCAAACAAAGGTTCAAGCCTTTGCCATTCTTCTTCTGCACTTATAAATTCTGAGGATGGACGTGAAGAAGCAGCACCTATATCAATATAATCAGCCCCTTCTTCTATTAATTTTTCAATCTGTGCATAGGCTTTTTTTGCATCTAAAAAAAGCCCACCGTCAGAAAAAGAATCAGGAGTACAATTAACAATGCCCCAAAGTTTTGGGGCATTAATATTATTTTCTTTCGTTACTGTCATTATCATCAACATCATCAAATTTGAAATCTTCCTGACTTTCATTATCAAGATTTTCAGAATTGACTTCATTATGGCTCTGCCCTGTTTCTCTTGGCCTTACATATTCATCATTTGAAGCATTGATATCATAAGGCGGCAATTTTTCGCCACGCATAAGCATGTCAATATCTTCACCCGAAATAGTTTCTCTTTCAAGTAAAGCATTTGCAATAGCGTGAAGATCATCAATATTATCTTGAAGAAGCTGCATACATTTATCATGAGCTTCTTTGATGATTGCTTTTACTTCGGCATCAACAATGCGTGATGTTTCTTCACTTACCATACGGTTTGAAGTAAGCTCTCTTCCAAGGAAAGGTTCATTATTTTGTTCACCAATAGCTTGTGGACCGATTGTTGAAGACATACCCCATTCACAAACCATTTTACGGGCAAGTTTTGAAGCTCTTTCTATATCATTGCCGGCACCTGTTGTGATGTCGTCCATAATAAGTTCTTCAGCAACACGCCCTGCCATAAGAACAGCAATATTTCCTTCAAGAAAGCCTTTTGAATAGCCATGCCTATCTTCTTCAGGCAATTGCATGGTTACGCCTAAAGCCCTGCCTCTTGGAATAATGCTTACTTTATGCACAGGATCTGCTTTTGGAAGCAGCTTTGCAACAAGGGCATGCCCAGCTTCATGATAAGCAGTGATGCGTTTTTCTTCATCAGAGAGGATAAGTGAACGGCGCTCACGCCCCATAAGAATTTTATCTTTTGCATATTCAAAATCACGCATAGAAAGTTCGTTTTTACTTTTCTTTGCAGCTTGAAGTGCAGCTTCATTCACAAGGTTTTCAAGGTCAGCACCTGAAAATCCTGGTGTTCCTTTTGCTAAAACATCAATTTGCACATCATCGGCTAAAGGGGTTTTTCTTGCATGCACTTGAATAATGTGCTGTCTGCCTTTTAGGTCAGGAGTTGGCACAATAACTTGCCTGTCAAAACGTCCGGGACGAAGAAGAGCGGGGTCTAAAACATCAGGTCTGTTGGTTGCGGCAATAAGGATTACGCCTTCGTTTGATTCAAAGCCGTCCATTTCTACAAGAAGCTGGTTTAGAGTTTGCTCTCTTTCATCATGTCCGCCACCGATACCAACACCACGCTGTCTGCCAACAGCATCAATTTCATCAATAAATATAAGACAAGGTGCGTTTTTCTTACCTTGCACAAATAAATCACGCACACGTGAAGCACCAACGCCCACAAACATTTCAACAAAATCAGAACCTGAAATTGAGAAAAATGGAACACCTGCTTCACCTGCAACAGCACGAGCAAGCAAGGTTTTACCTGTTCCCGGAGGACCAACTAAAAGCACACCTTTAGGAATTCTGCCACCTAAGCGAGTAAACTTTTTTGGTTTTGACAAAAACTCAACAACTTCTTCCAGTTCATCTTTTGCTTCATCAATGCCTGCAACGTCTTGGAAAGTAACTCTACCTTGTTCTTGATTGAGCATACGTGCACGAGAACGGCCAAAGCTCATTGCTCCGCCTTTTCCGCCAACACCGCCGCCATTCATCTGACGCATAAAGAATATCCACACACCAATAAGCAACAGCATAGGGAACCATGAAATAAGCAAAGTCATTAAAAATGGGGCTTCTTCAGGTGCAGAGGCTTTAACCACTACGTTATTTGCCAAAAGATCGGGCACTAAAGTTGGATCGTCAGGTATATAGGTTTGGAATTTTTCCCCAGAGGTAAGAGTTCCTTTTACTGTACGTTCGACAATAGAAACTTCATTAACATTACCTGTTTCCACTAAACCTACAAATTCACTGTAGGCCATGTCCGTGCTGGTTTGAGTTGGCTTTGAAAACATATTAAATATCAACAAAGCCGCAAAGGCAATCATTAGCCATAGTAAAGAATTTCTTGAAAACTGATTCAATGTAGCCTCCTTCGGCAAACATTTTTTATATTAATTTATATATTTTTATACACTTATTTTTATGTACAAAACAAATACTAATACCTGTTCTTGATTTTGGCAAGTTCTAAGAGGGCGTTTTTTTAAATTTTTATCTTGCATAAACTATGCCTTATTGTTCTTCAACAAAACTCAGTTTTACTTTTATCATTTATTTTCCTTGACAAGTCAAAATAAAGAAAATAGCCTTTATTAAAATCTTGGTATACTTTTTGCTTTTATTTTATAATGTAATGACTAATGCTTTTTTTTGAGTATAAATCTGTCAAAATTTTAGTCATATATTTTTCAAACTGTATAATTTTTATACAGTTTATCTATTCTAGGAATATTTATGAAGAAAAAATTAAGCCGCTATACAGTTTTTGCATCTTCTCTTTTTTTATTAAGCGGTTGTGCAACGCAAATGTCTAGCTATCAACCTGAAGTTTTGCCTCTTCCTGAAAACTATTTAGTTGCCAGTGGAACAGAAGCCATTAATAGTCTTAGATGGTGGGAAGAGTTTAAAAGCAATGAGCTTAACACTATTGAAGAAAAAGCCTTGTCATCACTTTTTGGCGATAATAAAATGACAGGTAATTTTGACTTACAAATTGCCTTTGCAAGACTTGATCAAAGTGCTGCAGCTCTTGGCATCAGCACAGCAAATATGTTTCCTTCATTGACGTATAATGCAAGTGTAAACGATTCACGCTCAAAAAGCCAAAGCAATGAAAATGCTGCAGGCGAATACTCTGACAGAACAAACTATAGCGGTGGCTTATCACTTTCCTATGAATTGGATTTATGGGGAAAAGTTGCAGCTCAAAGACAGTCAGATAAATTTAGTTATCAAGCAAGCTATGAAGATATGCTTACAACTGTATTAACTGTTTCATCATCAGTTGCAACTTCCTATATCAGTCTTTTATCTACAAGAGCAGAACTTGATATTTTGCATGAACAAGTAAAACTCAACTCTACTTTAGTGGAATTGCAAAAAAACAGATATACAAATGGCCAAGCTTCTTCACTTGATATTTTACAACAGCAAGAACAACTCATTCGCTCTCAATCAGAAGAGCCAATTCTATTTGAGCAAGAAAGAGCTTTGCTTGCAAGCCTTGCCATATTAACAGGCGAACTTTCTACGCACGAACTTAATATAACAGCAACTGATCTACCAAAACTCCCCCCACTTCCGCAAACAGGAATTCCTGCTGATTTGCTTGAAAATAGGCCTGATATACGATCTGCAAAATATCAACTTCTTGCTGCCGATAAAGATTTGGCAATAGCAAATTTAGCTTATCTTCCTAATATAACCCTTGGTATTAATGCAAACTTAGCCTCTACTGCTTTGGCTGTGATTACAAATAACTGGGCTGCAAGCTTTGTTGCATCTTTGGGAGGAACTCTTTTTGATGCAGGCGCAAATGCAGCAAAAGCTGATCAAGCTGATGCAGCAGCACGCATAGCTGCCATAACTTATGTTGAAACTGTAACAAATGCTTTAAATGAAGTAGATACAGCTTTAAAAGCCGAACAAGCACAAGTTGCCTATTTAGAAAATTTATACGAACAATTAAAATACGAAAAAGCGGCTGAAGAAGAAGCTCAACTTTCTTATTTAAACGGGGTTGACACTTTTTTACGTTATATAACTCAATTACAAAGCTTACAAACGCTTGAAAGAAGCATTGTCAGAGAAGAAGCGGAATTGTTGAAATTACGCATAAATCTATATAAATCACTTGGGATCAACATATGAATATTATAAAAAAATTCTTGCCTATAACAATTTTGGCTTTGGCTATTTTTATTGCTTTTATCTTCATTTCCACAAAACCGACACCTGAACGTAAAGCCCCGCCTAAAATTCAGGCACAAGTTGAGGCTATCAGGGTTGAAGTAGGGGAAACTGCTATCATTCTTGATAATATAGGTACTATTATTCCCTCACAAGAAGTAGATATCAAATCAAAAGTAGCAGGAACTATTGAAACACTCAGCCCTTCTTTTCAACCGGGTGCCTTCGTAAAAAAAGGCGATGTACTTCTTGAACTTGATAAAACAGATTATGTTGTTGCTCTTTCAAAAGCTGAAGCCTCATATGAAAGTGCAAAAGCTGACTATGAAATAGAACTCGGGCAACAAAATGTTGCAAAAAATGAATATGAAAAACTTGCAGATATTATTCCCGGAATTTCAAAAAATTCCAATATCAATGCAGATTTAGCTTTAAGGCAACCCCAACTTGCAAAAGCAAAAGCAAATGTAGATATAGCAAAAGCCAGTCTTGATTCAGCAAAGCTTGATCTTGAACACACTGTAATAAAAGCACCTTTTGATGCATTAATAACTTCACGCTCTGTTTCCGTTGGGCAACACATAAGCACAAGCGAAGTTTTGGCAAACCTTGTTGATATTGACGAATATTGGGTTGATGTGAGCATTGCTGTTGAAACACTTTATAATAATAAAATTCTTTCGCACGATGCAACAGGCCTTCCCGTTACTATTGTAACAAAAGCTAATGAAAAGTGGCAGGGTGAACTTTTGCAAACCGTAAATGTGCTTCAATCAGGCACACGCATGGGCAAACTTCTTGTAAAGATTGAAGATCCACTTGCTTTGGAAGAAAACCAAGGCAAGGTTCCTCTTTTAATGGGCGATCAAGTAAATATTTTACTTCAAGCAGGCATTTTTGAAAATACTTTGGCTCTTCCACGCTCAGCCGTGAAAAACAATGATACTGTTTGGCTTATATTTGATGAAACCTTGCAATCACAAAAAGTTAATACTGTATGGAAAGACAATAATTATAGTTATATTGATGCCTCAAACCTTCCAAAGCAAAGCGTTATCATGACTTCTGATTTGGCTAATCCTGTTGATGGCCTTGAAGTAAGCCCTTATTTCCCGGAAGAAATTGAAAATCAAGCAAATCAAGCTTCTTTGCCAAGCAATAAGCCTGAAAACATTCCTCCAAATGCTCGACAAAAGGGCAGACAACCACAAGATAATCAAGAATAAGTGGTGTAATCATGGATAATAAAGAAAAAAAAATACCTTCTGAGCAAATTTGGACTGGCGCTATTGCATGGATGACAAAAAATAATGTAGCAGCGAATATCTTGATGTTTGCCATGATTTTAGGTGGAACTATCTTCATGTCTAATACAAAGCAAGAAGTTATGCCGCCTTTTGAAATGAACTCTGTTTCTATCAGCCTTTCTTTATCAGGTGCAAGCCCTGAAGAAATTGAAAAAGGAATGGTTGTTGCAACAGAAGATGCCTTACTTGGTATTGAAGAAATTGATGAAATCACAACCTTTGTTCGCACAGGTGCTGCCACAATCACAGCTACAGCTATTGAAGGAGCTGACAGACAAGTATTTTTGCAAGATATTCAAGGTGAGATTGACAGAATAAGAACCTATCCCGAAGCTGCAGACGACCCTATGGTAGTTCTTAATTCACGTGCAGTTGATGTGCTTGAATTTGTTATTTCAGGCTCTGAAGACATACTTTTTATACGTGAATGGGCTGAATATCTTAAAACTGAGCTTCTTAATTCGCCAAGCATTACTCAAGTTGAGCTTGACAACTTGCCGGACAGAGAAATTCATATTGAAATATCACAAGACACTTTAAGAAAATATGGTCTTACTTTGCCGGAGGTTGCCTCAGCCATACGCACCTCTTCTGTTGAGCAAGGTGCTGGCGTAATTGAAACTAAATCCGGTGATATAACAATTAAAGTTGATGACAGAAAAGATTATGTTGATGAGTTTGGGCAAATTTCTATTATGTCATTAGAAGACGGTTCTCGCCTCTTGCTTGAAGATATTGCAGACATTAAAGAAGGCCTTGCAGAAAGTTCATGGTCAGAATATAATAATACTCCGGCTATTGTGCTAGAAGCTTTTACTGTGGGTGAACAAACCCCTGAATCCGTTGTAAGTGAAGCCCTTGCAATTATAGATGGTTTAAATGAAGTTTTACCGGCAGGTTTAGAGATTGGAATTTTACAAGATAAAGCCACAACTTTTAGCGACAGAGCAGACCTTTTAGTTTCAAACTCTATTATCGGTATTGTCTTAGTTTTTAGTTGCCTTGCACTATTTTTAGAACCCAAACTTTCGTTTTGGGTAAGCCTTGGTATTCCTACCTCTATAATGGGTTCATTTTTATTCATCAGCCCTTATGGTTCTTCTATTAATATGATGACGATGTTTGCCTTTCTTATTACTTTAGGTATTGTTGTAGACGATGCCATTGTTGTGGGTGAAAACGTTCATATTTGGCGAAGAAAAGGCTATACCAGAGGCGAAGCTGCTGTTTTGGGCACAAAAGAAATTGCTGTGCCTATTGTTTTCAGTGTTTTAACAAATATTGTTGCCTTTTTACCAATTCTATTAATTCCCGGCTTTATGGGCATGCTTTATGGCCCTATTGTTCCTGTTGTTTGTGCTGTTTTTATGTGCTCACTTATCGAAAGCCTTTTTGTTATGCCTTGCCACTTAGCGCATGACTCAAAGCCAAAAACAGGCGGAATATTATATAAATTAACCGCTTTGCAAAAAAAATTCAGCCATGCTTTCACTTTATGGGTTGAGCGTGTATATGGACCATTTTTACACAAAGCACTTAATATGAAATATTCAGTTGTTGCCACCTGTATTGGTTTTCTTATCTTGGTTGCTGCTTATGTTGCTTCCGGTAGGATGGGTATGGAATTGATGCCTGCAACAGAATCTGACTTTGCTTATGTTGAAATTGTTATGCCAAGTTCAACTTCAGAAGACAGACTTAAAGAAATCAGTGATCAACTTGCAAGAGCTGCACAAATAGTTGTTGATGAAAATGGCGGTGATGAACTTTCAACAGGCATATACGTAAATGTGCGTGGCTCAACAATTAGGGCACAACTTTATTTAACTCACGCTGATATTCGCCCACTAAACACCATTCAAGTAACTGAACTGTGGCAAGAAAAAGTTGGCAGAGTATACGGAGCTGAAACCATTAACTTCCAAGCAGATAGAGGTGGCCCCGGCTCAGGCAAATCTTTAAACGTTCGCTTATCCCATAAAGATAATGAAGTTTTAGACCAAGCTGCAGAGGCTTTAGCCGAAATTTTACTCCTTTATCCAAATGTAAAGGATATTGACACAGGCTCAAGCAAGCAAGATAAAGAAATTGAAATCAATATCACACCTTTAGGCGAACAATTAGGGCTTACTTCTTCTTCTGTGTCAGAGCAATTGCGTTCATATTTTGACGGTGTTCAAGCCTTACAGCAACAAAGGGGCGGTGATGAAATTACTGTTTTGCTTCGCCTTCCCGAAGATGAGCGTTCAACAGAAGGCATTTTAAATGAACTTGTTTTACGCACACCATCAAATCAAGAAATTCTTCTTCCTGATGCTGTTGAAATGATTGAGGGTGAAACCCCTGCAATTATTCGCAGAACAAATGGGCAAAGAGTTATTACAGTTACAGGCAATGTTAATCCAAGAACAGAAGCAGGGCAAGTGCTTGCCGACTTAGAGGCAAATGTGTTCCCTGAACTTCAATCACGCTTTCCGGGCCTATCTTTTGCTCGCTCCGGCATGCAGCAAGACATTGATGACAGTATGAGTGCTTTATATACAGGGCTTACGCTAGCTTTGCTTGCTATTTATGTTTTGCTTGCCATTCCTTTCAAATCTTATACACAACCACTTATTATTATGTTTGCCATTCCTTTTGGCGTGGTGGGTGCAGTTATTGGGCATATTATCATGGGTTATAGCCTTAGTGTTATTTCTTTCCTTGGAATACTTGCCTTAAGTGGCCTTGTTGTAAACGATTCACTTGTGCTTATTTCTTTTGCAAATATTGAAAAAAGAAAAGGTTTATCAGCATATCAGGCTGTTCACAATGCCGGAATAAGGCGTTTTCGCCCTATTTTATTAACAACTCTTACTACTTTTTTTGGCCTTATGCCTATGCTTCTTGAAACTTCAAGACAGGCAAGACAGCTTATTCCTGTTGCCATTTCACTTGGTTTTGGTGTTGTGTTTGCAACTGTTATCACCCTTGTTCTTGTTCCTGCCACCTATGTTATTGTTGATGACATCCTCAATTTCTTTAAAAAGGATACTGAAGCTACAGACGAAGTTGAAGACGATGATGAATTTGAAGATGAATTATCAGAACTTCACTAAGAGCGTAAGCGAATAAGTCTTTAGCGAACGAAGCAAGAACTACGCTTCTTGCAAGTGAGGATTTTGTGCTGAAAGCCAAAATCTATCTAATATATGTGCGTAAGCGAATAAGTCTTTAGCGAACGAAGCAAGAACTACGCTTCTTGCAAGTG
>CAYJHJ010000004.1:0-24348 GCA_964370095.1 uncultured Desulfovibrionaceae bacterium | reverse complement strand
CTACGCTTCTTGCAAGTGAGGATTTTGTGCTGAAAGCCAAAATCTATCTAATATAAGAGCGTAAGCGAATAAGTCTTTAGCGAACGAAGCAAGAACTACGCTTCTTGCAAGTGAGGATTTTGTGCTGAAAGCCAAAATCTATCTAATATATGTGCGTAAGCGAATAAGTCTTTAGCGAACGAAGCAAGAACTACAACAAAAAAATCCCATGACTCTCAGCCATGGGATTTTCATTTAATTTTAATAATTTTATATAATTTATTCTTTCCACTCAAGGGAATTGATAGAGGAATTCAAAATTGAATCTTCTCCTTGAACTACATAAAGAGTATATCCGACTTGCTCATTGAAAATATATGCAACTGAATCAATTTCTTCATGCACAAACTTTATAATATAGGCTTCACCGTCAATCTCTTCATTCTTTTGCACAGAAACAGGTTCAAAAAGCTCTTTATATTGCTCTAAAACAAAGTTAAAAGAATTTTGGCGCAAGGAATCATAGATTATTGTTGCACTGCTTTTTGTTTCTTCACTTTCAAGAGTTAAAGCAACTCCTTCCCCTTCGCCTAAAGAAACTTCTTCAGCTCTATAGCCAATAGGCACTTCAAGGTAGAAAAGTTCAAACTCAACCTTTTGGGCAAAGCCATATTGCGACACTCCAAATTGTGGCAGACCCAAAAATAATGCAAAGAAAAAAACAAAATACTTCATAAACTCTATTTTATTGCTTCAGTAAGGAAGAATTGTTTATTTATAATCCATTCTTTAAGGGTATCAGCAATTTCTTTTGAAATTGTATAGGAGGTCATTGGAGCAGAGTCAACTTTTTTGCCCATAATCTCAACGGATCCCGAACGCAAAGCCTCATACGAAAGATGATCGATAATACGTGGAACTGCATTTGGATAATCATTTGAATAATCTTTTACAGGAAGCAAAATTGCGTCATCTCCTTGAGCTGTTTGGAAAGCCATGTTTTCATCAAGAATTGGAATAGGTATGCCAACACCAAGTGCTAAAGTGCAACCATAGCCATAATACGAAAGCCCACGCACATAACGTGCCTTCATTCCCTTCACATCGCCCTTAAGCATTAATGTGCCGGAAGGAGTGAGCGGAATCCCGTTTTCTTGCCTTTTGGGTTCTGCAACGTGCTGAGTGCCTGTTCCTAAAACATAGCCAATTCCACCACCCATAAAAATTCTTGTGCCAAGGCCTATTGTGCGTAAGTAAGGGTCATTGAACAAGGGTGAAAGTGTGCCGGAAGTTGCATAGTTCACATTCCCTAAATTTGCACGCAAAGAACCCATATAGGTATGTATTGTTTTTTCGCCAAGGTTTACTGCCGCATTATAATTTTGATAGCAATTTCTTGGATTAACCATTTCAGCATAGGTAAGATCGTTTAATGTAATATCACGTTCAAGGCGTTTACGTGGGTAGCAATCAGTGCCATAACCCTCTGCAATAAGCTTTATTTTTTTTCCGCGGACTAAATCCTCAATAACATGCCCGCCGCCGTAAAGAAATTTACCGGGATAAACTTTATTAAGAGGATCATCATCTGTAGGTTCAGTTACACCAATATAACCATCTGCAGCAGCAATTCCGCCATAAGCAGGAACATTATTTAAAGTAAAGTTTGTTGCCTTGATAAGTGGTGCCTCAGGCTGGCCAATATTAAAAAACATACCTGAAGAACACATAGGTGAAAAAGTTCCTGTTGCCACAACATCAACTTTTTGTGCGGCTTTTTTTACGCCATTATCTTTAACAAACGAAACCATTTCGTCTGCTGTTAAGATAAGAGCTTTGCCTTCTTTTATTTTAGCATTAATTTCTTCAATAGTTTTCATTACAAATCCTTTCATTATTATCCGTCAAAGCAAAAGCTTTATAACATTCATTTCAGTTCTGCTTCTACGATAAAAGAAAGATATACCATTGATACATTATAAGCAATAGAAAAAATCATCTTTAGGAAAATGTTTAGATTTTTTTTAGAAAAAATTTATTTTTTTTATAATCTTTTTTTAGAAAAACACTCCTAATCTTCTGATTTGATTGAAAAATTTTTTTTATTTTTTCCAATATAAACTTTATCAAGAATGAGTTGACATCTATCTAAAATTGTTATACATTTTCCCTAACTCTCGAGATTAAACTTTTTTTATCTATAAAGGCTTATACATGAAAAAGCTTTTACTTGTTCTTATTATTCTGCTTCTCACGGCCTCTTTTGAGGAAATTGGCAAAGAAAGCCGCCTTGGGAAAATTCTTCAAATGCGTAGCATAGATTCTTTTCTTGCGAATGTTTCCTTTTGGATTAATGAAGAAGATGAGCCTAAAAAACTGCCTGCTGAAAATAAGCAGATTCCTGCTGAAACACAATCAAAAGCAGAAGCTCACGCAAAAGCGATTGAAGCAGAAAACAGTCATACACAAGAAAATCCGATGCTTAGTTATGAAAAACCGCATGCTGAAAGCCAGACGCTAGCTGAAGCCTTGGCACAAAATATGAAACAAAATGATGCGAAGAACAATGTAGAAGAGCATATAAATGAAAGCAGCATTGAGCCAAAAGCAAATAATAATACCAATGAAATTATAAATTCTGATAATACTGAAGAGCAACAGCTTGAAGAACTTTCACAACTTGCAATAACTGAAGAAAACAACAAAGAAGAAAAGCAAACAGAAGAAAAAAAAGAAGTTGCAGAGGTTAAGGAAGTGGAAGAAGTTGAGGAAGAAAAAAAACCAAGCGAAATTCAAGAACTAACTTCAGCAAATATTACAATAGATCCAATTAAAGTTACAAGCAATGAACAAAGCTATTCCTCTAATTTTATTATACGAAACACAAGCGATGCCCAACAAAGCGGGAAAATCAATTTCTTTCTTGTTTTTGATGATAATACAAAACTTGCATTTGATGATATAGGTGCAACCTATAGAACACGATACCAAGTGGATAAAAACTATCAATTGACAAAAACATCAGCTATGCAAGAGCATTTAGCAAAAACGAAGGCAAAAGGCATAGCTGTTGAACTTATCAAACACGAAGAGCCAACAATCTTCTTAAGAAAAATTTTGGGTATTACTCAATAATATATGAGGTTTATCGCATGGAAAACAATGCAGAAAATAACACAAACGAACAAAAACCAACTGAAAAACCACAAGAAAAAAAGAGTTTTAAACCTTTACTTCTTATTATTACAATAATTTTGCTTCTTTGCTTTTTAGGATTTGGCTTCCTTTATTGGTTACAAATGAAACCTGAGAACAAAGAATCTTTGGAAAGGATGACAGGCACTGACCTCTCAACTTTAGATAGTTTTGCACAAAGTTTGGGAAACCAAGCAAATAGTGTTTTAGGCAAAACCCCTTTGGGTGATGCTCTTCTCAATCAAACACCTGTTCAGCCTCAAGCAGAAAACACAAGCTCCACTGCAACTATACCAAATGAAGACGAATTAGAAACTGTAATTATTGGGGAGAGTTCTGAAACTCAAACCACCCCTTTAGATACAAGTGAAGCAAGCAGCACAAGCACAGAAGAAGCACAAGCCAGATCTCCCCAAACCCCTGAAGAAGAAAACATCATTCAGCCTCCTTCAAATGTGCAAGAATTAGAACTTGTAACCGAAGCCAGTGAAGAAGCTCAAGCAGCACAAGATGAAGAAGAAAGGTTGAAAGCCATTGCAGAAATTGAAGCTCTTTTGGCAAGCCAAAACCAAGCTTCCTCTTTAACACAAGAAAATAGCGCAAATACTGCCTCATTTAATGGGCCTGTTGATAATGTGATAGGCGCAAGTTTTATACAAAATATAGCAAATTATTTGGTTGAAAACTATAATACTGATAATGGCATAGAAACAAGCCCAATAGCATTAAATATTCATTATGGAACAAGCATGGCAGGCCTTCCTTCTGCAGGAAATTTGATTGAGGCAAGGAATTATGTTCTCAATTATATCTATAATCCTCAAACATTAAATTCACTCTATAACACCTATGAAGAAAGATTTATCTTTGAGCTTGATAAAGCAGCAAAAGAAAAAAACCTAAGCTCTTCAGAGCAAGAAAAAATGTATTATG
This sequence comes from uncultured Desulfovibrionaceae bacterium, assembly GCA_964370095.1. GTDB lineage: Bacteria > Desulfobacterota > Desulfovibrionia > Desulfovibrionales > Desulfovibrionaceae > CAYJAZ01. The sequence continues at coordinate 20,241 of CAYJHJ010000004.1, read as the reverse complement.
ATTATGCCTCTTTCCTAAAAGGAACCGCTTCTTGCTTACAAAGTATTTTATATGTAAACCAAAGGCAAGAAAAAGCAGAAGAGTTACTTAGAGTGAAAAATGAAGAAAAACAAAGCCAGGAAAAATTTGCTGTCAGCCAAATTGCTTTTGAAGAAGCAAAAAGCTCAGGTGCAAATACTGATGCATATAAAGAAGCTATGATTGAAGCATCTAAAGAAATAGAAGTAACTTCTGCTCGTTTAGCCGTAACAAAAGCAGGAATATTAAACGATATTAAAGCTCATACAAATCCTCAATTTTCGGATAACACCTTACTCTATGCATTTGAGTGGCTTCATCGCCGTGATCAAAATGGGCAAGACAATGCAAATGAAGCAAATTTAGAGCTAATTTTATTACTCTATAAGCTAGCAGAGAGATTAGAAAATTAAATTTAAAAAAAATTGAAAAAAAAACTTGACAACTCTCTAGCCTTTGCATATAAAAAACGAACTGGAACGGAAGCTTAGCTCAATTGGTAGAGCGCTGCCCTTACAAGGCAGATGTTACAGGTTCAAGTCCTGTAGTTTCCACCACTTATAAAAACTGAAGCCGATAGAAATATCGGCTTTTTTTTGCGTTACATTAATACTATAGATTTTGGGCTTTGCCACAAAATCCTCACTCACAAGAAGCGTGGTTCTTGTTTCGTTCGCTGAAGATTTATTCGCAAATGCTCACATTAGCAGTATGGAGTTTGGGCTTTGCCACAAAATCCTCACTCACAAGAAGCGTGGTTCTTGTTTCGCTCGCTGAAGATTTATTCGCAAATGCTCACATTAGCAGTATGGAGTTTGGGCTTTGCCACAAAATCCTCACTCACAAGAAGCGTGGTTCTTGTTTCGCTCGCTGAAGATTTATTCGCAAATGCTCGCTTTAATAATATAGATTTTATTTTATGAATTACCCACTAGCTTTCTATAAAGCTTCTCAGGCGGCTGTCTTTCAAGGTAAAACACCCTCATTGAAAACAAAACACTACCCATAAATAAGCCAATAACAAAGCCTATCCAAAATCCATATGCCCCTATAGGTTCAATACCAAATAAGCCATGAAAAGCTAAAGCATAGCCAACAGGAAAGGCAATAAGCCAATAAGAAATAAGCGATAAGATAAAGATTGCTTTTGTGTCATTATATCCACGCAATAAACCAATGCTGGTTATTTGAATAGCATCAAAAAACTGAAATACTGCCGCAAAAATAAGAAATGCCATAGCAAGCGAAATTACGTGAGGTTCATTTGAATAAAGTGAAGTAATCATCCCTCTTCCAAAATAGAAGAAAAGAGCATTGAATGTTCCAAGGCACATAGCTAAAATATATGTTGCTTTACGCACAAGCTTTAATTGCTCTATACTTTTTGCACCATAAGCACTTCCCGTACGAATAGAAACAGCAATCGCAAGAGATAAAGGTAACATAAAAATCATTGAGCCTGCATTACTTGCCACTTGATGCCCTGCAACAATATCTCTGCCTAAAGGGGCGATAAACAAAGCCACCAAAGCAAAAAGTGAAACTTCAAGTAATGTTGCAATAGCACTTGGGAAAGATACAAATAAAATCTTCTTTATTGTCGGAAGATAAGGCTTTTCGTGTTTAATAGCTTGTGGTGCAGCCCTTCGCACAAAATAAAACATAGCTATAGCCATCACAAAACATACTATAACACTTGCAACTGCACAGCCAACAGCCCCTAAAGCAGGCATGCCGAATTTGCCAAAAATAAATATATAGTTCAATGGAATATTAACAGCTAAGGCCAAGAAACCTGCAAACATTGTGGGAACGGTGTAGCCTAAGCCTTCAAGATAATATCTTTGCGCTGCGTATAACAATAGAGGAAATACGCCTATAGACATAACTTGAAGATATTCTGCTGAAATATCGGTAAGCTCTTTATCAAAACTAAAGCCCCCCACCAACTTTGAAAACAAAAGCACAGCAAGCACTGTGAATACGCTTACCATCAATGCCAACAAAATGCCTTGTTTAAGGTAATGTTCACTCTCTTTTTTTCTTTGCTCAAGGCCTAGGCTTGCATCAGCCATTTTTTGTGATACAAAAGGAGTTATCATCACCAAGAGCCCTTGAGCAAATAAGGTTACAGGTGCCCAAATAGAAGAAGCCACAGCAACCGCCGCCATATGAATTGCCCCTGCCCTGCCTGACATTACAGTATCAACAAAGGTCATAGATAAGCCGGCAAGCTGCCCAATACATAAAGGAAGTGCCAAAGTAAATATACTTTTTATTTCTTTTTTTAATGAGTGAGTTGTTATATTTTCAGCCTGCATATTTAACCTCAAAAGTGCGTATTTCTTGTGGAGAATACGCACTTAGCTTTTTATGTCAATAAAAAAAGAAGTATTTTTGCTTTAAAAATTTTTTTTAATATAAACCCATGCTTTTTCAATAAGTTCTTTAGGGGATAGATTTGCATCGAGCACAATCATTCTATGCTCTGAATTTTTCTTTGCTTCTAAAGCCATCTCTAAAAAGCCATTTCTTACTTTTTGATGAAATTCTTTTGCTTCTGCTTCAAATTTTCCTTCATCTTTTCCAATTGCTGCTTTTGTTTCACTGTTTCTGCTTTTTGCTCTTTCTAAACCTGTTTCTACATCCAAGTCTAAAAGAAAAGTGAGGCTTGGCATAAGAGAGTGTGAAGAAAAATCATTGAAAGAATTTAATAAGTCTAAATCAAAGCCACGTGCATAACCTTGATAGGCTAAAGTTGAATGAATATATCTGTCACAAAGCACAATCTTATTATCTTTTAATGCAGGCAAAATAACTTTATCAAGGTGCTCTGCCCTATCTGCCAAAAACAAAAGAACTTCAGCCCTTGCCGAAAGTTTTTCCTCTAGGGTGGAAACAAGCAAAGGGCGAAGAGTTAAGCCAAGCTTTGAGCCACCGGGTTCTCTTGTAATACAAACTTCTTTTTTTTCTTCACTAAATTTTTCAGCAAGCCCTTTCACAAAAGTGCTTTTGCCTGAACCCTCTATGCCTTCTATAGTAATGAACATTGCTCTACCTGTTTTTCTTCTTTTTTACTTTCATCTTCTTTTTTATTTTCAAACTTTACTTCAACTTCATAAGGTTCATATTCTTCATAAAGATTTTCATAGTATTCTTTCATTTCTTCTTCACTTGGTTCTATCACAATATTTTCTTCAGGGCTTGCTTCAATTCTGCAAAGCTGTCTACCTAAAAGATTATTCCACGCACTCCATTCCATACCATCTTCACTCTTTTCTTCTTTTATAGGCAAGGAATGATGAATTTGTGTGATTTTTGCATCTATATTATCTGCATAGTGAAGAACAAATGCCTCTGCTGTTGCAGGCACTTTTGGCGAACCATATTCCAGTTCACCATGATGACTTAAAATCAAATGCTTCAAATGCAAAGCCAAATGCCTGTCAATCTTTGCTTTAGCGTAATAAGGCTCTAAAATCTCCATACCTATGCTTATATGCCCAACAAGTTTTCCTAAATCAGTATATTCTGTGCCTAAAGCACCCGATAATTCTTCAATCTTTCCTAAATCGTGGCAAAGAGCGGCAACAATAAGAATTTGCTTGTCAATATTAGGGTATAATCCTGCAATAGCAATGCAGTTTTTGCAAACAGATAAAGTGTGCTCCAATAAACCATGTAAATATGCATGATGAATTGACTTTGCACCCGGTGCATCAAAGAAATAAGGGGCAATTCTTTCATCTTCCAAAACATAGGAAATAAATTTCTTCCATGGCTCATAAATAATATGCTTATCAATCATGGAATAAAGCTCTTCAGTCATTTCTTCTTTATTTCTTGGGCTTGTTGCAATATAATGGCTAAGGTCAACTTTCTTAATTTCCTCTTCTTCCAAAAGCCTAAATTCACGTATAGAAAGCTGGATATTTTCTTTATATGCTTGGGCTTTACCCTCTAGGGAAGCAAAAGTATTTACAGGAATTTCTTTGAACACAGTTGATAAAGGTGCCCAAATTTTGCAATCCATCTGCATTGTGGAATCAGAAATTTTAATTGAATAGAAAGGATCGCCCCTTTGCGTTGTTCCTTGTTGGGCTGATTTTATAAAATAAACACCTTTTATTTCATCTCCATTACCTATATCTTTAAGATATGTATGCATAAAAATCCCTTTGTATAGAATTGAGTGTATTCTTCTCTTTTTTTAAAAATACTTTATTTTCTAAAAAAAATAAAGATTATATCTTTAAAATCAAAAATTTTCTTATAAGTGTTTATAATTTTTCTAATCATTAATGAACATTACAGTTAATTTTTATGAGAAAAAAAAGACTTCACTTTTAAGAAAATTTATGCTATTTATTTCAAGTTAATTTCACTTTAAAATTTAAGGATTTTAGAATGTCCGATCAAAATAATCTTGTTCCTAATTATGTAGAAAGCTCCACAAGTACAACAAATACTTATGATGCTTCTGCTATCACTGTTTTAGAAGGGCTTGCAGCGGTAAGAAAACGCCCTGCAATGTATATCGGCTCAACTGATGTGCGCGGTTTGCACCATTTGGTTTATGAAGTTGTTGATAACTCTATTGACGAAGCAATGGCTGGCTATTGCACACGCATTGAGGTTATTTTGCACCAAGACAATTCAGTTACAGTGCGTGATAACGGCCGTGGTATTCCTGTTGATATTCACCCAAAAGAGGGCGTTCCTGCTGTGCAAGTTGTTATGACAAAACTGCATGCAGGCGGCAAGTTTGACAATGACGCCTATAAAGTATCGGGTGGTTTGCACGGTGTTGGCGTTTCATGCGTGAATGCTTTGTCTGAGTGGTTAATTGTAACAGTTCGTAAAAATGGGCTTCGCTATCGTCAAAAATATGAAAGAGGCACACCTGTAACAGGCCTTGAAGTTCTTGGTGAAGTTGATTCTTGCGGAACATCAGTTCACTTCTTGCCTGATGATGAAATCTTTGAAACTTCCGAATATTCTTATGACACTTTGAAAAAACGTTTTGAAGAGCTTGCCTATCTCAATAAAGGGCTTGAAATCGAATGTTTTGACGAACGCACAAATGAAAGAAATACTTTTCGTGCTGATGGCGGCATTGTTCAGTTTGTAAAAGACTTGAATGCAAATGCTATGGGCATACATACTATTGTTGAAAATAGTGGTGTTGAACAAGGTTGCACAGTTGAATTTGCTTTGCAATACAATGCAAGCTATCAAGAAAACACGCTTACCTTTGCTAATAACATACGCACAAAAGAAGGCGGCACGCACTTAGCAGGCTTTAAAACAGCTCTTACTCGTGCTATAAACAACTATATTAAATCTCAGCCCGATTTAACAAAGAAAATCAAGGGCGGTGCTCTTTCCGGTGATGATGTGCGTGAAGGCTTGACTGCTGTATTGTCAGTAAAACTTCCGCAACCTCAATTTGAGGGGCAAACAAAAACAAAGCTTGGCAACTCTGAAATGGCAGGTATAGTTTCAGGCGTTGTTTATCAAGCCTTAGACACTTACTTCCAAGAAAACCCAAAAGAAGCCCGTATGATCATTGACAAGGCTTTAGATGCTGCACATGCCAGAGAAGCGGCACGCAAAGCCAAAGAACTTGTCAGAAGGAAAGGTTCACTCACAGATAATGCACTTCCCGGTAAATTGGCTGATTGCCAATCAAAAGACCCCAGCGAATGTGAAGTTTTTATTGTTGAGGGCGATTCTGCGGGCGGTTCAGCAAAGCAAGGGCGTGATCCTCGTATTCAAGCTATCTTGCCTTTACGTGGTAAAATTTTAAATACTGAACGCACTCGCTTTGATAAAATGCTAGCAAACAAAGAAATCAGAGCCATGATTACTGCTATGGGCGTGGGCATTGGTGAAGATGACACCGATTACGGCAAACTTCGTTATCATAAAGTTGTTATCATGACAGATGCCGATGTTGACGGTGCACACATCAGAACATTATTGCTTACTTTCTTCTTTAGAAATTTCAAAGAACTTATCACACGCGGGCATTTATTTGTTGCTCAGCCTCCTCTTTATCGTATACACAATGCACGCATGGAAAAATTCTTGAAAGACGATGCTGATTTAGACGATTTTCTTCTCAATCGCTTAGAAGAAAACGTGAAAGTCCGCACCAAGAAAGATACTATTATCGAAAAAGATATATTCAAAGATCTTCTTCGCCGCATAGACGAATTTAAAAAGAAAGTGAAAGATGCTGAACATTCAGGCATACCTGAAGCTATTTTCATGGCTTCAATTTCCTATACTGGTGAGCCTTTCACAGAAGATGGCAAACTTTGCACAAATGAAATACCACAGCAATATGTGCAAAACCTTGAAGAATTAGGTTATGTCTTAGAGCTTGAAGTTGAAAGTGATGAAGACGATAATGAACGCTTCTTTATCATGTATGAAGACAAAAGCGGCAGAAGAACAAGAGTTCCGCTTGAATTCTTCCAATCAAAAATATTTAGAGCAGCAAGAACTTCGCTTGAAGGCATTTATGACGATTGCGGATCAATGCTTGATGAAGAATTCTTGGTAACACTTATCAATAAAGATAATGAAACAGAAGTAACAAATCTCTTCGAACTTCGTGATTTAGCATATTCAGAAGCTCGCAAGGGTTATCAAGTGCAGCGCTATAAAGGCCTTGGTGAAATGAACCCCGAGCAACTTTGGGTTACCACCATGAATCCTGAAAACCGTGTGCTTTTGCGTGTGAATATTGACGATGCCGAAGAAGCTTCCGAAGCATTTGAAGAACTTATGGGCGATAAAGTTGAAGCAAGGCGTAATTTCATTGTGCGTAATGCTTTGGCTGTTCAATCCTTGGATATATAAACTAAAGTTAACTATTGAGGTTAATCAATGTCAGATATTAATGATACCCCGATAAATGAAGCCGAACTTCTTCCAAGAGAAGACTTTCCGCTTTTAAGTATCGAAAAAGAATTACGTCAATCATATTTGGAATATTCACTCTCCGTTATTGTGGGGCGCGCAATTCCCGATGCTCGTGATGGATTAAAACCTGTCCACAGACGTATTTTATTCGCTCAGCATCAATTAGGCAACTATCACAACAGACCACACAAAAAGTCTGCCCGTATCGTGGGTGATGTTATAGGTAAATACCACCCGCATGGTGATACTGCTGTATACGATGCTTTGGTTCGCCTAGCTCAAGACTTTTCTATGAGAGATCCTTTAGAGGACGGGCAAGGAAACTTTGGTTCACTTGATGGCGATTCTGCTGCGGCAATGCGTTATACAGAAGTTCGTATGTCAAAACTTGCCAGCGAATTTCTTGATGATATTGAAAAGAAAACCGTTGATTTTCGTCCAAACTATGACGCTTCTGAATATGAGCCATCTGTTCTTCCAACAAAAGTTCCAAACCTTTTATTAAACGGAACTTCAGGCATTGCTGTTGGTATGGCAACAAATATTCCCCCTCATAACCTTGGGGAATTGTGTGAAGCAATTTTAATGCTTATCGACGATAAAAATACCGAACTTGACGACTTGATGGACGTTGTTCATGGGCCTGACTTTCCTACTGGGGCAGCTGCTTATGTAGGGCAAGGGCTTATTGATGCTTATACAAAAGGGCGTGGCTCTATCAAAATTCGTGGTAAAGTAGAAATTGAAGAGAGCAAAAAAGGTATGCAATCTATTGTTATCAGAGAAATTCCTTATGCCTTAAATAAAAGCTCACTTGTTGAAAAAATAGCTGCCTTAGTGAATGAAAAGAAAATTGAAGGCGTTTCTGACGTTCGTGATGAATCAGACAGAAAAGGCATACGCATTGTTCTTGACCTAAAACGTGGAACTATTGCTGATTTAATTGTAAATTCACTTTATAAATTTACACCATTAGAAAGCTCATTCAGCTTTAATATGGTAGCCGTGGTTGATAATAAACCGCAAACCCTCAATCTAAAATCAGCCCTTATGTGCTTTATCGAGCATAGGCGTGAAGTGGTTATTCGCCGCACACGTTTTGATCTTGGCAAAGCGGAAGACAGGGCACACATAGTTCAAGGCTTACTTATTGCCCTTGATAATATTGATGAAGTTGTGGCGCTTATCAGGGCTTCGCAAACTCCTGAAGAAGCAAGAAATGGCTTGATGGCAACCTTTGAACTCACTGAAATTCAAGCCCGTGCCATTTTGGATATGCGTTTACAAAGACTTGTTGGTTTAGAACGCATAAAACTTGAAGAAGAATATGCTGAGTTGCAAAGATTGATTGCATACTTAAAATCAATCCTTGAAGACAATGAAGTGCTTAAAGGCGTATTGCGTGAAGAAACTCAAGCCATTAAAGATGAATATTCTACTCCAAGACGCACAGAAATCATTCGTGAAGCCTTAACAGATATTGAAATTGAAGACTTGATGCCCGATGATGATGTTGTTATCACTCTTTCACGCCGTGGTTATATTAAGCGTACAATGCTCAGCACCTATCAGCAACAAAAACGAGGCGGAAAAGGAATTGCAGGCCTTAATACTGGTGAAGATGATTATGTGCAAGAATTTATTACAACCACAAATCATCAGCACTTACTTCTTTTCACAAATACAGGGCGTATGTTCCAATTGAAAGTGCATAAAGTGCCCGAAGGTTCACGCATTGCAAAAGGCACGCATATAGCAAATCTTCTTCCTATGGAAAGAGATGAATTTATTGCAACAGCCCTTACAGTTCGTGAATTTGCAGAAGATAAATATTTCCTCTTTGCCACAAAGCTAGGCATGGTGAAGCGATCATCTGCTGCTTTGTATGCAAGAGCCAGAAGAATTGGCTTACTTGCCGTTGGTCTTCGTGAGGGTGATGAACTTATCACTGTGCGTGAAATCCATGAAAGCAATCATATTGTTCTTGGCACTAGCAGAGGTATGTCAATCCGCTTCTCTTGTAAAGACATACGTGCAGCTGGCCGCTCTGCAATAGGCGTAAAAGGCATGAGCCTAAGAAAAGGCGACTTGGTTGTTGCTTGTCTTATTTTGAATGAAGACGATCAATCCACTGAAATCATGTCAGTTTCAGCTCTTGGTTATGGCAAAAGAACAAGGGTTGATTTATACCGTGTGCAATCAAGGGGCGGTGTTGGTGTTATCAATTTCAAAATTTCACCAAAAACAGGTAATGTTATCGGTTGCATGCCGGTTTCAGATCAACATTCATTGGTCTTACTCACCTCAACAAATAAGATTATTCGTTTAGGGGTTGACGAAATCCGTTCTGCTGGTCGTGCGACAATGGGTGTTCGCCTTGTAAGATTAGACGATGATGCCTCTGTAGTAGGTTTTGATACTGTATTAGAAAAACCTGAAAATGAAGATAGTGAAGCAGAAGCTTAAAGTAAGCGACAGCGAACAAATCTTTAGCGAACAAGCAAGAACCACGTTTCTTGCGTAGTGAGGATTTTGTGCCAAAGGCCAAAATCTTTACAAATGATGAAGATAGTGAAGCAGAAACTTAATTTAGTTTTTGAAATATATTAATGTTAGGAGTTAGTATGCGTAGAGTACTTTCAGTATTGGTAGAAAACGAACCGGGCGTTCTTTCAAGAGTAACCAGCCTTTTTAGTGCAAGAGGCTTTAACATCGAGTCTTTAAACGTAGCTCCTACACTTGAAGAGAATATTTCGCACATGACAATTACCACCTCAGGCGATGAGCAAATTATCGAACAAATTATCAAGCAATTACGCAAGCTTGTTACTATTGTTAAAGTTATTGATTATAATGACTTTGTTAGCGTTGAGCGTGAAATGGTGCTTATAAAAGTAAATGCCGTTGAATCAAATAAAAACGAAATCTTGCGTATAGTAGACATTTTCCGTTGCAAAGTTATTGATGTTTCAGCAAATGAATTTACTATTGAAGCCACAGGCACTCATGATAAATTAGAAGCTATTGTTGGCTTGCTTACACGTTTTGGCATAAAAGAAATTGCCAGAACGGGAACAGTAGCCATGAAAAGGGCAAGCCAGTAAACTTGACAGGCATGAGAAATACTCTTATGCTCTGTTTTTATTAAAAAATAAATTTTATTATAAAGGAAAAGTAGGATATGAAAACGTATTACGAAAAAGATGCTGACATCAATGTATTGAAAGGCAAAACAGTTGCAATTATCGGTTATGGTTCACAAGGCCATGCACACGCACAAAACTTGAGAGATTCAGGGCTAAACGTTATTGTTGCTCAAAGACCGGGCGGCAAAAACTATGATCTAGCTAAGGAACATGGTTTTGAACCTCTTTCAGTTTCAGACGCTGCGAAAAAAGCTGACCTTATTATGATTCTTTTGCCTGATCAATTCCAAGCACAAGTATACGAAGAAGAAATCAAACCATACTTAAATGCTGAAAAATCACTTCTTTTTGCACACGGTTTCAATATCCACTTTGCTCAAATTGTTCCACCTCAAGATGTAGACGTATTTCTTATCGCTCCTAAAGGCCCAGGCCATTTAGTTCGTCGTACATACACAGAAGGCGGCGGCGTACCATGCCTTGTTGCTATCTATCAAGATGCAAGCGGTAAAGCCTTAGACAAAGCTTTAGCTTATGCTCAAGGCGTTGGCGGCACACGTTCAGGCGTCATTGAAACAACTTTCCGTGAAGAAACAGAAACTGATCTTTTCGGTGAACAAGCTGTATTATGCGGCGGTGTTTCAGAACTTATTAAAGCAGGTTTTGAAACTTTAGTTGAAGCCGGTTATCAACCTGAAATTGCTTATTTCGAATGTTTGCACGAAATGAAACTTATTGTTGATCTTATCTATGAAGGCGGCCTTGCACGTATGCGTTATTCAATTTCTGATACAGCAGAATTTGGTGATTACCGCATAGGCAGACGTATAATCACAGAAGACACCAAAAAAGAAATGAAAAAAGTTTTAAAAGAAATCCAAGAAGGTACTTTTGCTCGTGATTTCATTCTTGAATCAAAATCAGGTTCAGCTTTCTTCAAAGCTACTCGCCGTTTAGAATCAGAACACAAAATCGAGCAAGTAGGACAAAAATTACGTGAAATGATGCCTTGGTTGAAAAAATAATTTCTTAAACAGATTATACAAATAAACAATACAGGAAAATTCCATTGGGGGATTTTCCTGTATTTGACTTTAGAGCATTATATTTATAAGGAAATTTAAATGAATTATACCAAAGATATAAACTTCTTTGCAGGCAACAGTCCACATGATTTAATAAAAGAATTTGGTTCTCCTCTTTATGTATACAGTGAAAATATATTGAGAGAGCGCTGTAAAGACTTGAAGAACCTTTCAAAGTCAAAACAAGTGCATATTGACTATTCAGCAAAAGCAAATACAAATATTGAACTTTTGAAAATTATACGCTCAGAAGGCTTATGTGTTGATGCCATGAGCCCCGGCGAACTTATGATCAATCAAAAAGCCGGCTTTACTTCTGATGAAATTCTTTATGTTTGCAATAATGTTTCTTTTGAAGAATTGGCAAATGCAGTCCAAAATAATGTTTTGACAAGTGTTGACAGCCTTTCACAGCTTGAAACCTTAGGCAAAGTTATGCAGAAAAACCAAGGCTACAAGCACTCAAGTGAAGCTGTTATCCGCATAAACCCTGGCAAAGGTGCCGGTCATCATCAAAAAGTTGTTACTGCGGGCAAAGAAACAAAATTTGGAATCAACCCTGAAGACATGCCAAAAGTTTATGAAATTTTAGAAAAGTATAGTATGAAACTTGTGGGAATTAATCAGCACATCGGCTCATTATTTATGGAACCGCAAGATTATATTGACGCAATGGAAATTCTTCTTGACTTTGTTGCTTCAATTCCTACTTTCAAAGATATAGAAATAATTGATTTTGGCGGCGGTTTTGGTATTCCTTATAAGAAGTACGAACATCAACCTCGCATGGATTTTGAAAAACTTTCCTCTCTTCTTGAAAAAACAGTGAATAGCTTTGTTGAAAAACATAATTATCAAGGCAAATTCTACCTTGAGCCGGGCAGATATGTGGTTGCAGAATGTGGTTTGATTTTAGGTGAAGTGTATGCCACAAAAGAAAATGCAGGAACGCATTATATAGGAACAGATATCGGCTTCAATGTTTTACAGCGCCCTGCTATGTATGATTCGCACCACGATGTTGAACTTTATCAAAATAATCCAAGTTCAGAAAGGCTTACGCAAACTGTGGTTGGAAATATCTGCGAAAGTGGTGATATTCTAGCAAAGAAAAGAGAGTTGCCAAAAGCAGAAATTGGCGATATTGTTGGTGTGCTTGATGCAGGTGCTTATGGTTTTTCAATGTCATCTTCATATAATCAACGCTTGCGCCCTGCTGAAATTCTAATAGAGGCAAATGGCAATGTTCGCCTTATTCGTCGTCGTGAAACATTAGAAGACTTAATTAAGTTCTTTTAAAAAGAGCGAAGCGAACAAATCTTTAGCGAATGAACATTTTTGACACAAAATGCGAATGAGGATTTTGTGTCAAAGACCAAATTCTATACAATGAAAATCAAAGAGAAACCTTGGAAGATTTGATTAGATTTTATTCGTAAAATTATAGTATATACCTTAAAATACTTTTACAACAGCCGGCATAAGCATGACTTTAATTCAAGTTCTTAAATCATATAAAGATAATATCCCCTGGAGGGATATCTCAAGACTTGTCGTCCCGCAAATCTTGCTTATGCTCACGACTATTCTCTTGGGGCTTACGGATACTTGGGTTGCAGGCAGAATTTCATCTGAAGTGCAAGCTTCTGTTGGAGTTATTGGACAAATTCAAGCCTTTGTCATGGTATTAGCTATGAGTTTAGGCTCAGGTGCTATGGCGGTTATTTCGCAAAGCTTAGGTGCCAAAAGGCCTGAAAGAGCAAAAAGATATGTGCTTTTGGTGCTTTATATAGCCCTTTCACTTGCAGCTTTATTTTCACTTTCTGGAGCGGCCTTAGGTGAAATAATCATGAATGGGCTTGGTATTTCTGCAGAAGTTCAGCCCATAAGCCTGTATTTTTGGGAAGTTTTACTTGTTGCTTTGCCTTTTCATTATCTTTACTTTGTAAGCAATGTTTTATTCAGGGCTGCAAAATTAGTGCAATTTCCTCTTATCATTGCAACAGTTGTAACTTTAGTAAATATTTTCGGCGATTTAGCTTTTGGTCTCGGTTATTTTGGTTTTCCAAAATACGGTGTTCCCGGGATTGCATGGGCAACCTTTGCTGCTGTATTTACCGGTGCTGTCTTATCACTTATTATATTAGCTTATGCAAAACTTTATCCAAAGAAAAAACTTATTCCTTTTAGATGGATAAAAAGAGGCATGCCCTATCTTGTGAAAGTTGCCTTGCCGGCATTTTTCAATCAACTGTTATGGCAAACAGGCTATTTAGTTTTATTTGGAGTTACAGCTTCTGTTCCGCAAAGCACTTCTGCTTTGGCAGGGCTTTCTTCGGGAATGCGAATTGAATCAATTTTATTTATGCCCGGGGCGGCCTTTACGGCAACAGCCTCTATCTTGGTGGGTCATGCATTAGGTGCAGGCGATGTTCAAGAAGCAAAAAAGCTTGGTTTTGTTCTAATCGGCATAGGCACAAGCCTTATGAGCTTTATCGGCATTTGTATGCTCTTCTTTGTTAATCCGCTTGCCGCACTTTTTTCTCTTGATCCTATTGTGCAAGAAGTTATTGTTTTATATCTTGTGATAAATATTTTTTCTACCCCCTTTACAGTTGCGGGAATGGTATTAAATGGTATTATGACAGGAGCAGGTGCAACTATTTATGGACTTATTATAAATTCAACAAGCGTATGGTTGATACGCTTACCACTTGCTTACTTCTTGGCACACTATGTAGGATTGAATGAGAAAGGCATTTTCCTTGCTATGTTCTTTTCAATGGCATATCAATCACTTTCAATGTTTTATGTCTTTTTAAAACGCCCTTGGTATAAATACGCTATGCGAAAAACACATTAATATTATGCACTATAAAAATTTAGAATTATCAGACAGAGAAAAATATCAACAAATTTGGGAAAAATGCCCACAAAAAACCGCAGATTATATTTTTTCAAATCTCTTTGCTTGGAACAAACACCACAATTTTCAACTTGCTTTTGAAGGCGAACTCGTATTTATTAAAGCAAATCATTGTATGCGTGCTCCAATAGGCGATTGGACAAAGATTGACTTTACAAACATCCCTCTTTTTCAAGAAAAACTTACGCTTTGCTCTGTTCCCGAGCAATTAATGAATATTTTAAAAGAGCAATTTAAAGATAAAATTGAAACAACTGAAGAAGAAGCAGGTGCCGAATATATCTATAAACAAGAAGATTTGGCTTATCTTAAAGGCAATAGATTCCATAAAAAGAAAAATCATGTGAATAATTTTGTTAAAAACTATGGTGTTGATTATCGCCCTTTTGACAATAAAAACCTTTCTGATGAAGAAAAAGATGAGCTGATTGAACTTTGTGTGAACTGGTGCAAAGCAAATCAATGCGAAACAAATCAAACACTTGTTGGTGAGCTGAATGGAATAAAAGATATACTTTATTCCTTTGATTCATTTCCTTGCATAAAAGGTGGCAGGCTTTACTATAATGAAGAAGGGAAGGATAAATTACTTGCTTTTAGCCTTGGAGAAAAGCTTGACTCTCAAACATTTGTAGTGCATTTTGAAAAAGCAGACACGAATTATAGAGCTGTTTTTCAGGCAATTAATAAATTTTTTGCACTAAATGCAGCTGAGGACTATGAATTTGTGAATAGAGAGCAAGATTTAGGCGATGAAGGGCTTAGGCAAGCAAAAATGTCTTATCACCCTGTGAACTTTCTAAAAAAATATACTATTACAATAAATCCTTAATATCGGAATAAAAAATGTCAGAAAACACACAAAAAAAAGTAGTAACCCGTTTTGCACCAAGCCCAACAGGCCATCTTCACATAGGTGGAGCAAGAACAGCCATTTTTTCTTGGCTTTTAGCAAGGCACTTTGGTGGAGATTTTGTTCTTAGAATTGAAGACACTGATACAGAACGCTCAAAACAAGAATACACTGATTCAATTTTAGCCTCAATGACATGGCTTGGGCTTGATTGGAATAAAGAGCTTGTTTATCAGTCTACACGAGCAGAAAGATATAATGAAGTGGTTGAAGAAATGCTTCAAAACGGTTCAGCCTATTATTGCACTTGTACACCTGATGAAGTTGATGCTATGCGAGCTGAAGCCGAAGCAAAAGGACAAAAACCAAAATATAACGGTAAATGCCGTGAAAGAAATCTGCCACATTCTGCAGATGCTGTTGTGCGTTTAAAACTCCCGACAGAGGGGAAAGTTATTCTTGACGATATGGTGAAAGGAAAAATTATAACCGATATTCAAGAACTTGATGATATGATTTTGCGTCGTCCACAGCAATCAGGCGGTATGCCCACGTATAATCTTGCTGTTGTGGTTGATGATCATGATATGGAAATAAGCCATGTGCTTCGCGGTGATGATCATGTTGCAAACACACCAAAACAAATTTTAATCTATCAAGCACTAGGCTGGGATTTGCCAAAATTCGGGCATGTTCCTATGATATTAGGCCCTGATGGAGCAAAACTCTCAAAAAGAAATGGAGCAAGAGCGGTAATTGAATATCAAGAAGATGGCATGTTGCCTGAAGCAATAGTAAACTATCTTGTCCGCCTTGGCTGGTCATCAGGCGATAATGAAATCTTTGTCTTGAAAGACTTGATTGAACTTTTTGACGGAACAAGCCTCAATGCTTCTCCCTCTAGGATTGACCCTGCTAAACTTGAATGGCTAAATGCTCATTATATTAAGCAAAGTTCAAATGAAGCAATAAAAGCACAAATTGAAGCTCTTCACTCAATCAAAGGCACTGAGCTTGATAAAAATTTTGATACTCTTTTACCTTTATTCAAAGAAAGATCGGCAAATCTTCTTGATTTATCAAACCAAATCACATATTTTTCAGAAAATATTTTAGAAGTTGAAATTGTGAATTATGAAGAAAAAGCTTTGAAGTCATTAAATGATGAAAGCAAAGCTTTATTAGCAAAAATTTCAGAAAAATTTAAAGCACTTTCATCATTCACTACTGATGAATTAGACCATACTATTCACTCTTTTGTGGAAGAAGAAGGCATAAAATTCAAAAATATTGGCCCTGCTCTTCGTTGTGCTTTAACAGGACAAGGTGGTGGCCCTTCTTTGGCTTTGATTTCAGCACTTTTAGGTAAAGAAAAAGTTTTGGCTCGTATTGAGTACGCAATAAATAACTAATAGAGATTATTATTCTATTATACAACACCCTCACAATAAAAAAAGAAGAATTTATTCCTATTCGTCCCGGCAAAGTAAGCATGTATGCCTGCGGTATCACCGCTTATGACCTTTCACATATAGGGCATGC
The DNA here is from genome assembly GCA_964370095.1 of uncultured Desulfovibrionaceae bacterium. Taxonomy (GTDB): domain Bacteria; phylum Desulfobacterota; class Desulfovibrionia; order Desulfovibrionales; family Desulfovibrionaceae; genus CAYJAZ01. The sequence goes on along the minus strand of CAYJHJ010000004.1, from coordinate 3,738 downwards.
ACGTTCTGCCATTGTTTTTGATGTGATTTCACGTTTTTTGCGTTTTTTGAATTATCAAGTAACCTTTGTAAGAAACTTTACAGACGTAGACGATAAAATTATTAAAAGAGCTAACGAAGAAGGCATTTCAAGCAAAGAAGTTGCCGAAAAATATATAGCCGCTTTTCATGAAGATATGGATAGATTAAATGTTCTTCGTGCTGATTTAGAACCAAGGGCAACAGACTATATTGACGAAATGATAAAACTTGTTGAGGGCCTTATAGAAAAAGGGCATGCCTACCCTACCTCAACAGGTGATGTCAACTTTAGGGTGCGCTCCTTTAAAGAATATGGCAAGCTTTCAGGTAGAAGCCTTGAAGATATGCAGGCAGGTGCACGCATTGATGTTGATGAAAATAAAGAAGATCCTATGGATTTTGTGCTTTGGAAAGCTGCAAAACCAAATGAGCCTTATTGGGATTCGCCTTGGGGAAAAGGTCGCCCCGGCTGGCATATAGAATGTTCTGCAATGAGCGAAAAAAACCTTGATTTACCTCTTGATATTCACGGTGGTGGGCAAGACTTGATTTTCCCGCATCATGAAAATGAAATTGCACAGTCAGAAGCAGCTTTAGGGCAAGAATTTGCACGCTATTGGATGCATAATGGTTTTGTTCAAATCAATTCCGAAAAAATGTCCAAAAGCCTTAACAACTTCAAAACAATACGCGACTTACTTGAAAACCGTCAGCCTGAAACTTTACGCTTCTTCCTTTTAACAAAGCACTACAGAAGCCCCATTGATTTTTCTTTTGAAGCTTTAGATGAAGCCGAAAAAAGCTTGAAACGTATCTATGAATGTGTGAAACAAGCACAATTTGCTTTTGATAATTTGAATACCAAAAATTCCGCTTGGGACGATTCTTTAAGTTCTGAATTTGCTGCTGCAATGCAAGATTTTTATCATGCAATGTATGATGATTTTAATACAGCTGCTGCAATAGGACATATTTTCACTTCTATTCGCCTTATGAACAGAGTGCTTGAAACAAAGGCCCTTCTAACTTCTCCAACTGCTGTAAAATTCTTCAATGCTTTCTTTGGTTTTGTGGAAGATTGGAAGAAAATTCTTGGTGTTATGAACGAAGATCCGAGCGAGTTTTTGGAAAAACTTAAGCTTGATACTGCCGCACGTTTAAATATCAATATTTCAGATATTAATGCCTTGCTTGAAGAAAGAAAAGAAGCAAGAGCAAATAAAGATTACGCAAAATCAGATGAAATTAGAGATAAATTGCTTGCACTTGGAATTTCTGTTAAAGATACCGCCGACGGGCAAACGTGGGGTTTCTAATTTAAGATAGACTTTGGTCTTCGACACAAAATCCTCACTCGCAAGAAACGTGGTTCTTGCTTCATTCGCTAAAGATTTGTTCGCTAAGGCTCACATTTTCTTTTTCTTTCAACTAAGCTTTCTTTTCAATCTTCGCCCATGAATCTTTAAGAGTTACAATTCTGTTATATACAGGTTTTCCGGCTTCGCTTTCTTTATCAACGCAAAAATATGCCAAGCGCTCAAATTGCACTCTATCATAAGGCTTATAAGTCAATAGATGCGGCTCTGCAAAAGCTTTGATTTGTGTGAGCGAATTTGGGTTAAGCAGATCAAGAAAAGTTTGTCCTTCTGGTAAAGAATTTGGGTTTTCAACGCTGAATAACTGCTCGTATAGATTTACATCTATTTCTTTTGCTTCATTTGCACTTACCCAGTGAATTGTGCCTTTGACTTTTCTTCCGTCAGGGCTTGTGCCGCCTTTTGTTTCTGGATCGTAAGTACAAAGAATTTCAACAACTTCACCATTTTCATCTTTGATCACATCCGTGCAAGTTATATAATAAGCATAACGCAAACGAACTTCCTGCCCTAGTGCTAATCTAAAGTATTTTTTCGGTGCTTCTAAGCGAAAATCGTCTTTTTCTATATAGAGCGTGCGTGAAAAAGGCACTTGACGGGAACCATAACTTGCTTCTTCTGGGTGAAGTGGTGCGTCAAAATACTCTACTTGTTCTTCGGGATAATTGGTAATTGTAACTTTAATAGGGTCTAAAACAGCCATAAGGCGTGGAGTTACTTCATTTAAATGCTCACGCACACAGGCTTCAAGCTGGCTAAATTCCACAACTGAATCAGGCACACGCCCAACACCAATTCGAGCACAGAAATTGCGAATTGATTCAGGTGTATACCCTTTACGACGAAAACCGCAAATAGTAGGCATGCGTGGATCATCCCAGCCTGAAACATAATTTTCTTTTACTAACTGAATTAGTTTACGCTTTGAAAGAACAGTATATGAAAGTTGTAAGCGGGCAAATTCAATTTGTTGTGAACGATAAACATCAAGAGTGTTCAAAACCCATTCATAAAGCTCTCTATTATTTTCAAATTCCAAAGTGCAAATTGAATGAGTTACTTTTTCTATTGAGTCAGAAAGGCAATGCGTGAAATCATACATGGGATATACGCACCATTTGTCGCCTGTTCTGTGATGGTGGGCATGGCGTATGCGATAGATAGCAGGATCACGCATACTAATATTTGGTGAAGCCATGTCAATTTTTGCTCTTAATATATATTTTCCGTCTTCAAACTCACCTTTACGCATGCGCTCAAATAAATTTAAAGATTCTTCTATAGGGCGATTCCTGTATGGGCTTTCTTTGCCGGGCTCAGTTAAAGTTCCACGAGTAGCACGAATTTCTTCAGCACTTAATTCGCATACATAAGCTTTATCCATCTTGATAAGCTTCACGGCAAGTCCGTAAAGTTCTTCAAAATAATCAGAAGCATATTTTTCGCTTCCGCTCCAATTAAATCCAAGCCATTTTACGTCTTCCATAATGGATTCAACGTATTCAGTATCTTCTTTAACAGGATTTGTATCGTCAAAACGCATATTACAAGTGCCATTAAATTCTTCGGCTATACCGAAATTTATGCAGATAGACTTGGCATGACCAATGTGAAGATAGCCATTTGGTTCAGGCGGAAACCTTGTTGCTACGCGAGCATCAAAAATGCCTTCTTTTGTATCTTTTGCAACTCTTTCACGCAAAAAGTCTTGTGCTATATGTGTTTGTTCCATACAATCCTCACTCAAATTTGATTGAATTTGTATATATCAAATTTAGATAAAGGTCAAATTTTCCTTGATAGTCTTCCCTGTACATGCTATTTCTTATTTCATAGAAAAAATTATAGCACGAGTTTTACAATGAGCAATATAAGAAAAAGCCTTTTGCAAACTATATTTTCAGGCTTTACCATGCGAAGATGGAACGATAGGCTTCGCCCAACAGAGCTTTGTGAAATTGATAAACAAGCACACAAGATGATTGTTGCCTTTTTGCTTGCCTATAGTGTGCACTGCGAAGATGAAGAACAAAGATTTGATCTTTTGCATGATATTATAGAAAACGCTCTTTTTGATTACTTTTATCGTATTGTAACCACTGATTTAAAACCACCGCTCTTTTATCAAATAAAAAGTAATAAAAAACATTACGATGAATTAACAAATTATGTAATAAATGCTCTCAAGCCAATTCTAGGCTCTTTTAATCAAGAATTTTTTGAAAAATTTCAATCCTATCACAAAGGCATAAAAAAAGACGAGCACCCTCTTACGCAATCAATTCTTAAAGCTTCGCATCTTTTTGCGTCACAATGGGAGTTTAATCTTATCAAAGATTTAA
>CAYJHJ010000003.1:47341-59262 GCA_964370095.1 uncultured Desulfovibrionaceae bacterium | reverse complement strand
ACAATATAAAGATAGAAATTCAAACTGATAAAAGCAAAAAAGCTCCTCAAATAAATGAGGAGCTTTTTTCATTCATTTAAATAAAATTATAAAGAAGTATAATAAAATGAAGCAACAATTAAAATAATACCGCCAAAAAGTTTCATATATTTAACATATTGCGGGGCATCTTTTGCAATTTCAATATTTGCCAAGCCAACCAATGAAGCATAGCCTAAAACAGGTACTATTGAATTTACTAAAGCAAACAAAGCCAATAAAAGCATAGCTAAAATTGCGGGCATTGTGCTTGCATAAGTAAGGGTGGTTACAAGTGGAGCACAAGGAATAGCCGCATAAAGAGCGCCTGCACCAAAATAAAACCCCTTTCGCAAAAGAAAATTTGAATAAGGCGAAGATGAACAATTTGAACAACTTGAACAAGAAGAACAAAAACTTTGCTTTGAACTTACACCGGAATTTACAACAGGTTTAACCGTGGTATAGATGAGCCAAAGCCCAAATAAGATTGTAAGAGTTCGCACAATCCAAACAGTGCTGTTTGGATAAGCTTGTTCAATAAATTCAAGTACAACTGCACCAAATAATGAAGATAAAAGCCCCATCAGAGCAAGTGAAACGATTTTCCCTAAAGAAAAAAGAGCAATGGCTTTTCTGCTTTCTTTTATGTCTTGCCCCTCAGCAAGAAGACTTCCCAAAATAAAAGGTGTTGTTATTGTTCCGCAACCAAAACTACAGGCAAAGCCCATGATAAGCACACTTGTAAAAATCGAAAGTGTAAGCATTATTTTGAACCTATTTCAAGTTCTTGTTGTGCCTGACTTATACCCTGCTCTTCAACAAGCTTAGCAGCTTTTTCTTGCTCACAAGCGATCAATGCAGCACCTATTGCACCGTTAAATTGCGGATATACTGCAGGATAAACATCGCACATCAAAGCATCTTCAATGGCAAGGCGTAAACCATCATTCAAGGCTCCGCCACCTGTCATAAGAATTTTGCCTTCGCCTTTATATCTTCTGGCAAGCTTTGCAATTCTGCTTGCCATTGAAATATGCATACCGCATAAAATATCGGCACGGCTTTTTTTCTGAGCAATAAGAGAAATAATTTCAGTTTGAGCAAAAACAACACAAGTTGAGTTGATTTGACATGGATTTTTACTTTCAGCCGAATGTGTGGCAACTTTATCAATAGTTGTTTCAAGCACGCTTGCAATAACTTCAATAAATTTTCCTGTGCCGGCTGCACATTTATCATTCATAATAAAGTTTTTAACACTGCCATCAGGTGCAAGAGCAATAATTTTACTGTCTTGCCCGCCTATATCAATAATCATAGCGGGTTTCATGCCATCAGGTGCTGTCATTTGAACACCGGTTGCATGGGCTGTAATTTCTGAAATAGTATCATCCGCCAAAGAAATAGAACGCCTACTATAGCCTGTTGCTGTGATAAAGGCAATATCTTCACGATTAATTTTTGCTTCTTCTACCATAAGTTCAAGCATTTTTTCGGTTGTTGCGTCATTGTCTATACCGGTAGACATAACTTTAACAGCAACAACTTCATTTTCTTTTATAAGAGCGGCTTTAATGTAAGTGGAACCTCCATCAAAACCTAAATAATATTTAGACAAGACTTTTCTCCTATTTTATTAAAGCATTTCTTTTTCTTTGTTCAATCATTTCAATAAATGCTTCAAAACGAATTTTTATTTGTTCAACATCTTCAGTGCTAAAGTCTGTTTCAACCCTAAGCAAAGGAATATCTTCTTTTTCGGCAAATGCTTCCATAGCAGCCAATTCAAAATCAAAAGGAATACAACCACGCAAAACATGATAAATAATACCTTCTGCTTTTGTTTCTTCAAGTTTTGTTTTTAAACTGCAAAGTCTGTCGTCAATATTGTCAAACACAGGGCATGTGCAAGCAGCAATATAACGAGCCACCAAAGAGCGAATAATTCCTGCTGTACTATAGTCATTCAAAACAACAGGGTCATACAAAAGACGCCCTGAAAGGCATGACTCATCGCCTACAATTTGCCCGCCAAGTTCTTCAATCATAAGCGGAACTTTGAAATTAGGAAAAGATATGGGAGAGCCGGCAATAAAAATTCTTGGCTTGCTTCTTTTGGGTATTTTGGGGTTTTCTTCTCTTTTTTCAATATCTGCAATTAGTTTTTTTGTGGCTTCTTCCCATTTTTTTGGCTCTGTGTAAATAAAGGAATTGAGAGTGAACATCACTTCAGAACCTTTAATTTGAGGGTGTTTTGAAAACAGCTTTTCTTGCAATCTATATGCTTGATTTTGAGCAGCATTAATTGCAAAACACGCTTCTTTTAATTTTTTATTTGAAAGCTTACTGCCGGTTTGAATCTCTAAAGTTTTAATAAGCCCAATAAGAGTTTTGATCATTTTTTCAAAAGAAGAATTATCTTTTGACATCAAAACAGGCACTGGAACAATAGGAATAAATTCAGCCAAAACTTCGGCACTTTTTCTTTTGCCTTCGCAAGTCATTGGCATAATTGCAAGTTCACATTGATTATAGATAGGCAATATCTTCATGGCATGAAAACCGGCTGAAGCTTTAACCAAGGGGCAAGCATCACGAGGAATAATTTCTTCACCAAGATAGGAAGGAATTTGATGCCCTGCACAAAGACGTAAAGGAATATAGCCTAAAGCATAAATAACTTCATCAGGTATCATCACGCAGTATGAGCCTATATATTTTTTTTCAGTTGCCTCAAATTGACAAAAAGCTTCTTTATATACTTCTTTATAAAAAGATAAATCTATATCATTTGCAATGGTTTCAATGGCAACATTGGCAACCCTTTCAATATTTCTTATATACCTTGCCTTAGTGCTGTCTATAGTGCTGTCTATGTGGTTTCTTTGTTCCATTTTTCGTTTATATCTCTTGTTTGTGGGGCTTTTAGTGGTTCAATTGGGATATGCCTTTTTGACTCAGCAATTTTTTGGCCGAATAATTCATAGCGCAAGGCATTTTTTTCAGGGCATGCTTCAACACATTTTAAGCAAAATAGGCAGTCAGGGTGCGTAATATCTTCATTTTCACGGTCTTCATACACTTGTTGAATATCCATTGGGCATGCTTCTAAACAAGCCCTGCAATGTGTGCATGCTGCACCGCATTTTTTCAACCTGCTTCCGCTTTTTCTGTTTACAAGGCCGATTAATGTTCCTATAGGGCAAAATCTGCAAAAGGCTTTATCATTAATAAATACCAGTGTTAAGAAAACAACTGCCCAAAAAATACCTGTTGTATTATCATAACTTACATAGCCACCAGGAGTTGTGGTAAAATAAGGAATTGGGCACAAATTACAAGGATCATAAAAGAAAAGATAAAAAAGTAAATACCATTTTGCAAGAGTTATCAGAGGCACTATTTTAGGGGAAAAGTTTACTTGAGGTATCTTTAGCTTTTGACGTACAATGGTAACTATATCTTGTATGAAACCCACAGGGCAAGTATAACCACACCATAAACGCCCGAAAAGAAGAGCTAATATAATTGGAACAGACAATATTAACAAACCTGTAAGAGTATAATATCCAGCGAGTTTAATGATTACCAAACAGGCTGCTCTTGTTGTTCCATCGCCTACATATTCACAGTTTACTAATGGCAAAATAATTGAGGATTGCGTACCTACAAGGTGCCTGCCAAAAGTCAAGAAAAGAAAAAAACCAAATATAGTCAAAAGACGTATATGCGTAATCTTATTATTTTTCATTTAAACTTACACCCTTAAAATCTACTCCTTTTGACGACATAATCGGCAATGGCGGCACATTATCTTTAGTAAACCTTCTATAAATCAAGAAGATAATTGTACAACAAATAGCAGACATAGCAATAAGTTGCATAACTATAACAAAAGCTGTGAGTGGAAGATAAACTGTTTTATTACCACCTCTGTTTGGTGCTCTTTGCTGTTCTTGCTGAGCTTGTTGCTGAGCTTGTTGCTGAGCTTGCTGACCCTCACGCTGCTGAACATTGCCCTGTTGGCCTTGCTGACCTTCACGTTGCTGGCCTTGCTGACCTTGCTGTTGCTGCTGTTGTCGTGCAAGCATGCGTTCGGCATAAAGTTTATTTTGCTCAGCATACATATAGCCAATTGCAGATTCAATATAAGAAGGAAGCGTAATGCTATCACGCCTTATCATTGAATTTAATGTTCGTGAAACATAGAAAAATATACAGAGAAAAACAATAGAATAAATAATAAACTTCCTCCAGTTCTTATCAAGCCAAAGATTTAAAATAAAGTTTTTAGTTTGATTTACAACCCCTATAATATACATAAGTATTTTCTCCTATACTGAAGATTTATTTTTTAGCATTTCATAAAAGGCTTCAATTCTAATTTTTATTTGCTCATTATCCGTATTTGTATAATCTGTTTCAATACATAAAAATGGAATTGATTGACTTAAGGCAACTTTCTCTATTTGCTCTGCTTCATAAGCTTCTGAAATCTGCCCCTTAAGCAAATAATAAATAATTCCTTTTACTTGTGTTGGAATTATAATATTATTACTCTTTGAAAGCGTTGCCGCGCTGAAAGTTTTTTTATATTGGTATTTAAAGCATTCTTTCAAAAGCCCATAAGAAGTAATTTTTAAAGGGATTTTATGATAATCCGGAAAATCCAAACACTGATTTTCAAAGTGCGTAATTCCCACTTCGTTAAAAATTTTATAGATTTTACTGCTTGGAAATTTTACACCCGATCCCATCAACACAAAAAAATTGTTTTGCGGCAAGTCTTCAATTTTTTCAAGATATTTATTTATTTCATCAAGCCAAAGTTTTTTATTGTTTTCCAGATAAAGAGTTTGCAATAAAAAATCTTGCATAAAGGTTGGAATTGCTTTGTATTTTCCAGTTTGAGTAATTTCATATGCTTTTTTATAGCTTGATAATTCATTTTTTAATTTTTTACTGCTGAAACGAGTGTTTGCCACCTTGCTGAGAGCATTCAAAACTTTAATTTGCGAAGTTGCATAATTAAAAGGCATTTTTTCAAGTATATATGATGGGGGCTCTACTTTAATAATATTTAAATCTAAATCTTCCAAATAGTGGATAATTTTTTTATAACTGTCATTACTGGCAGAAATCAAAAGAGCATCAAGATTGCTGAATATTTTTTTTTCGTCATTTAATAGTGAACCTAAAGTTGATTTTGCAATGGGATCACTGATTTGTGGAAAAATATGGCTTGCATTTTCGCCTTCATAGAAGCTTCCACCGTTTAGTAAAACAGGTGTCAAACCAAAAGCACGTACATAAAGAGAATAAAATTCATCTCCTATAATGCCAACTCTTTTTCTTCCTTCTTGGGCATGATTCTGTTCAATTTCTTTAAAAAGATTTTTAAAATAATCAGGTATATATGAAGTTTTTTCTAATTCAAATATACAATCTTCAAGCTCTTGTGAATAATCCACTAATCTTCTCCAAAACACTTAAATTTATTTACTGAATAAATAAAAGTTTGATTAACAAAACTAATTTAGCATGACTATATTGCTAAAGTCAAATCATTTTTTAGCAATTTTTTTATTTGTTGATAAAAATTATTTATCTAACTACCTGCCAAATAAGACTTTTTTAAATCATCTAAAATAACATATAATGCAGGCACAAGTGCCAAAGTTATTATTGTTGCAAACAAAATTCCAAATGCTAAAGAAATAGCAACAGGTATCATAGTAACCGCTTGTGGCGAGCTTTCTAAAAGCATAGGAGAAAGCCCTATAAAAGTAGTAAGCGTTGTAAGCATAATAGGCCTAAACCTTCTTAATCCTGCTGCATACATAGCTGAGCGTGCATCTGCACCTTTACGCATTTCTTTGTTTGCAAAATCAATAAGCACAAGTGAATCATTTACAACCAGACCGCAAAGAGCCAAAACACCTAAAAATGAAACAACACCAAGCGAATAGCCCATTATATAATGCCCGAAAACAGCACCAATTACAGCAAATGGAATTGCTGCCATAATGATAAGGGGTTGAGTATATGATTTGAAAGGAATGGCTAAAAGCACATAAACTGCAAATAAAACAAATATTATACTTTGATAGAGTGAACCCATGCTATCATCAATATCTTTTTGCATACCCCCTTTTGACCATGTTAAACCAGGATAATTCCCGGCTAAAACAGGCAAAAAGTTTTCTTCAATTTCTGTGTATATTTTTCCTGCTTCTGTGCGTGGGTCAACTTTTGCTGCAACAGAAAGCGTTCTTTGCCCTTCAATCCTTTGAATTGAAGTAGGAATTACTGTAGTGCTTATTTCAACAATATCCCTCAAGAAAACTTCATTATCATTGGGTGTTCTTATAATAAGGTTTACAAAAGCATTTTCATTGGCTCTTTCTTCTTCGGGAAGGCGTAAACGCACAGTAATTTCATCTCTGCCTCTTTGTTGTGTAAGCACACTTACACCCTCAAAAGCAGAACGAACTTGCTGGCTGATTTGTGTTGAAGTAAAGCCTAATTTTTCACCTGTAGGAGTTATTTTTACTGTATATTCTTTCACTGTTTCCGAAGTGCCTGTTTCAATTTCTGAAACTATTGAATATTCGCGCATTTCTGCCGCCAAGTCTTCCGCCGCACTTTGCAAAAGTTCATTATCTCTGTGTGTAAGGCGGAAAGTTAAATCTTTGCCTGCACCACCTTTTCCTCGGCCTGCTTCAAAGGTTATTGCTTCAGCATTTCTTATTTCGCCTGTGGCTCTTTGCCATAATGTAGTAACCTCTGAGGTGGTAAGCGGGCGAATTTTTTCATCAGTTAAATAAATTCTTGCTGATATAGTTTCACCCCTAACACTGATATACACACCGCTTGCAAGTTCTTCTTTGCCATTTTCATTTATAACTTGCTGTGCTGCTTGAGCAACATTTTTTTCAATAAGGCTTAATTGTGCTTTTGAAGTGCCTGAAGGCATTGTTACTGTGAAATAAGCATAATCTTGATCTTCTTTTGGCATAAGCTCCATTCCCATTTTTCCTGAAATTCCGAAAGATGAAGATATTGCAAGCAAGCAAAAACAAGCTGTTACGATTATATATTTATTCTCAAAAATTTTATAAAGCATTGGTCCATAAAACTTTTCCACTTTTTCAGTAAACTTTGAACTAAACCTTCTTTGAAGTGCAGAAATTTTAAAAAAGAAAGAATTATTTTTAGGTGGTTTTTCATGAGCTAAATGGCAAGGTAAAACAAAAAGACTTTCAACCAAAGAACAGATAAAAACGCAAACAATAACAGGCACAATAGCTTGATAGGTTTTACCCATTGTTCCCGGCAAAAACATAATTGGAAGAAATGCTACTATATTTGTTAAAATACTAAATACAACAGGGGCAACAATTTCTTTTGTTCCCAAAACTGCGGCTTCTGCCCTATTGTAGCCTTTGCGGCGCCAAATATGAATATTTTCTCCAACAACAATCGCATCATCAACAACAATACCCAAAGTTAAAATAAAGGCAAACATTGTTACCATATTTACAGATGATCCATACGGATTAAGAAATAAAAAAGAGCCTAATATTGCAGTAGGAATACCAAGGCTTACCCATAAAGCAAGTTTTGGTTGTAAAAACAATGCCAAACATAAAAAAACAAGCACAATACCCAAAAGGGCATTGTTCATCAATAATTGCCCACGTTCAGCAAAATCATCGGCATAGTTTGATTGAATGTCAAGCTTCAAGCCCGCAGGAAGACGGGTGTTTAGATCTTCAATAACCTCTTGTGCTTCCCTTGCAACTGTTGCAGGTTTTTGCCCGCCCGTGCTTGAAACATCAATAAGTAAGGCAGCTGAATTATTATAGTTTGACCAAGAACGAGCTTCTGAAAATGTTTCTTTGATACTTGCAATATCAGAAAGTAAAAGGCGAGAGCCATCTGATGGAGTTAATATTGCAATTTCTCCAAATTCTTGTGCAAAATCTCTTCTGTCATCAAAATTTATTGAAATATCGCCGTGTATAGTTTCAATATTGCCTGCACCTTGTTCAATTGAAGCATTTTTTATAGCAGAAGAAACCTCATCAAGCGTGAGATTATATTTTCTTAAGATGTTTTGTGGAATTTCAACTTGAATTTCACGATCGAAATTATTATCTATATCAACTTGTGATATATTGGGCTTTGCTATAAGTTCATCTTTTACTATTTCAGCCCATTCTTGCAAAAACAAAACATCGTCAGAGCCATAAAGTATAATCGACATAACATTTGTTATTCTTTTATTTATAGCAACAACAGGGGTTTCAGCTTCATCAGGAAAACTTCTTATACGTGAAATTTCATTTTGAATATCTTGTAAAAATCTATCTCTGTCCGCACCTTCTACCATAGTAACAGAAACTGTGGCAGAGCCATTTCCGCGTATTCTTGAAGTTATTTCATCAACATTTTCAACATCACGCACATTTGCTTCAACCACTTGAACCATGCTTGTTTCAATTTCTTCAGGGCTTGCACCTGAAAGAGATAGGCTTATGTTTACTGTGTCAACTTCTGTTGAAGGCATAATTTCTTGGTGCATAGAAGTAAGAAAGATTGTTCCTCCCACAAGCATTGACATCATCAACAGATTTGCAGCAACCGAATTTTGCACCATCCAAGCGATAGCACCTTGCCAAATTCTTTTTGAGGAAATTCTTTTTGAATTTTTATTCTCTTGCATAAAATTATTCCTCATTCATAGGGCTTTGCTTATTTTGCCTTTGTGAATTAGCATTTTCAGGTCTTTGCCTTCTTCTTCCCTCTCCACTGCCCACAGCTTCGCCTCGTGCTGCACCATCACCACGCGGCATACCTTCGTTTACCTGCGGATTTGCTTGCATACTCTTCATTCCGCCATCTTGCGACAATTGTTTTTCTGACAATCTTTCTTGGTAAAGCCTTTCTTCTTCAGCTTTTTCTTCTTCAGTGAGGTTTATGATTGTTGGTTTTATAGCCAAGTTTTCTACAGGATTATTTATGCCGGAGTGTAAAACCAATGAATTATTTGGCAGCTGTGAACCTTTTACATAAACATTATCACCATCACTCCAGACTATATCAATTTTTTTATATTTTAGAATATTTTCACTATTCACAAGCCATATATTTTCATTATTAAATACAGCTGAACGCGGAAGCTTTATAACATCATCATAGCTTCCTGCCAAAATGCGAATATTTACTTGATCGCCCAAAAGAAGCGGAACTTTATTATTGTTTTCTAAAAGAGCAAGCGGGTCTTCAACGCTTACAATAACTTTACCCATCCGTGAATCAGTGGTGAGGGCACTCACAATTTGCTCAAGCTTTCCTTCCCATTTTTCACCATAATTTGTTATAACTTCAATAGGCACTTCTTTATTTTTATAAGTAAGAAGATCATTGTTATATAAAGCATCAATCGGAATAGCAACATCTGCTAAATATTTACTCACTGAAACAAGTTCTGCCAAAGTTTCGTTTGCTGAAATATGCTGACCTATAGAAACAGCTCTTGTCAAAATAAGTGCATCAAAAGGTGCTTTAATTTCTGTTTCTTCTAAATCATATTTTGCATCAAGCAAGTTTGCTTCTGCTATTGCCAAATCTGAAAGCACTTGATTGAGTTGAGGTTTTCTTAAAGTAAGCTCAGTGTGCAGCTCATCACGAGCCGCACTTGTTGCCATTATTCCTTCTAGTTGTTTCAATTCTTCTTGCACTATTTTTTGATAGCCAAGTTCAACATCATAATCAGCTTTAGTCTTTGCAAGTGTTGCCTCTAATTTTCTTACAGCATTTTCATAATCACGTTTTTGAAGGGATAATAGTGTGGTATTTTTTGTGATTATAGCACCTGTTTCAAATTCATCTGATAGATATTCGACTGTGCCTGCAACTTTACTTTTTAAAGTAATGCTTTGAAAAGGAATTAGGGTTGCAACTGTTTCAATATAAATTGGGATTGAACCTGTTTCAACACGAAAAACGCTTGCAGAAGGTGCCATGCTTGCCGGTTTGCCACGCATCATTGTTGGCTTACTCAATAAATTATACAGTGTGAAAATTATTGAAATAACTATTAAAATAAGACAAATGACATTGCTTGTTTTTTTCATATACTAATTCCTAAAGCCTTGTAAAGATCTACCCTGAGGTTTAATAGTGCTGCTTTTTCATTCAATAATGTTGTCTGCATATTTTGAACTGCTTGCAACTGTGTTATATAGCGTAAAAAAGTGTCTTGCCCAAGCAAATATCTTGTTTCTGACTCTTTTAAAGCCAATAATTGATAAGCATATTGCTCTTCAAGATTTGCAATATATTCTTTTTGTGCAATTTCAAGCATTAGCGCTGTGTTCACTTCATCTAAAGCTTCTGAAACTGTTTTCACATAATTAATCGCAGCCTCTTGCGCTGCTGCATCTTGCTTTTTTGTTTGCGCCGATTTATTTCCCGCATCAAAAATTGTTCCGGCTATTGCAGATGTAATTCCTGTAACCCAATTATTGAGCAGTTGAGGAATATCGGTTAAGCTTGTGGCTTGTGAAATGCTGAGTGAAATATCCGGCAGATACCCAACTTTTGCGATAGCTAAATTTTTATCTGCAACCAACAATCTATATTTAGCGGCACGTATATCCGGACGATTTTCAATTAAATCTGCCGGTATGCCTGTTTGTGGCAAAGCGGGAAGAATAGGCAACTCACTTTCTTTTATTTCAATTTTATAGGTGGGCAATTCACCACACAACAAGGCTAAGCTTGCAAGTAATTGCCTTTCACGCTCAAGTAAAGTTGGTTTTTGAGAATTAGCCCTAACAAGCTGCTCTTTTTGTTGAACAACATCTAAACTGCTGGCTTGGCCATATTTATAACGCAATTCTTGCGATTTTACCATTGATTCATTGAGCTTTCTTTGCTCTTCTAAAGTTGCAAGCTCTGCCCTAACAGCCAGCAAATCGATATAATTATTTGTAATATAGGAAGAAATTGTCAAAACAGTTGTAAGCAAATCTTCATATGTTGCCTTATAACTATAATTGCTTGCCTGAACTTGAGCTGCTATTTTTCCCCACAAGTCAACTTCATACGACAAAGAAAATGAAAGGCTGTAGCTTGAACTTTCCTTTTCTGTGCTTCCCGTTACATTTTTGTTGGCATTATTAGTGTAGCTATTGTTTGCTCTTCCTGATATTGATGGAAACAAAGAAGTTTTTGATTGATGCAAAGTAGCTTCACTTGAAGAAAGGCGTGTATAGGCAATCTGCAAATCATAATTGCCACGCTCTTTATCTTCACCAAAAAGTGAAGCCAAAGCTTTTTCTTGAATTGAATTTAACTCCTCACTTCCAAAGGCCTCCCACCATTTTAGGCTGTCTATGGCCTCAACACCACCTTCAGAAAGATATTCAGCAGGCAGTTGAATTTCTTTTGGCTCATAAGTTGTTATCTTTGTTGCACAGCCTTGCATTGAAAACAAAGAAACAAAAAGAGCTACTTTAATAAAATTTTTATACATTGTAGATTAAAGCTCATATTTAAAATTTTAAAATAAATAAATTAGTTTTTTACAAATATATTATAAGCAATTTTTATGCCAAAAAACAAATAAAGTTTTATTTTATATAACACAATTTATAAAAATAAATATTATATGATTGTATAAAATTTATACAGTTTGCATAATTTTTGTATGTTTTTTATACACAATGCTAAAAAACATACAATAAAATTACTTAAGCCATTTGAAAAACATTGACTTTGTTGAATTTATATAATAATAATATATTTGTCAAACAATAAATAGTTTGATGAATAGAATTTTATTGAACATTAATACATTAATAATTTATTTTAATGACGAACATTTTAAT
>CAYJHJ010000003.1:32903-47331 GCA_964370095.1 uncultured Desulfovibrionaceae bacterium | reverse complement strand
ATTAGTTTAGTTTATAGGAAAAATCAATTAAACCTTTAAATTAGATTTTGTTCGATGGCATTTTATAAAAATTTATTTTATTTTGGAGATTCCTATGAAAAAACTCAGTTTATTTTGCAGCGCATTAATGGTAATTTTATTATCTGCAAATGCACACGCACACAAAGGCGTTAAAACTTCAGGCTTTGAAGTGGCACCAAATGGCATGAAATTTGATGCAATTAATTTTGCTATGGAACCAGAAAACAGGCAAGGCGGAATGTTTTTTGTGCCTTCTGACATGAGTGTTAAACCTGTAGAAAGAAACACTTTAGAAGCTTCAAATACAGTTGGTGCTTTAAAAACACAAATGGTAAAAGCTATCAACGAACAAATGTCAAAAGAGCCTCTCAACTACTATACTCCTGTTACAAGTGAAGATATTGAAGTATATGGTGGTTATTCAATCTTTACAGAAAATTCATTCACAGATGCCAGAGTATTCCAAGCAAGCCCTGTTGGTTCAGCTTACCGCGTAAAAGTTACTCTTACACCTGTAGATCCAAAACAAACAATACAAACTGCAGTTGAAGGCATCTTCACACTTTATGCACGCTAATTTATTATAAATAAAAATTATTCTTATATTATAATTTATAAGGGCATGTTTTCAAAATAGATTTGAAGCATGCCCTTAATATTTAATTATGAATAACATTTTCAATCATCCTCCCACCAAAAAGCATGCTCTTATTCCTCTACTATATCCATTTGTTATTGAAACATTATTGTAATTTGCACGAATATAATAAATTCAAGCAAAAGAATGATAATAAACTCAACCAAAAAACCCTTGCCATTTCTGACAAGGGTTTTATTGCTTTGTTATTTATAAAGAGCTTATTAGAATTTCACGCTAAAGCCAACATGAATTTCGAATGGGTTTACAGAACCGTCTGTACCGCTGTTTCTGCTTGTTGTCAAAAGATTATACAATGACAAAGTTGCTGTATATTTTTCTTGCCAAACTTTGCTAAATGCCATGTTTACAGAATAGTAGTCATATACATAAGGTCTGCCGTAAGAGTTGTGAGTATCTCCATTACTGTCTACGCCGCCGGTATAATTTGTATAGTCTTGATTATATTTACCCCAAACACGGCCTGTGAAGTCCCACTCAGGGTTTGTATAAAGTATAGAAAGTGAATATACATGAGGTGCATAATAACCTGCACGTTCTCCGCTTGGTGTTTTATTATCTAACCAGTTATAACCGGCAGTTACTGTCCAGTTATCACCAAGAGCAACAGCAAGTTCTGCTTCAACACCTTGGATTATAGTTAATCCTGAAGTGTTTTGAGCTTGAGTTTCTTCTTGACGATTTAACCCTGTTGGGTCATTTGAACCGCTTACGCTTGTTCCGTCAATCCAGCGAACATGCTCAGATGAGATTTTGTTCTGCATTTCTGTTCTAAAATAACCTAAAGAACCGCTTAAGAACTTATATTCACCTTCATAGCGTAATTCCCAAGCAAAACCGTCTTCTGGTTCAAGATCAGGGTTACCGATATTGATAGATTCGCCCCTATTTTCAGAAGCAAAAAGTTGAATAAGGTTAGGTGCCAAATAAGCTGTACCTATATTACCTTTAATACGATGCCCAGGGAAGAATTCATAGGTTGCACCAAGGCCATAGGTCATGTGTGCGCTAAATTCTGAGTGATAGTCAAGACGAGCAGAAGGAATAATGAATAATTTTTCATCAAACAAAGAAATTTCATCTTGAATATATAGACCAACTACATCAACAGAAGTTTGATCAGTTGCATTTCTGTGGTTAATATATTGATTTGAATATTCAAAACCAAAAGTGAGCGTATTCCAATCATTAATAAACCATGAATCTTGTCCGTCAAGCCCCATATAGGTGAAGTGGTAATCACTTACATCATTTGTTAAGTTGTCAGAAACTGATTGGTTAGCTGAAGCTGCAAGATTGAACATATGATTTTCAGTTTGCCCGGTATATTCAAGCACGCCACCGTAATTATAACGCTTACTTGCACTATTTGATTGAACACCTGATGTGCTTTTGCTGTTAGAGCTTCTATTTTGCACCTGATAGTTTGCTTGAAGGGCAATTCTATGATCATCGTTGAAGTTATAACCTATATTAGTATCAACAGCCCAGACAGTACCTTCATCAGACTCAGTCCAACCATTTTGACCTTCAGTACGATTTTCACGTATTGCAATATTTTGTGTGAATTGACCGTTAAGAACAGCATCCCAATTGCCAAGTCTTCCGAAATCATAGCTAAAAGCAGAAGTAAAATCAGAATTACCGCCTGTAACACTGATAACTCCGCCCTCTTCTTTACTTTGTCTTGTAATAATATTTAACACACCGGCAATAGCATCAGCGCCATAGATAGCACCTGCTTGACCACGAATAATTTCAATTCTCTCAATATTGTTCACACCAATTGTGCTAAGTAACATACCTAAACCATCATGATTAGATTCAAGTCTTGCCGGTTTACGCCCATTAACCAAAATGAGTGAATAACCAAAACCCATACCACGGAAGTTTAATGAACCTTTTTGGTTTGAAGTTTCAATGCCTGTTGCAGTTGTAAGAACATCAATCAATTGAGTAGCACCAATTTCTTTAATTTCTTCAGAATCAATAACTTGCATTGTTTTTGGAACATCTTCTAAAAATTGTTCCGTTCTTGTTGCTGTAACAACAACTGTGCCTGTTTCCATTTCTGCAACTTCATTTGCATAAGCAACAGCACCATACACTAATTGTGCAGCTATAGCAGCAAACATAAATTTGAATGGTTTTTTTATCATAAATAACCCTAAATAAATAAAAATTAATGAAAAAGCTATAAAAGCTTGCCTTCTCCCCTCTTAAATAAATAATTATTAAACTTATAAAACATTATTTAAAAAATACAAAAAAGTTTAATTAATCTAATTATAATTATAAAAAAAATAACTACAAGGAATATAAGACTTTCAAGATAAAAAAATGTTAGTTGAAATAAAATAATATTTATCTGTCGAAATTATTATACCATTATTTTTTCGTTGTCAAGAAAATTTTACACAATTAATTAAATTTAATTTAATTAATTTTTTACTTGACTATTCAACAAAGTTATAATAATAAAACTTTTGAGCAAAGACTTTTTCAACAACATCTCTATCAATGCTTAATACGTTTCAAACCTCTTTATACAAAAAGCCTATAAGTTATATTTATAGGCTTTTTGTTTGTAAAATTTATGATAAAACTTGACAATACACAGAGAGTTAGCTAACACTATCTAAGTTAGACATAGTAAATTTATAAAAATTTTTTATTTTTTAAGCATAGATTACTCCTTATTTATAATAGTTGTTAAATTAAATTATTTTTTTTTAGAATTATGCAAAAAATGCAAAATTAGCCTTGAATAACTCATTTTACTGTGTTACATAACAATAAAATATGCTTTTCAAGAGGTTTATAAGCATGCAATATTATGTGATACAACATCAAATTCCGGGAAGAGTGCGTATACGTGTGCCAAACGCAAAGCAATCTATGGAGTTTTTTGCATCTTTAGAGAATGATCTCAATAACTTTTCTTTTGTTCAATCTTTGCGTTCAAATTTTGTTTGCAACAGCATAGTTATAAATTATAATAAACTTGATAATTGTTATGAATTGCCTTTAGAAAGGGTTTTAGAATATGTAAATACAAAAGCAAAAACACTTTCTATTTCTAGGATAATGAAAAAAAAACAAAAGAAAAATTTCAAACTAGAACAATATATTAATAAGCAAGCTGATAATCAATGTGATTGTTGCAATGCAAAAGAAGAAAAAAACATTCTTTTCCCTGCTCTTCTGCGCTTTACATCTTTATCTGCTATTTTCGGCACAGTCTTCCTCAGAAGCCTTATTGTGCGTGCCCCAATATCTCAAACACTTCTCTCACCTCTTGGGCTTGCAAGTATTTTATTTTCATTGCCATTACTTAAAAATGGCTATAAACAACTCAAACAAAAAAAGATAGCCCTTGATGGTTTCTTAGCTGTTGGTTGCATTGCAACTGCCGCTTCATCTCAAGCACTTGCCGCTTTTGAAATTTTATGGATAAACTCAGGTGCTGAGCTCCTTACAGCTTTTGTTACAGAAAAATCCCGAAAATCAATATCCTCTATATTACAACTCACTTCACATCACACCTTTACCTTAGTTGATGGTATAGAGGTTGAAACAAAGGTTTCAAGTTTACAAGAAGGCGATATTGTTGTTCTTCACACTGGTGAAAAAGTATGCGTTGACGGTGAAATTATTGACGGGCACGCACTTTTAGATGAATCCCCCATTTCGGGAAGGGCTGAACTTGTGCAAAAAAGCATAGGTGATACTGTTTTGGCAGGCACATTTGTAAGTCAAGGGCTTATTTATGTTTGTGCAAAAGAAGTAGGCGATAAAACCTATCTTTCACGCGTGTTATGCCTTGTGGAAGAAGAAATTAAAAATAAAGCACCTATTGAGAGCCTTGCAGATAAACTTGCAAGAAAATTGATTTTCTTAGGATTTATAGCCACAGGAGCCACTTATTTATTCACTGCAAACTTGCAAAGAGCTTTCACAGTCTTATTAGTCATGGCTTGCCCTTGTGCCACAGCACTTTCAGCCAGCACAGCAATAAATGCAGCCATGAATGTTGCGGCAAAGAAAAACATCCTAATTAAAGGCGGAAGATATTTAGAAGAATTAAGCAAGGTCGATTGCGTTTGCTTCGATAAAACAGGCACTTTGACAGTAGCTGAGCCAAAATTATGTGATATCATTCTTCTTTCAAACTATGACAAAATGTTTGAACCCACTTTACCTGAAAAAAATGCTAAAGATATTGTGCTTCAACTTGTGCTTTCTACTGAAATGCACAACCATCACCCTATTGCTCAAGCCATTAAAAAAGAAGCAGAAAAGCGTGAAATCATGCCTATTTCTCACACTTGTTGCGAATATTTCTTAGGCATGGGAATGATGGCAACAGTTGAAGGAAAAGAAATCTTGGTAGGCAACCATAAACTTATGGAAATGCACAATATTTCTTTCATCTTACAAAATGAAACTAAGAAAGTTTCTGCATACGAGGAAGTTGAATATCTTCGCTCAAAAGGTAAAACAGTTTTATTTGTAGCAAGAGATAAAGAGCTTATAGCCTTACTAAGCTTTGATAACCCTGTACGATCCGAAGCAAAAGCCATTATCAGAAATTTGAAAAAAACCGGGGTGAAAAACATCTACCTTATCACTGGCGATGAAGAAAACACAGCCAAAACCTTATCAGAAGAATTGAGAATTCATGGTTATTTTTCATCAGTTATGCCAAATGAAAAAGCAGATATCATCAAAAGGCTACAAAAAGAATATAATTCTGTTTTGATGGTAGGCGATGGCATAAATGATGCTGCTGCATTGGTGCAAGCAGATATTGGTGTTGCAATGGGTGCCGGCGGTTCAGAAGTTGCTGTTGAAGCGGCTGATATTACCCTTGTAAATGATGATTTGTGCGGGCTTATATATTTGCATGAGCTTAGCAAAGAAAGCATAAAGGTTGTTCATCAAAACTTTTGGCTTGCAACAAGCTCAAATATTGCAGGTGTTGTCATGGGTGCATTTGGCATTATTAATCCCGTGCTTGCAGGAACATTGCATATAGCTCACACACTTGGCGTGCTTGCTTCTTCATCAAGGCTTTTAGCATATCATGTTGATGAAGAATTAAGTATAGGCTGTGATGATATATAACTATAAGACATATAAAAAAAGGGACTAAAATGGACTTACAGGCTTTAATTGCATTAAGAAAATATTTAACTATAAATAAACACAATAATGGCGAAATACAATTAGCTGTTTCTATGAAAGTTTTGGCTGATAATGAAGTTATGGAATTAGTGAAAAATATGAAAAACAGAAAAATGCCTAAAGCCATATTAGGTTCAAAATTTGATCTTTTTTCACGTAAAATAGTATTGAAATATGATGTAAACAGTATTATTCCATCTGAGTTTGATGAAATTCTCACCACAAGAGATAAAAAAAGATTTGAGGAACTAGCAAGCAAATATAATGAAATTCTCAGCGCTTAAACTATTTAACTAATTGAAAATAATAAATTTTAGGAGTTATCATGGCAAAAAACAAAAAAAATACAGCACCAACTTATGAAAACACGCAAAATAATCAACAGGCAAATCAATTTTATGTTTATGACCCTGCTTATGGTTTTGTTCCGGTTGAGCAAAATGGCTTTTCCCAAACGCAAACAAATAGCGCCAACATCTATCCGCCTTATGGGCAAGGTTATGGGCAGTTTGGAGCTTATCAAGGCCAATTCAGAAACCCTATGCAAATGAACCACACAATGCAAATGAATGCCATGCAAGAAGAAATCAACCAGCTCAAGCTTTCTTTAGGGCAAGAAACAAAAAAAGTGCAAAATCAAATCACACCTGAAAAAATGCAAGAAATCTATACCGTTGTTGATCAAATAGCAAAAGGTCAAGCAGGGCCGGAAAAATTACTTCCACTTATGCAAAACACTTCTATGGATTTTTGGAAAGGCTTAGCTCTTGGAGCAGGTGCGATTTTAGTCTATAATTGCACACCTTTAAAAGATATTATCAATAATCTTTTAGGTGCAGGAATGGCTTCATTTATGCCAAATAATGCCACTGATGACGATGGCTTTGACAGCGAATTTGACGAAGACAGTGATGAAATTGATAAAAAAGAAAAAAAATAAAATTTATTTGGAAAATTTATGAATACAAATAATTATAATGCAAATTTATTTATGAATGGAAATATACCTGTTCAAAAGCCAAGTTTAGCGGCAACTGCTCTTGGTGGCTTGATTGCAGGTGTTATTACAGGGGCAACCGTTGCAGCAGCTTCAAATGCTCGTAAGGTGAAAAATGGCTGTATAACAAAACAAGAGGCAGCTCAAGATATTGCAAGAGAAGCAGGAACTATGGGCATAGCGGCAAGTGTTGGCGTGAGTGCAACTGCAATTTTAGGTGCAAGTGGCCTTTTATCTGTTGCAAGCACAGCTCTTTTAACTGCCGGCACAAAATATGCTCTTGATTCTTTACTTTTACCAGATTCTTGCGATCTTTCTGCTATAAAAGAAAAAGCAGAAGCACAAGAAGAAGGTTTAACTTTAACTTCTGAATAAAACTTATAAGCGAGAAAAAAATGGCTAAAAATAATAATTATCAAAATACAGCAGGTCAGTATATAGGCAACACTCCTATAGATGCCTATAACTTCTATAAAAAAAATGAACAAGCAGCCCAAGATGCTATTTCTTCTTTGAACTTCAATAGTATGCAAGAAACAAGTGCAAACATTGGAAATGGCTTCATATCGGAATTTCAAGGAAATATTCCACAAAATGGAGCAAACACGGTGCAAACAAAAACAATATTGGGCATGCAGCCTTCTTTATTAAAAGGGCTGTTGGTAGGTGCCGGCATTGCCCTAGTGGCAACCAACCCAAAAGTTCAAAAAACAGTTGTAGGCACAGCCATTAAAGTTTGGAGTGGCATGCAAGAAAGCATAGAAGAAATGAAAGAACAAGTGAACGATGCCAAGGCAGAATTAGCTCAAGAAGATTAGTTAGTTGAAATGTAAGCTAAGCGAACAAATCTTTAATAAACGAAGCAAGAACAGCGCTTCTTGCAAGTGAAAATATAATTTCATTTATAGGAATATAGTATGGAAACAACGATCATTGATGCTGAATTTACACAAAGCACAGAGAAAAAATGTAATTTAAAAAAGAAGACCAGCCTATTACCTAAAATTTCAAAGAAAAAACAAAAAAAATTGGTAAAAATCGGCATGGCTTCAAGTTTGGCATTAACTACTGTTTCAGGCTTTGTGGATTCAAAATATGCAAGAAAAGTACACGTAGCTTCAGGTCTTTTATTGGCAGGCCTTTGTGTTTGGCATGCCGGTCTTTATAAAAAAAATAAGAAAAAAGATTGTGCTTAAAAAGTGAATAAAAAAATTTAGAAATTTAAATAAGCGGAAAATTCCATGCTCAAAACAAAGAAAAAGCAAAAGAATAACAAGAAGATAGCTTCAAAAGGCTATACAATCTTGCACGAACTTCCCAAAAGAATCCGTCTACAATGCAAGGCCCTGTATTCACCTGACTTAGACATTTCCTATCTTGAAGCCATTCTTGCAGGACTTTCAGGAATTGAAAGTGTGAGAATAAATACTTTAAATGCCAACATTATTATTGAATATGACGGCACAAAAGAACATCGAGAGCAAATTTTCAATCTTTTGGAAAATATTCCCAAAGAAGCCTATCATATTGTAAATAAAAAAGAAAAAGACATTTCAGTGCCTACGGTTATAGGACAAGCACTTGTTGCAGCTTCAAGCCCTTTTCAGCCAAATAAAATCAAAAGCCCTCTAAGCTGGACATTAGGCCTACCCACTATTTTAGAAGGTGTTGAAACCCTTTTCACCAAAGGAATTAAAGTCGAAGTTTTAGATGCTTCTGCAGTGCTTTTTTCTCTTTTAAGAAAGGATTACACAACATCTAATACTATCGTAGCACTCTTAGGCATTGCCTCTTGGCTTGAGCAGTGGACAGAAGAAATGTCCGATGATTTATTGAAAAAACTCCTTAAACCACAAGTTGAAAATGTTTGGGTTGAGCGTGATACAAAAGAAGTTTCCATCCCGTTTTCAGAATTAAAAGCAGATGATATTGTTATCTGCGGAACAGGTGAATTAATCCCTGTTGATGGTGTTATATTAGACGGAGAGGCAGCTGTTAACAAAAGTTCAATCACAGGTGAATCATTGCCTGTTCACGTGCAAGCAGGCGATGAAGTTTTATCAGGTTCCGTTTTGGAAGACGGGCGTTTACGCATTGTTGCAAAACATGTTGGGCAAGAAACCAGCATGGCAAGAATTACTCGATTTTTAGAACATTCTTTGCGTAACCCATCAGAATCACAGAAAGAAAGCTCTGATCTTGCTGATAAATTAGTTCCCGTAACTTTTGGCTTGGGCCTTTTACTTTTTGCTTTAACAAAAGATATAGGAAGAGCAGCTTCAGTTCTTACTGTTGACTATTCGTGCGCTATCAAGCTTGCAGCTCCTATAGCGGTAAAGTCAGCCATGTATAGTGCAGGGCAAAGCGGTGTTCTTCTAAAAGGTGGGCAAGCTTTAGATTCTCTTTCAAAAATTGATACCATTGTTTTTGATAAAACAGGCACCCTCACAAAAGGAAACCTAGAAATAGTTGATATTATTCCACTTAAATCAAAAAAATCAAAATTTGCAAAACTCAGTCAAGAAAAGTTACTTGCACTTACTGCAAGTGCAGAAGAGCATTACGGGCACCCCCTTGCAAGAGCTGTTGTTGAGGAAGCAAAGAAAAGAAACTTAACTTTCCCTGAAGTTAGTCAAGTTGACTTTATTGTGGCTCATGGAGTTTCAGCTTTTGTTGATAATAAGCAGATTCGAGTGGGCAGCAGGCATTTCTTAGAAGATGATGAAAATATTGACTGTTCTGAGGCAAATGCCTTTGAAGCAGATTTAAGATCACTTGGAAAATCAATTCTTTATATTGCAAAAGAAGATGAGCTTATTGGCATTATTTCGCTGAGAGATGAAATTCGTCATGAAGCTCATAAAACTTTAAAAGAGCTTAAAAATTCAGGCATTAAAAATATTGTTATGCTCACGGGCGACCATAAAGATACAGCCATTGCTATTGCTTCGGAATTAGAGTATATTGATGAAGTGCACTGGGAATTAAAGCCTGAAGATAAAGCAAATTTACTCTATAAAATGCAGGCAGAAGGCAAAAAACTTGCTTTTGCAGGCGATGGAGTGAACGATGCACCTGCCCTTTTATCGGCAGACGTTGGAATTTGTATGCCAAAAGGGGCTGACTTAGCAAGAGAATCGGCTCAAATGGTGCTTTTAGAGGAAGATTTAGGGCTTTTGGTTTTGGCAAGAAATATTGCCATGCAGGCCCAAAAAACATTAAAAAATTCTTTCTATTCCACTATAAGCATCAATTCGCTCATTCTTCTATTTGCTTCAATGGGGAAAGTTAACCCTGCCCTATCAGCTTTTTTACACAATGCAGGAACTGTGGGAATTTTAGCCTATGCAGCAAAAGCAGCGGGTAAAAAATAAGATTTAGAACTTGGTAAAGTTTAACCATATATGTATGATTATAAGTCGGAGAAGATTATGTTTACAACTTTTAGCAATGCACCTTCCGGAATATTACTCCATGTTGACGAAATCGAAGATAAAAAATTAGAAAGTGAACTTTTTCGTATGAACGTTCACAAAAATAGCATTGTGTATAAAATGGATGCAGAATCTGATATGCACACAGTTCGTATAAAAACAGCTCATGGCGAAAGAGTGCTTGCTGGTGGCATGGGCGGAAAAATTCTTGCACACTTAGAAGATGATCGAAAAATTCCTATAATCGAAATGAAGCCAAAAGAAAAAGCACACATCGAAGCCCTTGAAGGCGGGGAAGAGCTTGCTGCTGCATTTCAGGCACTAGGATTAAATAACGGTGATGAATTTGAAATGGTGCGTTGTTTGCCACCTATGTTCTATGTGGTTGAAGTGAAAGGAAAAAAGCAAATCAAACTTTCTGAAGGAATGGCTGCAAAGATTATCGGTAAGACAAAAAATAAAAAAGAATGTCAATTCACAAATGCAAGTGCAAAAGTTCCTTTTACTGTTGAAAAAATATTGGGCGGAAAAAGTTCAAAAAAAATTATGGATTCACTTAATATACAAGAAAGTGATGTGCTTACCCTTCTTTCAGTTGAAAATGCTCCTATCTATAGCATGAGCAAGAATGAAAAATTTATGATGGTTACCAATGAAGGCTTGCGTGTGCTTTTGAAAAAAAATCAAGCAGACACAATAAAAGTGAGTGCAAAAGAAGCCTAATAAAAAACATAAAATGAGACCTCTACACAAAAAATTCTTCTAAAACCTGCTATGGCATTAAATCTGAAAATTTTACAGATGAAATTAATTATGCAGAGGGCTTAAAATAATAAGAGGAACAAATATTTCTTTGTTCCTCTTATTATTTTAATTGAAAACTATTCAATAATAAAGAGCTATAATATTTCTTACTTTTACAGATCTATTATGAATTTTCATTAACAATTTCACCTGTAATAGGTTCATCTTTTTCATTCTCAATTTCGCTTTTAATGCTATTGAATTTGCTTTTTGCTTTTTTTACAATTTCCTCAGCACAATTAGAAACTTTATTGCCTGTTTTTACAGCTGTTTTAATTGCCGGATTGAGTGCACCTGTTTTATAAAGTGCCAATGATGCGATTCCAAGTGCTGCTACACTTATTGCTTTATAGTATCCCATAAGGTATCTCCTTTTCTTTAAATATAAACTTTGATAACTTTTATGTCAATAGACTTTTGTAATTTTTTTTGAAGTTAGTATAGTCTAACCACTTTAGATTGTTGCTTATTTTTCATTACTTGACAAAAAAAGGGAATAAGAGCAAACAATATTATGTGATTTTATTGAGGTTTATATGCAAAATAAAAATATCTTACTTGAATATGTTCGTCCAAATGAAATTCAGAATGAAAACGAAAGAAAAACATTTCTTTTTCTTTTTATTTTAACTTTCGCTCAAATTGTTGCTTTTCAAGCATGGGCAACTTTATATACAAACTTCATTGTTGAAGTTTTAAACTTGAATGCAGCTGAAAACGGTATAATTCAATCCTTGAGGGAGTTGCCGGGGCTATTAGCTGTAAGCGTTATATTTTGGCTGAGGTTTTTCAAAGAAGAATCGCTTGCTATTTTTTCCGTTTTTATATTAGGCATTGGTGTTGCTATCACTGGTTTTATGCCTTCTTTTAGCGGAATGCTATTTTCAACTCTCATTATGTCAATTGGTTTTCACTATTTTGAAACTATAAATCAATCCATCACCTTACAAGCCTTTTCAACCAATGTTTCGCCTTTAGTTTTTGGCAGATTACGCAGTATTTCAGCACTTGGTAACATTATTGTAGCTTTGCTTATCTTGGCTTTTGCCGGATTTTTCAGCTATATTGAAATGTATCTTTGCACCGGGCTTGTTGCAATTATTGGTGCTTTATGGGCAATACAGAAAAAACCGGATTTAAGTCTTCTTCCGCAACAAAGAAAATCATTGGTATTCAAGAAAAAATATTGGCTTTTTTATCTTCTCACCTTTCTTTCCGGAGGAAGAAGGCAGATTTTTACTATCTTCTCACTTTTTTTACTGGTAGAAAAATTTGGATATTCAGTAACCATGATCACCTTGCTATTTTTGATAAATAATACTGTAAACTGGATATTAAACCCACTCATAGGCAGGCTTATTAACAAATATGGCGAACAAAAGTTGCTTACTTTTCAATTTTTGCCGGCCATTGGCATTTTTCTTGGCTATGCCTTTATTGATAATGGAATAATTGTTGCCGCTTTATATATTTTAGATCAATTTGTTTTCAATTTCAATATTGCAGAAAAAACCTTTTTTCAAAAAATGGGTGATAAAGAAGATATCGCCCCAAGCATGGCAGTTTCATTTACAATAAATCATATTGCAGCTGTGGTTGTGCCTGTTGTTGGGGGTGCTTTATGGTTGATAGATTATAAAATTCCTTTTATTATGGGTGCCGGCTTAGCAATGATTTCACTTTACTTTGTGCAATATATCAATAGAGAAATTGAAAAAAATAATTCTCAAATATAAATTTTTTCTTCTAATCAGGTCAAACTAATTTGTTTATTAGGGATAAAATTACTGAGAACAAGCTTAAAGTTAGACGCTACTAACCAAATTATATCATGAAAAGCTATTGACATGAATTTTTTCACATATTATACTTTAATTAATATCCTAACGGATTTATTTGAAATGTATTAATGTTTTAGAAATTCATAAAATTTAAAATTATAAAGTTTAAAAAATACTAGAACTATTAATTTTTTATAACTAAAACTATAAGGAAGTTCCATGACCGTCGCAAAAATTGAAGATAAAAAACTTTCCAGAGTATTAGAAAATTATATTGAAATTATTTTTTCTGAAGAAGAACAGCAAGGCGCAGCACGTGCAAGCACAATTGCAGACAAAGCACAGGTTTCGCGCTCAACCGTAACCAGCGCACTAAAAAATCTTAAAAGCTTAGGTTATATCGAATATAGTCCTTATAGCCTTATTCACCTCACAGAAGAAGGAAAAAAAATTGGCAGAGATTTAATCCATCGCCATGAAATATTTAAAGATTTCTTTGAAAATATTTTGCAACTATCTTCCGATGAGGCTGACAGTGTTGCTTGCGAACTTGAACATGTTGTTCCACTTGAAACAACAAGAAGACTTGGGCAATTTCTTGTTTTCTTAAAAGATAAGGGCGACACTATAAGCTCTTGGCAAGAAGAATACAAAGAATTACGCAAGCAAGTTCTAAAAGAAGCTGAAAAAAATGAAGCACAAAAACAAAAAGAAGAAAGCAAGAAAAATAAAGATGATAATATAAATACAATTAAAAAATATCTATAAAAAAATTTAGTTCAAGAAAACTAATAAAATATTCAAAATAAAATAAAACTATATATTTTTTGTTATATATAGTTTTATTTTTATAAAAAATTAATTTCCTGAAATTAATTTTTCAATCATTTTTTTATCTTTTCTTTTTTTTGCTAAGTCAATAACACTTTCGCCACTTTTGGCACGTATTGTTGCATCGGCGTCATAACTCAAAAGAAGTTCGACCATTTCATTATATCTAGCTTTATAAGCCATATGTAAAGCAGTCTCTCCTACTTCTTTTGAAGAAAAATGCCTTGAAAGCAAAAAACCTTTAATTTGCTGCAAAGGATAATTTACATCAACCCCTTTTTCAAGCAAGGCAGTTGTAACTTTTATAAGATTTTCTTTAACTGTAAGCAAAAAGAATGGATATGCTTGATCATACCCTGTTGGAACAATTTTTAATTCATTTACAAAATCTGTATTGTTGATTAAGCTAACCAAAATATGTTCATGTTTTTTATTGAAAACAAAATGATACACTTCTTCTTTATTGATTTCATTTTTTGACATGAATTTAATCATTTCTTCTTTGGTCATCTTACTGATAAGTTCACTCTGTGTATTTAGAATTGTTTGAATCTTTTGCCTTTGCTTATATTCTTCTTTTGTGTTGATATGTGAAGAAAAAATTGCCCTTATATTCAGGCTGATATTAGGATCATTGAGCACCATATCAAAAACATCTTCACGCTTTTTATCTTTGGTGTGAAGATTTGCATTTTCTATAAAAAGGTGAACTATT
>CAYJHJ010000003.1:0-32893 GCA_964370095.1 uncultured Desulfovibrionaceae bacterium | reverse complement strand
ATTTCATAATTTCTTTGCTGTATTGCAAGCATTGTTGGCGTGTATTGCCCATACGCATCAGGAGAGTCAATATCTGCATTATGTTTTATAAGAAGTCGAATAATTTCAGTGTGCCCATTAATAATAGCATGCTCTAAAGCACGCACCTTTAATTCATCACAGCAATCAACATCAACACCAACTTTCAACAAAATTTTTGCAATTTCATAGCGACCGTGTTTACAAGCCAAAATAAAGCATAGAACACCTATTGTTTCAATATTAATTTGAAGCTCATCTTTTTTTAATGCATCAAAATAATTTTTTACTACGATTGAAGCACCCGTTTCACAGGCTTTAAACAAGTCCGTTTCATTTATAGCCTGAGTATTTTTGGCTTTTTTAAGATGAGTTCTTTCTTTTTTTTCTTGCATTATAAACACAAAAATGTCTCCTTCTAAAACCCAAATTAAAAAATATCAAAATATTTAAAAAAAAGCAATACTTTAAAGGTGATAGATTTTATGATAATTTATTTAACTATGCAAAATATAAACTATAAAGAGTCATTACTTGCAAAAATATTAAATTTCCCTATACTCATTTTAATGGTTTTTACATGATTTAATTATAGGGAGTTTTTATGTCATTGCTTGTAAATTATAAAAAAATTGAAGAGCTTTTTCATCATGCAAAAGAAGAGGGCCGCTTTTTACTTTTTGAGCATGAAGTATATGATTTACTTTCTCTTTCAGGCTCTGACACTCCACCAAAGTCAATTTTCCTTTCAAAGAATATTAAGCCAAACCCAGATGAACTTATGCTTTTGCCGGGTGAAAAAACTGTTTTAAAAATTGTTTCACCAACCATCATGCACAAAACCGAAGTAGGCGGCGTGCGTATAGTTGAAAAGCAAAGCGAAAAAGTTCTTTCTGCTTTAAGAAGAATGTATACAGAAGTTCCTGAAAAATATGCTGAAATTATTGAAAGAAACAGAAGCCATGCCCCCAAAGACTATCAAAACCTTTATAATGAAGAACTTCGGGAAGCCATTTCAAAAGACATACGCGGAATTTTGCAAGTGCAGTTTATGCCGCCAGATTCTTCAAGTTTTGGCAATGAACTTATTGTAGGACTTAGAAGAACAAGAGAATTTGGCATGGTGATTTCTGCAGGGCTTGGCGGAACTGACACCGAACTTTATGCCGAGCGCTTCAGAAAAGGGCAAGCTATTGTTGTTGCGCCAACTGAAATGACTGATGGCAAAAGCTTCTTCAAACTCTATAAAAAAACTATTTCCTATAAAAAGCTTGCCGGCCTCACACGTGGGCAGCAACGCATTGTTACAGACGATCAACTTATAGAATGTTTTGAGTCCTTCATACAAATGGGCAATTATTTTTCACCTTTAAACAAAGAATCTCAATACATTATAGAAGAGCTTGAAATAAACCCTTTTGCCTTCACAGATTTTCTTATGGTGCCGCTTGACGGGCTTTGCAAATTTTCTTTGCAGGAAAAAACATTGCCGCAAAGACCGCTTGGGCAAATTGATTGTCTTTTACATCCTAAATCAATTGGAATTATCGGTGTTTCTTCAACAAGAAGAAATTTTGGCAGAGTTATTTTAGAAAACATCTTAGATGCAGGCTATAAAAAAGAAAATATTGTGCTTATTAAAAAAGAGGAAGACGAAACAGGCATAAAAACAGTTGTTGATATCAAAGAGGTTGATAACACTTTAGATTTATTAGTTGTTGCTATCGATGCCAAGCATGTGCCTGCCTTAGTAAATGATGTTATTCAATATAAAAAAGCTAATAGCGTGCTTTTAATTCCGGGTGGTCTTGGCGAAACAGAAGAAAGCAAAAAGCTTGCTGAAAAAATGATAGAAGAAATCCAAAAAGCCCATCAAGATTTAGGGAATCAATCTCCTGTATTTCTTGGAGCAAACTCCATGGGTGTTATTTCAAGGCACGGAAACTATGACACTTGGTTTATACCACAAGAGAAAATGACTTCTCTTCTACCCTATAAAAACACAAAACCACGCTCGCTTGCTCTTATAAGTCAAAGTGGTGCATTTTTATTGAATAGGTTGAATCAAGTGCCCGAAATAAACCCTGCTTATTTAATTTCAATGGGTAATCAAACAGATCTTAGCCTTGGTGATATGTTGCAATATTTTGAAAAGTCAGACAAAATTAACACTATTGCCGTTTATGCAGAAGGCTTTCAAGATTTAGATGGTTTATCTTTTGTTAAAGCAGTTAAAAAGGCAGTTAAAAAAGGTAAACAAGTTGTTTTTTATAAAGCAGGAAGAACCTTGGAGGGAAAAGACGCTACAAGCGGGCACACAGCTTCTTTAGCCGGTGATTACACTGTTTGCGAATCAAGCATAAAGCAAGCAGGCGGCATTGTGGCAAGAACTTTCACTGAATTTCAAGATCTTGTCTTACTTGCTGAATCTTTAGCAGGCAAAAAAATCAATGGCAAACGCATTGCAGCCATAAGCGGTGCAGGCTTTGAGGCTGTTGGCATGGCTGACTCTATTCAATCGGATGAATACACCATTAGCCTTGGCTCTTTTTGCGATGAAACTAAGAAAAAGATGCAAGAAATCATTGATGAAAAAGGCCTTACAAAGCTTGTTCACGTCAATAACCCATTTGATATAAACCCCTCATCAAATGATGAGGTGCACGCCATTATGGCAAAACTTGCTATAGAAGATGAAAATATTGATGCTCTTGTCATAAGTCTTGATCCTCTATCTCCAGTAACCCATAGCCTTGATACTCCTGATAATCAGCAATATTACTATAAAGCAGAAAATTCACTCTATCATCTTTTTGTAAAACTTAATCAAGAAAGTGATAAACCCATTATCACAGTTATTGACGGAGGCGTGCAATTTGATGCTTTAAGAAAAGCTTTGAAGGATGCCAAAATTCCTGTTTTCACTCTTTGTGATAGGGCTATAGCCGTGCTCTCTTTATATCTTGAGCATGTAATAATCGAATAAGCGAAATTACTTTAATTTTTGTGCTTTTTCCTATTGTATTTTAATATAAAATCAACTATATTATATAAATCTTAGTTTCCTTAAGGTTTTTAGAGGGGAGCATAAATGGATTTCAAAAATTTTGCTGAACTGGCCTTAGATAATTTTGATGGTATGTGCTATGTTGTCGACATAGACACACTTGAACTATTATACGTTAATGATAATGCAAGAGCAGCTTTCACCCCCTATTCTTCTACATTTATTCCCGGGCAAAAATGCCACCAATTCCTTCATGGAAAAAATGAAATTTGCAGTATTTGTAACAACCATCTTCTACAAGATGGGCAAAAACTTTATACTGAAATTCAAAATGAAAAAAATAAAAAATATTACTCACATATAGATTC
Organism: uncultured Desulfovibrionaceae bacterium; assembly: GCA_964370095.1. Taxonomy (GTDB): domain Bacteria; phylum Desulfobacterota; class Desulfovibrionia; order Desulfovibrionales; family Desulfovibrionaceae; genus CAYJAZ01. Next base: position 29,500 of record CAYJHJ010000003.1, on the reverse strand, counting down.
AATCCATCACGCTGACGGCAGAAAGCTTAAGCTTACTTTTGCTTTTGATGCCACAGAGCAGAAAAAAGAAATTGAATCACTTTCACGAATTATATCTGCCGAAGAAACTTTAATTGAATGTGTGCACACACTTATAGAAGATAATGACCTTAACACTTCAATTCTGAAGCTGCTTTCAATTGTGTGCCAGTTCTATGATGCTGACAGGGCTTACCTTTTTGAAATAAACCAGAAAAATAATACTGCAAAAAATATTTACGAATGGTGCATCACCCCTGAAATTGCCACCATCGATGATATGCCAATTTTAAGCTCTGAAGCCTTAAAGCCAATTTTAGAAGGCTTTAATCGAGATTGTGAATTCTCCTTAGATGATGTTGAAAAAGAGTTAGATCATAATTCTGAGCTTTATAAAATCCTGCACGATACAAATTGCACTTCAATTCAACTGGTTCCCATAAAATCCAATAATGTAACCACCTACTTTATGGGGGTTGATAACCCAAAAAGAGATATAAAAGACCTTACTCTTCTTCAATCAGTTATTATCTTTGTTGCCGATGATATTAAAAAAAGTAAAACGCTCAAACTGCTTGAACATCTTTCATATACAGACGTTCTCACCGGGCTAAACAACAGAAACAAATACCTTGAGAGATTAGAACAGCTTAAACCAAATTCACTCAATTCATTGGGTTATATACATGTGAACATAAATGCCCTTAAAAAACTCAATGAGCTTTATGGTGAACAATACGGCGATAATGTTTTAAAAGCTGTAGCCCAAACTTTAGAAAAACATATCAGAAAAGATTTATTTAGAATTTCAGGTGATGAATTTATTGGGCTTTTTCCAAACACTTCACACGAAAGATTTGAAAATGTGGTTTTAAAAATACGAAAAGAAGTGGAAGACAATAAAGAATTTTCCTTTGCAATCGGCGCAGTTTGGCAGGATAAAAAAATAGATATACGCCAAGGGCTTACGCAAGCCATGGATATAATGTATTCTGACAAGCAAAACTATTATAAATCTCAAGTTACTGATAGAGTTCAATCACGATCAAATCCTGTTGAAATAATACTTAAAGAAATCAGCAACAAGCAATTCTATATAGTCTTGCAACCAAAAGTATATCTTTCCACTGGCGAAATTGCTTCTGCTGAGGCTTTGGTAAGAAAATTTGGAACTGATGGAAAACCGGTTTCACCTGACAGATTTATTCCTATTTATGAAAACGAAGGCACAGTCAGGTATCTTGACTTCTTTGTTTTGGAAGAAGTTTGCAAATTCTTGCAAAAACGCATAGAAAATGAAAACTCTATTGTTCCTTTAGCTGTTAACTTTTCTCGTGTTACATTTATTGCCTATGATGTTATTGATGAAATTGTAAAAACTTGTGCAAAATACCAAATTCCTCATCAGTTTATCAAAATTGAACTTACTGAAAGCATTGATAAAATGGACTTTGACTTTTTTAGAAGGCGAATTTCAAATCTTAGAGAGCTTGGCTTTGAAGTTTCACTTGATGACTTTGGTGCAAAACATTCAAACCTGCTTATGCTCACTTTAGCTGAATTTAGCGAAGTTAAAATTGATAAAGGGCTTATAGACAACATTACCACAAGTGCAGAAAACAGAACAGTAGTAAGAAATATCATCAAAACAATTAAAGAACTTGGCAAATCTTCTTGCGTAGCTGAAGGTATTGAAACAGAAGAACAAGTTGCTTTATTAAAAGATTTAGGTTGCACCTATGGTCAAGGCTATTATTTTTATCGCCCTCTTCCTTTAGACGAATTTGCATTGATTTATGATAAGCATGAAAAAAATCTTGTTTCAACAACAAATATCATTGGACAATCAACACGAAAAAACTTTAGCATTAAGTATGATGAGCTTTACTCCATACTTGATTCACTGCCATTTTGCGTTACTATATGGAATCATAAGCGTGAAAATGTTATGTGTAATGATTATGCTGTTAAACTCTTCGGCCTTGAAAGTAAAGAGGAATATCTTGAAAAATTCTTAATGCTTTCACCAAAGTATCAGCCTGACGGAAGGCTTTCACACGATATTATATTTGAACATATAAGTGAAGCCAGAAATCAAGGCATGATGAAAATTAACTGGATGCACACAAAGCTAAACGGTGATGAAATTCCTTGTGAGGTTACTCTTGTAAGGCTTGATGTGAAAAGCGAAGATGGTGATTTTTTAGTTGCAGCATATGTGAGAGATTTACGCCCTCAACTTGCAGGAACAGGCGAAGCTGAATGGGCGCAGGAATATTTCTTCCATGAAGTTTCAGATAAAACCTTATTCAACACAATTTCAGAAATTGCAGCTGAATTTTTCTGGGTTTATAATAATAGAAGAAAAACCATTCAATTCTTTGGAAAAGGAAGAGAGCTTCTTGATTTACCCACAGAAAAAATGGATTTCCCAAAAAGTATTATTGACAGAAATATTGTTACAGACGCTTATCTTGAAAAATTTATGAAATTTGTAAAAGCCATGGAAGATGGCGTATATTACCCTGTTGAAGTTGAATTTAATGTTTCAGGTGGCGATGAGCGCTATTTTAGAATTGATTATAAAATAATATATGATGATGATAATATTCCATTATTCTGCATAGGAAAAACTTCTGATATACACGAGAAGAAAAGCTTAGAAGTTTTAACACAAAAAAACTAGAAGATTAAAACAATTTCTTCCTTTTATAGGTTTTATTCTTAAGTCTTTTTTATGCTTTATTCATCATAATATCTATAAGATTTAAATCTACATCTTTTAAACTTTCTTTTGAAACGCGGGCTATATTATCCAAAGTATGCTCAATATTTTCACTCACAATACCATCTGTTGCATTGGGGGCACTGCCATTCATAGCCAGTTTTGCAGCCAAAATTGCCTCACTTGCACAAGTGGAAATTTTTGAAGAGCAACTGTCTTTTGCACCATCGCACATAATACCCGATAAATTTGAATAAATATTTTGCATGGCCCCTTCGATTTGGCTTTGATTTGCCCCTAAAAGCCATGCTGTTGCCGCCGCCACGCCTGAACCTGTGAATAAGGCACTGCAAATTGGCGATAAAAGCCCCACAGGAGCTTTTGCACGCATGGAAATAATATAGCACATAAAAAGAGCGCGCAATTTCTTTTCTTGACTAAGCTTTAAAAAATCGCACACACCTACGATTGGCAAAGTTGATTCAAAACCTTGATTACCCGAACCAAGCATAGTCATGGCAGCTTTTGGCCCTCCGCCCATACGCATATCAACTGCAGCAGAAACTATCATCTTCACATAATAGACCATATCATTTGCTATTTCATTATTATCTATCATTCTTTTCATAGTTTTGCCAATTTTCATGCCATAATCATGCGTTAATCCTTCGTTTGAAGCTTCAACATTCATTTCAATAGCTTTTTGAAGAAATTCAAGCTTTTCAAGAGGGACTGTTTCAGCAATCTTTACAAGATCTTTTATAGTCATAGCCATAATTTCAGTATCTTTCTTATTATGCAATTCGGTTTTGACATCTATAAGAGTTTTCCCATCTTTTTCTAGATGAACTATTTTGTCATGACTATCATAAGTGATTGAATATACTTTTTCTTTTTCGTTAGTTGCAGTTACTTCTATTAAAAGGTGCGAATCTTTTATAAATTCAACTTCAACAAAGTCATTTTTTATATACTCATGTGCTTTTTCAATAAGCTCTGGTGTAACATCTGCAAATATTTCCATAGTATTCCCCTGCTTGGCAAGCAAATAACCAAGGCTTGCAGCAATAGGAATACCTGATTCTTTTGTGCCGGGAATTGTTACAAAATAGGCATTTTTAAACACATTGGAGCTTACACGTAAATGCAAATGAGTTGGTGCGTTTTCTAAGTGTATACAAGTATTTGAAACAGCAAGCCCAACAGCAACAGGTTCTGTGCAGCCAAGTGAAGGCACAAGTTCATTCTTTACAGCCATTATCAATTGATCAATATTCATGATTTTTTCCTTAAAAGTAGATATAAAATTAATAGCTTGAAAACATCATGCGGATTTTTGCTATATTTTTTGTTGTAAGAAGTGCTAAAGTAAGCAAAATTCTTGCTTTTTGCGGATTTAAATTATCAGAAGCTATAAAGCCTTTTTTATTATCAAGTAAACTTTTGGTTATCACGCCTGAGCCTGTTCGTGAAGATCGAACAATCACAATGCCCTTTTTTTCAGCTTGCGAAAAAAGTTCTTCCGCTAAATTTGACAAACAACCATTGCCTGTTGCCGCAATTACAATACCATCGGGCTTGCTGTCAATAAGTGCTTGATACATAATAGGCGAAGCATCAAGATATTCATAAACTATGTCAACTCTTGGCAGTTTTTCAATATCTTTTATATCAAATTCAGCATTTATAGTATGTTTTCTTGTAACATCACGATAAAAAACCGCTTTATAATCAACAACATAACCTAATGAGCCAAGTTCGTGTGCCCTAAAAGTTTCGGTTGATAAAGTGTTTGACTTTGTGCCCTCACGGCTTGCAATAATTTGCCCGTCAAGCACAATCAAAACACCTTTATTTGAGGCTTCTTTACTTGCTGCAACACCAACGGCATTCAAAAGATTAAGTGGTCCATCAGCCCCTATTGCAGTTGCAGGACGCATTGATCCCACAATAACCACAGGTTTATTACTTTTTACAACAAGGTTTAGAAAATAAGCTGTTTCTTCCAAAGTATCAGTGCCATGCGTAACAACAATGCCATCACAATTTTCTAGCAATAAAATTTCATTTATTCTTTTAGCAAGCTTTAAAAGAATATCAAAAGTAAAGTTCTCACTTGCAACATTTGCAATTTGTTCAGCTTTTACATTTGCAATTTCTGCTATGAAGGGAACTGCATCAATCAAATCTTGGGCAGATAAAGTTGCCGCACGATATTCAGTTAAATTTGAATCAGAAGAAGCTGTGCCTGCTATTGTTCCGCCTGTTGCCAAAACAACTATATTAGCCAATTTTTTTTCCATAATATTTTAGATTTCTTTACTCGGATTTAGCATATGTTCGGGTGATAAAATAATACACAATTGCTCTTTTGTTAGAAGTTGATGCTCTAAAACCAAGTCATACACCGAAGCATTTTTCTCCATAGCTTCACGGGCAATAGCTGCTGATGCTTCATAACCAATATAAGGATTGAGTGCAGTAACAATGCCTATGCTGTTTTCAACAAGCTCTCTACATCTTTCTTTATTCGCAGTAATTCCACTCACGCACTTATCTTGCAAGGTGCGGCATGCTCTTCTTAATCTTTCCATGCCATTAAAAAGAGCCAAACCTATCACAGGTTCCATAACATTCAATTCAAGCTGCCCTGCTTCTGAAGCAAGGGTAACTGTAATATCTTTTCCAATCACATCAAAACAAACTTGATTCACCACTTCAGGAATAACAGGGTTCACTTTCCCAGGCATAATAGATGAACCCGGCTGTAATTGAGGAAGGTTGATTTCATTCAAGCCACAACGCGGCCCTGAGGAAAGCAAGCGTAAATCATTGCAAAGTTTTGAAAGTTTTACCGCAATTCTTTTCATTGTGGCAGATAAAAGAACATAATCTCCCGTATCCCACGTAGCTTCAATTAAATTGTCAGACAAAGTAATTTCAAGCCCGGTAACCTTGCACAAATTCTCAACACACAATTCAGCATAACCGCTTGGCGAATTTATGCCTGTGCCTATTGCTGTTGCACCCATATTCACTTCAAGCAAAATCTTACTGGTGTCATTGATTCTATTTATTTCTTCACGTAAAGTTTTAGCAAAAGAAGCAAATTCCATGCCTAAAGTCATAGGAACAGCATCTTGTAATTGCGTTCTACCCATTTTTATAACATCATAAAATTCTTCCGCTTTTTCAGAAAAGCCATTGCTCAAATATTCAATATCTCCAACTAAATTCATCAATTTATCATAAAGAGCAATACGCAAAGCCGTTGGATATGTATCATTGGTTGATTGTGAAAGATTAACATCATTATTAGGGTGGCAATATTGATATTCACCTTTTTTGTAACCTAGAAGCTCTAAAGCCCTGTTTGCAATCACTTCATTTGCATTCATATTTACAGATGTGCCGGCGCCGCCTTGAATACAATCAAGAGGAAATTGATCATGAAATCTGCCGCTTTTTATTTCTTCACAAGCATCACAAATTGCATGAAATTTACTTTCCTCTAAAATGCCAAGCTGATAATTGGTTAGAGCACAAGCTTTCTTCACCATTGCAAAAGAGCAAATAAGTTCAGGTATATCGCAAATTTTACTATTTGAGATATTAAAATTTTCTAAAGCCCTAAAGGTTTGAATTCCGTAATATACAGCACTTGGTATAACTAATTCGCCTAAAAAATCATGTTCTATACGTGTTGGCATTTTCCTACCTTCCCATTTTTAAAATGTTATAGAAACAAAATACACTTTCACACAAAAATAAAAGCTGCAATTATCCTGATTTTTATTAAATTAGGTGCATTAAAAATAATCTCAAATATTTTATTAAATTCCTATAAGCAGAAACTATTTTTTCATTTTTCCTTGCATTTCTTCTAATATATCAGAAACTTGGCATGTTTCTAAATGCGGTTTATCTTGAAGATAAAGTTCTTTTTCTTCTAAAATTGTTTCATAGTCTTCATCACCTTCTTCAACATTAAAAAGCTCTGTCATGATTTCATCATCATAATAGATATCTAAAATTGGAAGATAACCGTCAGGTAAAGCTTCTTCATAACGCAAAACTTGAACAGTTTCATCGGATTGCAAGATGCCCTCATTCAAATCTTCAAGTAATTCTTCAATCATTTCAGTATAATCAAATTCTATAGACATAAATAACTCCATTTTTTCTTTATATTCTTTTTTAGCATGATTACAAAAGATGTCAAGATAAAGAAAAGCCAATTAAAGCAAAAGAAAAAGCCCACTTAAGCAAGTGAGCTTTTATTTTATGTTAAACGATTTCGCTTTTATGAATCAAATCTTTTTACAGGTAGATGGCAACCACCACGCCCTGTTCTTTGAGTAAAATCTTGATGATAATCCTCTGCCGGGAAGAAAGGCGGTGCCGGCAAAATTTCAGTTGCTACTTTATAGCCTTTATCTATAAGAATATTCTTCAGCTTCAAAGCAATTTCTTTTTGCTCATCATCAGTATAAAAAAGAACCGATCTATACTGCGTGCCCACATCAACGCCTTGCCTATTTACTTGTGTTGGATCATGGATTTCAAAGAAAAAACGTGCCAAGCTTTCAAAATCAACCTTGTCGGCATCATACAAAACTCTCACAACTTCAGCATGCCCTGTGTCGCCTCTTACAACCTCTTCATAGGTTGGGAAATTTGTGTGCCCGCCCATATAGCCGGAAACAACATCATTCACACCTTCAATAGATTGAAAGCCATCTTCCACACCCCAGAAGCAACCACCACCAAAGTATGCAACAGAAGGTCTTTTCACATCTTCAACAAATTGCATAGAAATTGAATTCACACAGTGGCGAAGATTTTTTGCTGTAAAGCCTTCATTTTCGAAAACATGCCCTAAATGCCCGCCGCAATTTGCGCAAACAATTTCTGTGCGTCTGCCATCAGCATCGGGAACACGCAAAACAGAGCCTGCAATTTCATCATCAAAGCTTGGCCAACCGCACTGCGAATCAAATTTATCTTCTGAATGATATAAAGGTGCATTGCATTGGCGGCACACATATAAACCTGCTTTTTTATTATCTAAAAGCTCACCACTATAAGGTCTTTCCGTGCCTTTATTGAGAATAATATGCTCTTCTTCTTTAGTAAGCGGTTTCACTGCCATTTCGCCTCCTTTATAATCTTTTGAAAATACCGGAAAGTCATTCTTTCTTTTTTCTTGTTCTTCGGCTCTTTGTGCAATTACCGATAAATCAACATTATCAAGACTGTCTTGATTTGCATTTGCTTCAGGGTTTGCTTTTATAAAAATAAAGCCTGCTCCGCACATGAGAAATGCAACTATTATAAAATTCTTTATTTGTTTTTTCATAAATATTGTCCTTGTTAAAAACTTTTTGAAAAAATAAAGTTAAATTATAATTAATAACCATTCTCAATAAGTCAAGCTCGGTAAAATTTTAATTTCCAAAGTAATTAATCGTGTATAACAATCTCTGCCTTCTTGACTTTGCCAGTAAATTTAAAACGCGGTCTTCCTTTCACATCCTCAAAAAAATTTGAAAAAGAGCGTATCCAGTAACGTTCCGGATTATTCATGCTATAATAAACAACAGCTTCTTCCATTGTATTTTCCAAAATTGCCGATGCCACAACTATATAAAGATTTCCTTTATAGTGTTCATATTCACCGCCAACAACAAGTTTATTTTCATTATTCATATTTTTTCCTATTATTATTTTTATATAACTTGACTTTTTAGATAAATAGCATTAATTTATAAATTAGTTAAGACTAACTTTATAGGAGTTCAAAATGTCTAATTTTATAGCATCGATAATAGTTTTCGGAATTTTGGCTTTAGCCACATACTATATTATTTCACAAAAGAAAAAAGGCATCAAATGCGGTTCATGCTCAAATTCTTGTGGCTGCTCACAAAAGCATATCTCAAGCCCTTTAGATAAAACAACGCTTTCCAACAGCCCTTGTAATTGCAATGAAGAAAAAAAAACAATAAAGTAGTTTGGTTATAATTATGAGAGAATTAGTTAAGTTTCCAGAAGGAATTCAAGGTGATGAATCTTATTCAGAAGCCTTAAGAGTTGGCGATTTTGTTTATATTTCAGGGCAAGTATGTTATAATTATGATACAGAAGAATTAGAGCGTGAAAGCATAACATCTCAAACAAAGCAAATCATGAAAAACATCAAAATGTTGGCTGAGTTTGCAGATTGCACTATGGATGATGTTATTCATTGCAAAGTATATTTATCAGACATGAAGCATTATACTGAATTTGATGAAGAATATCGTAAACATTTTACAAAACCCTTTCCAACAAGGGCCACATTTGCTGTTAAAGGAATGTATGACAACCTAGATGTTGAAATTGAGGCTATTATACATAAAGCCCCAAATAATAAATAATTTTTTTGGCTATGCCCTACCCTATTTATCTGTGCCTTAATTTAAGGCACAGATTTTTCCTTTTCATTCGCTTTATGCACCTTCTTCACTCTCCAATAAGAATTTTACTAAAGCAAAATTTATGGATGGTAAAGGGTAAGCTCAAAATATATCTATCTAATAAGAAAATTTGAACTTTTTATAAATAATTTACTTTTTGACCTAAATTTTACTTAATACAAGTCGATAAGTTTTTATATGACTTTTAAATAGTCTTGATTACTATTTAAAAATGAATAAATAATAATTAAAATAATATTATGAGGTTTTTATGCGTATAGGAGCAAAAATTACCCTAGCCATTGTGCTTGCTGTTGTAACAACAGTTGCTGGCATCACAGTTATGGTGAATTTTGAAGTAAAGCAGGCATTAACAAATCAATTTCGTACTAATGCAGATTCACAACTTTCACAAATGAGTTCTTTTGTTAATCTTTATCTTAACACAGCAAAATCAAATGTTGAATCGATTGCAAGCTCAGATAGTTTTAAAGAAATTATTGAAGATCTTTCAGTATATGTTGATATTCCAGGCGGCATTCGTACAAAAGGTGATTCACTTATTGGCTATGAAAGAACTTTATATAATGAATTGCAAAACATGCAAAAGAATTTCCCGGAATATTTTCTTGTTTATGTTTCAAACTATAAAGGCGGAATCACACAAGCTCCTGACGATGCGCTATCAGAAGGCTTTAACCCAAGTAAACGCCCTTGGTATCTTGACACAAAGGCAGCCGGAAAAACCATTGTAACAGATGCATACCTCTCTGACAGCGGTGGTGTTGTAACAACCGTTGTTGCTCCTTATTTTTCAAATGGTGAAATGATAGGAACAGCAGCTATTGACTTTGCGCTCGATACTATCAATAACGAAGTAAGTGCAGCTCAAATCGGCAAAACAGGCTATATGATTTTATTAAATCCATTTGGCCAATTCATCAGTGCTCGTGAAGTTAATGCAGGCGAAAGCTGGCTTGGTAAAACTATTCAAGATCTTCCACAAAATGTTTTAGGCGAGCTAGCATCTGCACTTCAATCAAATGATCATAAAACACATTTAAGCAGCATTACTTTTAATAATAAGCAATGGCTTTTTGATATTTATAAAGACAGCGAAGGCTGGACTTATGCAATGCTTCAAGAAGAAAATGAAGTTTTTGCTGATGCCATGTCAATTACAATAAGTATTCTTATTGCCGGGCTTGTTATTATTGCCATTATGGTTATATTTGCCTTTGCCCTTGCAAGAACGATAGCAAAACCTGTTGAAACCCTTGCAAATGCCTCACAAGCTGTGGCAAGCGGTAATTTAGATGCTATTCCTAAAAATTCAGCACCTTTCAAAGGCGAACTTGGATTACTTCATAAAAGTTTATTGGAAATGGTTTCTAAACTTTCTGAATTGATAGGAACAGCAAATGACAAAATAAAAGAAGCCGAAACAGCTTTAGAGCAATCTAGAAAATCTTTACAAGAAGCTGAAAATGCAAAAATCCAAGGCGAAAACGCAAAACGTGAAGGCATTTTACAAGCTGCCAATGAAATTGATGAAGTTGTTACTCGCTTAAATGTTGCCACGCAAGATCTTTTAGAAGAATTAGAAATCTCAGGGCAGCTTACCACTGCTCAAACAGGCCGAGTAAGCCAAATAAGCACTGCCATCAATGAAATGAATACTGTTGTTACAGAAGTTGCTTCAAGCAGTGCAAGAACTGCAAACCTTGCTGAAAAAACCTTTTCAGAAGCTCAACAAGGCAGAAAGCATATGGCTAATGTGATTTCAAATATGTCAGAAATCGAAAGCACAAGCCTTTCAATGCGTGAAGGACTTGAAGCTTTAGGGCAACAAGCTGAATCTATTGACGTTATTATGAGCGTTATCACTGATATTGCCGATCAAACTAACTTGCTTGCATTAAATGCAGCTATTGAAGCTGCCAGAGCAGGTGAAGCAGGAAGAGGTTTTGCTGTTGTTGCTGATGAAGTAAGAAAACTTGCTGAAAAAACAATGGAAGCAACAAAACAAGTAAATATGACTATCACCACTATTCAAGAAAGCACACAAGCAAATATGAATGCTATGCGTGAAGCTGCTGCCTTTGTAAGCAAATCTTCTGAAGTGGTTGATCAAGCTTCAAATTCGCTTTCAAATATTGAACAATTAGCCGACAATACAGCCAATGAAATCCGCTCTATTGCATCAGCAAGTGAAGAGCAAGCTGCCACTTCACACGAAATCAAAAATAATGCAGATGATATGCAAACCTCAACAGACGAACTTGCAGCAGGCGAAGTTCGTGCCGAGCAAGCTGTAAAAGACTTGCTTGAATCTTCAAAAGCCTTAGGAAATGTTATTGATAATTTACGCTCCGCAAAAATCTAAATTATAAATAATTATGTAATTATCCCCCTTTAAGTGCAAGCTTAAAGGGGGATTTTTTATTTTGTGCTTAATCTCATAGACTTAAATTAAATAAAACTTATATTAAAAAAAATACAATTTAGGAATAAATTATGTCCAGAAAAATGATACAAATTGATGATAAAAAATGTGTAGGTTGTGGCTTATGTGCCAATGCCTGCCAACAAAAAGCCATTCAAATTATTGATGGCAAAGCTAAACTTGTGCGTGATGACTATTGCGACGGGCTTGGAAATTGCCTGCCTATGTGCCCTGTTGATGCCATTTCCTTCTCAGAAAAAAATATAAAAAACAAAGAACTAACGCAAATAAACACAAATTCTTCCTGCTTATCGCAAATGCCAAAAAGCTTGAATTCTGAAAACAGCCTTAATGAGTTAAAACATTCAAACATTCAAAATCCAATAAATAACTTAAGTCAATTAAGACAATGGCCTATACAAATTAAGCTCGCCCCTACAAAAGCAGATTTTTTTGAAAATAAAAGCCTATTGATTGCCGCTGATTGCACAGCCTATGCCTATGCAAATTTCCATAATGACTTTATAAGAAATAAAACCACGCTCATAGGTTGCCCTAAGCTTGATGGAGTGGATTATACAGAAAAACTTACACAAATTCTTATGCAAAACAAGATTAAATCGCTTACAGTTGTTCGCATGGAAGTGCCCTGCTGCGGTGGTATTGAAAAAGCTGTCAAAACAGCCTTGATCAATGCCTACGAAGAACAAAAAGATATGATTCCTTGGCAGGTTATCACCATCTCCACAGACGGCAGAATTCTTGACTAACCACAAAAGTATATATAATAATTGAATAAATTTTAAATTTGAAAGAGTTGACTTTTCAACTCTTTTTCTATTTAATAGAAAAATACAATCTTTAACAAAGTGGTGAAAATGAATAAAGCAACACTCAAGGCATGGATTTCGGCCATGCGCCCTCGCACACTCCCCCTCTCACTTTCAGGGCTTTTTTTAGGCTCATCTTTTGCTGCAATCGGCAATGCCTTTTCATGGAAAATTTTTATTTTTACTGTTATTACAGGTGTTTTACTGCAAACCCTTTCTGATTTTGCCAATGATTATGGCGATGCAGAAAAAAACCTAGACGGAGAGGATAGGCTTGGCCCAAAAAGAACTGTCAGCTCCGGGCAAATCAAGCCTAAAACTATGCTCACAGCAATATATTTTGTTATTGGACTTATTTTGCTGAATGCACTTATTTTATTTTATGTAAGCTTTCAAACAAGCTGGATTTATTGGTTTTATTTTGCATTGCTCGGCATAGGTGCCATATTGTCCGCAATATTTTATACAATGGGCAAAAATCCTTATGGATATAATGCAAAAGGAGATTATTTCGTTTTTGTTTTTTTTGGCTTGGTTGCTGTATTAGGATCATATTATCTTTATACAAAATCTTTCCAAAATGCTCCAATCTTGCCTGCAATAGCTGCAGGCCTTCTTTCAACAGCAGTTTTAAATATCAATAATACACGTGATATGCAAAGAGATAAATTGCATAACAAATACACCATAGCCTTGAGGCTTGGCGAAAAAGGAGCAAGAATTTATCAAATATTTCTTGTGCTTACAGCAATAATCTTGTGGATAGTTTTTCTTTTCCCCTTGCTTGGCATAAAGGCAATATTCCTTTGCCTTCTGGCCTTACCTGTAATCATAAGCACTTATAAAGTATACACTTCTTATGAGGCACAAATTTTAGATAAGCAATTAAAATTTACAGCTTTAGGAACTTCTTTTTTCCATATAATTCTTTCGCTTATACTGCCTATATTATTATAGTTTTTATGATTTTACAGCTATATAAAGGTGTGCAACCCCAAAAGTAAGCTTTTTGTGCAAAATAAAATCAAAACCTGCATTTTTAATTTCCTCACAAAAATCTTTTGGCTGAGGAAATTCTTCAATAGATTTAGCCAGATATTTATAAGATTCCTCTTGCCCTGAAATCAATTTTGCAATTTTCGGCATAATTTTTTCAAGATAAAAGCTATACATCTTCCCTAAAAATTCAGGCTTTTTAATAGCAGAAAACTCAAGCACAGCAAGTTGCCCGCCAGGTGTAAGCACTCTATACATTTCCTTCAAGGCTTTATGCCTTTCAATAACATTTCTTATGCCAAAAGCTATGGTTACAGCATCGAACATATTATTTTCATAGGGAATTTCTTCAGCATTTATCACTTCTGTTTTAATCTGATGCCTATACTTAATGCCGATTTTCTTTTTTCCTATTTCAAGCATTTGCTCTGAAATATCGCCTGCAATTATTTCACTTTCATTGAATTTTTTAGCTAAAGCAAGACTCACATCAAGAGTGCCTGCTGCCATATCAAGAATTTTCTTTTTAGGCCCAAAGCAAATACTGTTCACCATGCGATAACGCCAATAATAATCAATTCCAAAGCTTAAAAGATGATTTAATAAGTCATAATGCTTACTTACAGGGTTAAAGTCAATCATTTGCAAAACTCCTTTGTTAATAAAAAATATACCAAAAGCACAGGATACACAAGAAAAATTTTATTTTGATAAAAATTTTTTCCAAATCCTATTCAAACCAGATTTATCTTGACAAAGCTTTGACTTTGTTCATATAAAAAATATGTGCCGATTTAGCTCAGTTGGTAGAGCAGCTGATTCGTAACCAGCAGGCCGTAAGTTCAATTCTTATAATCGGCACCATAAATTTCAATAGGTTATACTACACATGATAGTATAACCTTTTTTCTTATAATACCTCAATCTGAACTTAATTACGTGATTTATAAGTTTATCTTTATATTTCAAAGAATAAACGAACAGTTTCAAAAATTATATATCAATCAAATAAAAGCAATAAGACTAAAACTATTAACAAAAAGTCATAAATACATAAAAAACACGCAGATGCGTGTTTTTTATGTAAGGAGTAGATTATGGTTATCTTTTGTTTATTGCACGAGAATGGAGGACTCATGCTGGTGTTATTTTAAACTTTCTATAACCTTTGTGGAGTGTTTTCAATTTTCAGAGTGGACTAGGCTCTAAAAATTTTTCTACAATTCAATCTCCTATTTTACAAGTTAGCCGCAGCTAACCATATTTCTAAAAAAAATGTAAAGTCATTTTTCTCATTTGTTAAGTTAGTTCTATCTAACTTTATTTTTTTTGTCAAGCTTTTTTTTGAGAAAAAATAATTTTTCCTCTTTATAATCTTAAATCAAATATTCTTTTTAGACAAATTTGTTGTATCTAGTTGTAATTTCGAATAATTTTTTATAGTATCTAAATCTATATATTTTGCATACTTATTTTTCTTTCAGCCAAAGCCACCTCATTTCTATAATATGACACAAAAATTATTGACATTATAAAAGAACTTACAGGATAACACGCTGCCAAAAAATAAATATTTGGATATAAAGGGAAAATAAAACAAACCCAAATAAAGCGTAAACCAACAATTCCTACTAAAGTTATTATCATAGGTTCAAATGACTTTCCTAACCCTCGCACAGCTTGGGCACAAATATTATATGGAATACCGATAAGATACATAGGCATGATAACAAAAAAAAGGCTTGCCCCAATTTGTGCAACTTGCGGACTAAGCTTGAAAAGGTTCAGTAATGGAAGCCTGAAAAGTAGAAAGATCAGGATCAAGGTTCCTGTTATTATGTATGAAATCAAAACTATTTTAACCACGCTCTCTTTCACTCTTTCAATTTTTTTTGCCCCTAAATTTTGTCCAACAAAAGTTATAACTGTTGCAGCAAGTGATGAAACAAAAATATCAACTATACTATCTATTTTCAAATAGGCTGCCCAAGCAGTTACATTTATATCACCCAAACCGTTTACAGCTGATTGCACAAGCATATTTGACAAGCTATACATAATACTTTGAATGCCGGCAGGAATACCGAGTTTATATATAGTAGAAATCATTGAAAAATCAAGAAAAAGTGAAATATTTACCCCTTTAAACTTCTTAAGAAGAATTATGCCTAGAATAAAAGCGCTAATTCCTTGTGAAAGCAAAGTAGCAAAAGCAACACCAAATACAGCCCATTTAAAAACAACAACAAAAAGTAAATCAAGCACAATATTTAGCAATGAGCAGAAAATCAGTGCATAGAGCGGAGTTTTGGAATCACCCAAGGCCCTAAAAACACCCGCAAACATATTATACAGAACACAAAAAACAAGACCATACAAAAAAGTATTAAGATATGTTTTAGAATCTTCCATCGTACTTTGAGGAGTTTCCATAACAAGAAGGTATTTTTCGCCCAAAATCAATGCAAGTGCTGAAAGAAAAATACCAAATATAATAAAAAAAATCGTCCCGTTATAAATGACTTTTTTCACGCTTTTATTATCGGCACTTCCAAAAAAACGTGAAGTATACACGCTTATGCCCGCTGAAACACCCACAAAAAAATTTATGAACAAAGTTATCAACTTAGAAGATGATCCCCCCACAGCTGCAAAGGCTAAATCGCCAAGATTTTGCCCCACAATCATTGCATCAACAAAAGAATAAAGGTGCTGAAAAAATGCACTGATAACTATTGGAATAAAAAAGAAAATAATTTCTTTTGAAATATTGCCTTCTGTTATTTTATTTTTAGCTAAATCCATAATAAGTATTTGTAATATAAAGTTAACTGAATAAGAAATATATTTCTATACCTATAATAGAAATAAAAAATAAATTATTTTACTTCTATTGCAGGCTCAGCCTTATTTTAGTCATCATTGTCATCATCATCGTCATCGCTGTCGTTGTTGTCGTCATCATCATCGTTGTCGTCGTCATCATCGTTGTCGTCGTCGTCGTTATCGTCGTCATCATCATCATTGAGACTTGGAAAAACTTCATTTTTTGCATTAAGTATTTCTTTTTTAACTGTATCGTAAACCTCATTAAAATCTTCTAAGCCATCACTTGCTGTTTCTTTCACAGCACCTGAAAAACTTTGAACACCATCTGTCATTTCATCCCAGACCTCATTTGCAGTGTTTAATACATCATCATGAATATGTTTTGCCTCAGCTGTGAATGAAAAGCTAAAAATCAAAGCAAGAAAATAGAAGATGGATAGACTTTTTTTCATTATATTGCCCTCATATTATTTCTAAAATTTAACATAAAACTTTTTTAACATAAAATTATTGAAAAAGCACTAGAAATTTTGTGCATTCAGCTGGTGAATTTATGAAGAATCTGTAAAAATCATTCTTTACAATCAATAAAAAGTATGTAACTTTAATAATTGCTATGATTTAGAAAGGAGGAAGCAACCATAAAACTCAGAACTGACTTTACTTGCCCCTTAGAACTCACCCACGACATGATAAAAGGCAAATGGAAACCAATTATTCTTTGGCGCCTGAGAATGGGGAATACATCATTATCTCAGCTTGAAAAAGACATCAACGGCATAACTCAAAAAATGCTTTTAGAGCATTTAAAAGAATTGATAGAATATGGTTTTGTAAATAAAATTCAATATGATGGCTACCCTCTCAAGGTTGAATATTTCCTCACGGAAGATAGAGGTATACGTATACTTGAAGCTTTGACCATCCTTCAAAAAGTTGGAATTGACATCATGTTGCAAAATGGCATGGAAGATGTTCTTCGTGCAAAAAATGTAATTCCATAAAAATCTTACCTACAAAAAAGTGGGTAATTTACATATTCCTTTATTTTGTGCTATTTTTAGATATCATAAAAGTTAAAGGAGTTAACTATGCAAATTAAAAGAATTAGTTTTTTATTGGTATCAACTTTATTTTTGTCAAGCATGCTTATGGGCTGCCAATCTTTAAAAACAGAGGAGAATAAAATGTTAGTAACTAGCACAGGAATCGTAAACGGAATTATCGACGCAAAATATGGAAAACACGGAACGCAATTCAATTCACACGGCATGCCAACTTATTCATTACCTATAAAAATTGAAAACGCACCCGAAGGCACAAAATCTTATGCCCTAGTTCTGGAAGACAAGGATGCTTTTCCTGTAAGTGGCGGATTTTCTTGGATTCACTGGACAGTAGCTAATCTTACTAAAAATGAAATCAAAGAAAATGAAAGCCAAACAGCAAGAGATTTTGTTCAAGGCCTAAATAGCTGGATGAGCATGCAAGGCGGAAATCAAAGCAAAGAACTTTCTTCTTTTTATGGAGGAATGGCACCGCCTGATGCCCCACACCTCTATGAAGTTCATGTATACGCACTTGACACTTTGCTCAAGCTTGAAAATGGCTTCTTATACAATGATCTTTATAAGCAAATGGATGGACATATCTTAGAAAGTGTAACAATTAAAGGCTTATACAATAACTAATCATATAAAATAACAAAAGCAAAAAAGCCTGCACATAAAATATGCGCAGGCTTTTATATTTGTATTTAAAAATTATCTTTATTCATCATTTGCCATTAAATGAGTGATTTTTATACCAAGTTCTCTATAATGTTCCATCACAGCTTCTTCAATTAGATGAGGTTTTCTTGTTTTCACAACATCAAAAAGCTCTAGATGCCTATTATAAAACCCTTCTGCAGATGATACTTTTTGCCAATAACTTATCAGAAGAAACTTTGAAAGCCTTCGTGGAAGCTGACGTGAAAGACTTACCAAAACTTTATTTTGCTCATATTTCAATAGCAAGGTATGAAATTTTTCATCAACAACAAGATGTTCATTTTCTTGAACCATTTCAGGAGTGATTGAAGAAAAACTGTCATGCACTTCTTGCAAGTCGTCATCAGTAAATAAATGACAAGTGCTTGCAACGCTTTTTGCTTCAAGAATAGCTCCGGTTAGGTAGGTATCACTCGCCTCTTTTGCTGTAACCTTTCTGATATACTTGCCTTTTTGAGTTGCTACTACAATTCCTTCACGTTCAAGCAAGCATAAAGCTTCTCTAATTGGTGCTCTGCTCACGCCTAATTGGGCTGAAAGCTGTGCTTCATTTATTTTATCACCCGGAAATAAATTGCCATTTAACAGTTGGCTTTTAATTAAATCCAGAATTTGAGTACTATAAAGCTTTTTTTGAATAATCATCTTTTCTTCTATCCCTTAAACAGTAAAAAACTGTTTTTTATAATATATAAAAAGATACAAAAAGTCAAGAACAGCTGAAAATTGAAAGAGTAAGAAGAACTATTATAATAATATCTTTATTTTACAACAGCAATCGCTTCAACTTCAACCAAAACATTTTTAGGTAAAGTTTTAACTGCAACGCAAGAACGAGCAGGAAAATCTTTAGTAAAATATTTACTGTATACAGCGTTTATATCAGCAAAATCTGCCATATCTGCAATAAATACTGTTGTTTTTACAACATCATCAAAGCTTACTTTTGCTTCCTCTAATACAGCACCTAAGTTTTTTAATGCTTGTTCTGCTTGTTCAGCAGCAGTTGTGCCAACCACTTCACCTGTTGCAGGATCAAGTGGGATTGCACCTGAAGTAAATAAAAGATTTCCTAATAAAACAGCTTGTGAATATGGGCCTATTGCTGCTGGAGCTTTTGGTGAAGCAATAATTTGTTTTTGCATAATATTTTCCTTAATATAATTTTAAATGGAGGTTAATTTTTCGGGATATGTAGCCATAATTAATGCTCTTGCTTGAACAATAAGAGGATCTAAGCAAGGCTTATCAAAATATGTATTTGAAGTAAGAGCAAAAGATAGTTCTGAACAGCCAAGCACAAAAATATCAATATTTTGCTCTAGCAAGTCTTTCATAACTAAATCTAATTGCTCAAGTACAGTGCTTGTTACAGGGTCAGAAAATGCTTTTATGCCATAAGCTTTATTGAAAACGCTGTCCATAAAAAGTTTTTGAGCTTCCGGCCTTGGATAAACGCAAGTAAAAGGTTCATTTTCCA
Organism: uncultured Desulfovibrionaceae bacterium; assembly: GCA_964370095.1. Taxonomy (GTDB): domain Bacteria; phylum Desulfobacterota; class Desulfovibrionia; order Desulfovibrionales; family Desulfovibrionaceae; genus CAYJAZ01. Next base: position 9,946 of record CAYJHJ010000003.1, on the reverse strand, counting down.
TATAACTATCAAACAATCTTGTTTCAATAGACCCTGGTGTTGCCATGATGCCAAGACGCAATTCTTTTTTATCACCTAAGTGATGAGTTAATTCTTTTTTTAGCTCGTCAACTATATGAATAAATTGAATTTTTGCATTATTTTTTTTAAGCTCATCTTGCATCAAAGACCAAATGGGCTCAGCATGAGCTGTATTACATGGTACAGCAGCATGTGTTACACCTGCATTTTCAAGCCACATAGCTAATTCTGCCATATTCTTGCCGGGATTTATAGGTTGCATTTTCAATAAAAATTCAGGGCGGCCGGGAACTTCATGTGGCAGAGAAGCAAGCAATACAGGCAAATGTTCTTGATCTCTGCCTGCTTTTGTGTTTTGGAATATTTTTTTCAAAAAGTCCAAGCCGGCATAAGGACCCATGCCGCCTAAAATTCCAAGCATTGGATAATTTGGTTTAAACATATATATCTCGAGATAGATTCAAACTTCATAACAACCCGAACCACCTCATCTTATGTGGTATAAGAATTATTAAAGGTAATTCAGGTTGTTTTGAAAGGAGCCTTTATGAGGGCACTGGCTTCTTATGGAGAAGTTTTATTTTATTTCAAAAATTAAATTCCGCCGTTAGCGTAGAATTTGTCTTTATAAGCGTAAAGAGCAGGTGATCCACCTGTGTGAAGGAAAACAACATTTGCACCTTCTTTGAAATAGCCTTGACGAATAAGGCCTACTAAACCAGCAAAGGCTTTTCCTGAATAAACAGGGTCAAGCAAAATGCCTTCAGTTTGAGCAAGTAATTTCACTGCTTCAAACATAGTTTCGTTTGGAAGTGAATAACCGGGAAGATAGTAATCAGCATTACATTTTACAGCATCACGAGGAATTTCACCGCAGCCAATATGGGCAGCTGTTGCATTTGCAAGTTTGAAAATATGCTCTTCTTGCACATCAGCAGGGCGGCTTACAGTTACACCAAGAACAGGAATATTTGAATTTGTTGCATACGCACCAATCACCATACCTGCATGAGTTCCGCCTGATCCTGATGGGCAAACAAGATTATCAATATTCAAATGCATATCAAAAGCTTGTTGGAAAATTTCTTGAGCACAAGCAACATAACCGCAAGAACCGATAGGATCTGAAGCACCACCTGGGATAATGTATGGTTTTTTGCCTTTTGCTTTTAATTCTTCTGCAGTTTTTTGCATTTCAGCCATCATATCAGAACCACCTTCAACTGCACGTATGCTTGTTACGCCTAATAAACGGAATAAGAAGTGGTTGCCTGAAGCATCATAATCGTAAGAATCTTTTACTCTTTGTTCCATAATAAGATGGCAATCCATTCCTTCTTTCACAGCCCAAGCAAGTGTAAGACGGCAATGGTTCGATTGCACAGCACCGCAAGTGATAAGTGTGTCAGCACCTTTTTCAATAGCATCAGCAATAGAAAAGTCTAATTTACGGGTTTTATTGCCACCTGAAGTGCCAGGTAAAAGGTCATCACGCTTGATATAGACATTAACTTTATTGCCTAAAGCTTTAGAAAAATTGTCTAATTTTTCAAGTGGGGTTGGGCTAGTTACATAGCCACGACGTGGAAATTGTGCTAAATTCATTCTATTTCTCCAATAGTATATAAAATTGTTTATAATTGTAGCTCAGTTGCGATTTCTTTAATAATTTGCACTATAATATCAATATCTTCTGTATTGAAAGTCAGTGGTAAACGTATATCGCACATTGTTGCTAAAATTCTCAAAGTATTTGGAAGTTCAAGATTTTCCAATTCTTCATAATATCTCCAACTTGTATAAGCAGAGGTAAAACCACGTGGTACAGAATCACCAAACCACTTGATTGAAACCCCTCTTTCGGCTGTTTTTGCCAAGAAATCTTTAAATTGCTCATAACTTGCATTAGGGATATTAAATTGTATTGAACTACCTACATAGTATTCTTCTTTTGGGCGATGCGGGCATTGAAAACCATCAATTGCATTAATGCCTTTTTCTGCATGCCTATAGAGAACATTCCATCTTTCACACTGCTTATCAAGTATTTCTAATTGAGGAAGCAAGATAGCTGCCCTCAAATTATCCATACGGCAAGAATAATTTGGTGTAAGGTATTTTATTTCTTCAAAAGCAGGCATATCCGGCCTTAAGGTATGCCCTTCATAGAGCATGTAAGAACCTGAATAGATAATTGCTTTTGCAATAACTTCAGGATCATCGGTTACAAGTAAACCGCCCTCACCTGAATTCATATGTTTATATGTTTGCGTGCTAAAGCAAGCCACATGCCCGAAATTTCCGCTTTTTTTGCCATTCCAAGTTGCACCCATTGTGTGAGCACAATCTTCAATCATGGTAATTCCATATTTTTCGCAGATAGCAGTAACTTTTTCCATATCTACTAAATGCCCACGCATGTGAGAGATAAGAAGATATTTTGCTTTACTTTCTTGTGCTTTTTTTTCTAAATCAGCTAAATCAATAGTATAATCTTCTGTAATTTCAACTAAAACTATTTCAGCACCTGAATTTTGAATAGCACCCGGAACAGGGGCAAGCGTGAAAGCATTGCAAAGCACTTTATCACCCGGCTGAACACCAACTGATTTTAGTGCCAAATACATTGTGCTTCCGCAAGAAGCCGCTGAAAGGCAATATTTTCTGCCCATGTATTTTGCAAATGCTTCTTCAAGTTGATTAGCATAGGATTTTTCACCGGGAATTGTGTTATAGCGGTGAATACGGCCTGTTTGTAAAACTCCGAGAGCTAAGTCAATCCCTTCTTGTGGAATCGGCTCTTGAAGTGTGAAATCTTTTTTAAAAGTGAGCATAGTGCCACCTCATATCTTTTATTTTAATTCAAAATTATTTTAATATTTTGGATGCCTGTATACATGGAAGTCAAACTCTTCATCACCAAAATATTTTGTCAAACGCCAATCACAAGCTCTGGCATGCCCTTCCATGCCCTCAACACGTGATAAACGTGAAGCAGCCGCACCAACAGTTTTATTGCCTTCTTTACTTAATTCTTGATAAGTATAGATTTTGAGGAATTTTTGAGCATTTAAACCACCGCTGTTATAACCTGCTTTTTTTGTTGGCAAAATATGGTTAGGGCCAGCGCATTTATCACCATGAGTAACAGTTGAACCTTCACCGATAAACATTGAACCGTATGAAGTGCTGTTTTCTTTCCACCATTCATTGTTTTTTGTCAAAACTTGAATGTGTTCAGAAGCATATTCATCTGAAACTTTAAGCATTTCTTCATCATTATCGAAAAGAAGAATTTCGCCATAATCTCTCCAAGCAGAAAGAGGAACATCAGGGTCAGGCATATCTGCACAGAGTTTAGGCACGAGTATTGCCACTTCCTCAGCAAGTTTTCTGCTTGTAGTGAAAAGCCACACTGGGGAGTTATACCCATGCTCTGCTTGAGAAACCAAGTCGATAGCGACTGTCATCGGGTCTGCTGTTTCATCTGCAATAATACCAGATTCGGTAGGGCCTGCAAACACATCGATAGCACATTTGCCTGTTCCGCTCAAAACTGCCTTTGCTTCGGCAACAAAGGCGTTGCCGGGGCCTACTATAATATTGGCAGCCTTATTGGTAAATAAACCATAAGCCATGGTTGCAATTGCCTGCACACCGCCCATTTCTAAAATAATATCAGCACCTGCCAAGTCCATGGCATAGCAAGTAGGGGCATCAATGCTATCACCACGCGGAGGGGTTGCGGCAACAATAAAGGGTACACCGGCTGCTTTTGCTGTAGCAACACTCATAAGAGCTGAGCACACATGAGCAAAACGACCACCAGGAACATAGCATCCTGCCACGTCCATAGGTACAACTTTTTGCCCAAGCTTAGCGCCTTCATCATCAACAATTTCAAAGTCTTTGATACTGTTCCTTTGCAATTTAGCAAATTCTGATATTCTTTTATGAGCATATTGTATATCTTTTTTAATATGCTCAGGTACTGATGCTATAAGTTTTTTCTTTTTTTCTTCTGATAAAATAAAACCTTGATCCCAGTTATCAAATTCTTTAGCAAGTTTAACAATTTCAGCCTCGCCATTTTTTTCTACATTTGCTAAGATTTCAATGACTTTTTCACGCGCTGCATTGCTGTTTTCTTCAGCTGATTTTTCAGCCTTTTTAATATACTGCATAAATAATTTCCTTATTTTTTATTTTACTTCCCTACTTTCCTAACGAAGGCAGCCAGAGAATAAGTTGGGGGAATGAAGCAATAAGAATAATTGTAACAATATTCATAAACACAAAAGGTAACACTTTATAAGACAATCTTTCTAAAGAAACACCTGTAATACCAGAAGTTACAAATAAATTCTCGCCTAAAGGTGGGGTTGAAAAACCGATGGCACAGCAGCAAATAAGCACCACACCAAAGTGAATTGGATCAACTCCGATGCTTACCATAATAGGAAGCAAAACAGGTGTTACAAGCATAACCATGGCAAGTGTTTCCATAAACATACCTAAGAAAAGCAAGAAAGTTAATACCATTGCCCAAATCAAGATAGGATTTGTTGTGAGCGAAAGCATTTGTTCTGCTATTGCATCAGGAATACGGTATTGCGTAAGCACACGGCCAAAAGCATAGGCGGCAAACATGATAATAAGCACACGCCCTGTCATCCAAGTGGTTGACTCTAAGGAAGACAAAAATCCTTTCCAAGTCAATTCTCTATAGACGAAAGTGCCTACAAACAATGTATAGAATATAGCCACAATAGCTGCTTCTGTTGGAGTGAACAGGCCTGAATAAATTCCGCCTAAAATTACTGTTGGAGCAAGCAAAGCCCAAAAACCTCTTTTTATTTCCAATAAAAGATTCTTGAAAGAAAAACTTGGCAAGCCCTCGGTGAGATTTTTACCTCTGCACAAATATAAGTGTGCTAAAATAAGTGAGATACCGAACATAAGCCCCGGTACAACACCGCCTGCAAACATATCTGAAATAGAAACTTGTGCCACAACGCCATAGATAACCATTGAAATACTTGGCGGAATAATAATACCTATACCGCCTGCGGAGGCTATGCTTGCGCCTGCATAGTCATCATCATAACCTCTTTTAATCATTGAAGGAATGATAAGCATACCAACAGCCGCTGTTGTTGCAGGACCTGAGCCTGAAATAGCACCGAAGAAAATACAAGCCAATACGCCAGTAATGGCGAGCCCGCCGTTTAATTTACCCACCATAGCTTCTGCTACGTGCACAATTCTTCGTGAAATCCCTGCACTTTCCATTAAAGCGCCTGCCAAAACAAAGGCAGGCAAAGCCATAATTGGAAAAGAGTTTACAGAAGAAAATGCTATCTGCACCAAGATGGTTAAATCCATGCCTAGGCTAATATATGTTGCTGTTGCAGCAAGTGCTAAAGCAAGAGTAATCGGTGCTCCCATAAGAAGCATAAGAATAAATGTTCCGAATAAAATAGTTGTAATTGACATATGCTCTCCCTTACTTTCTATCTTTTGGCTCTGCCAAAACCGAGTGCTCAGCTATATCTTCATAGGCTTCAGCCTCTACTTTATCCACATCTTTAATTTCCATTTTCAAAATATATTTCATAATATTCACTTGAACAATACGTATATTCATCAAAGTATAGGAAATAGGAAAAATCATATATACATATTGCATTGGAATCCCTAAGCCAGGAGATTTATAAGGATAAGTATAAAAGTCAAGGATAACAATATAACTCATATATATCATCAAACAATTGAAAGCAAACCACAAAATGTCTGTAATAAACATAGAAATATTACCTAAAGATTTAGGCAGAAAAGAAAATTGTATAGTTACTCTATTATGTGCTGATAAACGAGTTGCGTATGAGGCTCCAAAAAAAACGAACCAAACAAAGGCAAAACGTGAAAGCTCTTCACTCCAAGGCAAAACAACAGCAAAGAGGTTTCTAAGAACAATTTGTACAAACACAAGAGTGCAGAAAAATACAAGAAGCACTTGGCTTATATAGGTTTCAATCCTATCAATGTGGTATAAAAATTTTTTAGCAGTCATAAAAGCTCCCTTTTATAGAGCAAAATAAAGGGGAGAGAGGGTTTTCTTACTCTCCCCTTTATTCATAAACTATTAGTTTTTGAGTTCAGTAAGAATCATATCAATAACTTCTTTACCGCCAACAAATTCATACATTGTAGGCCATACTTCATCTATAGCTTTTTGTCTCCAAGCTGCTTCATCTTCTAACATAGCAACTTCAACGCCTGCATCCCTCATGCCTTTTTTAGCAACAGAGCTATTTTCATTTTCCCAGTTAAGGATATACATTTGAGCTTCCATAGCTGCTTCTTTAAAGATTTTTTGAACTTCAGGTGAGAATGATTCAAATTTCTTTTCGCCGATGAATAAAGGTTGTAATGAATATTGATAGTGAACTTCAGTTATATAATCTTGAACTTCTTGGAATTTCATTGTGTAGTTAACTACATATGGGTTATCTTGGCCGTCAACAACACCTTGTTGAAGAGCTGTAAAGGTTTCATTCCAGCCCATAGGAACTGGGTTTGCACCCCATGCTTTATAGGTTGCGATAAACACTTCGTTATTAGGAACACGAACTTTAAGGCCTTTTACGTCGTTTAAGTTTTTAACAGGACGTTTTGAGTTTGTTAAGAATCTATAGTTTGTGTAAACATAACCTAAAATTCTAAAACCACCTGTTTTAATTGTTTGTTCATTAAAATAGTCAAACAATTTTCCTGTTGTTGCTTTCACAACTGCTTCTTCAGTGTCAAGAAGATATGGGAAAGTTAATGCTGCTAAAGTTGGAACCATAGGAACAGCATTACCGATACCTACGATACACATATCAAGGCTTCCACGGCGTGTGTTTTGAAGCATTTCAGCTTCATCACCTAAGGCACCGCTTGGGAAAAGATCAATTGTGTATTCGCCATTAGTTTTAGCTTCAACCAATTCTTTGAATTTAACACCATACTGTCCTGCACCTGAATCTAATGGATCACCAATACCAATTCTTAGTGCTTGAGCCTGTGCTGTTGCACTTAAACCAACTGTTGCAAAAGCTGTTACCAATAAACATGCAAAGAACTTTTTAAACATAAGAGCCTCCAAGGGTCTTGAGTAAAACACTCTTTTGATTGTTAAAACAAAACGGAAAGAATATAAAACCATAATAATAATCCTTCCAACCTAAGCCATAAAACTAATCTCATATTACTGTCGACAGTAATACAATTCCATAATCTACTTATACAATAAAACCATAAAATTGTCAATACCCAAAAGAAGACTTTTCAACTTATAAAAAAAAACATAAAAAATTAATTTATAAATAACAAAATGTTATCAAAATGCTATTTTTCAACGAGTCGCTGTCGACAGTCGTCAATTCAAAAAAAATTACTTTTTAAATCAACTTTCTAAAGAATTAATTCTAATTTTTTAATATTTTTATAATTTCTTTTAAAAAGCTTAATATAAAAAAGGTATTTTCAAAACGAAAATACCTTTTCATACCTACTATTCTTAGAATGGTTTCTATAACTTTTTATCACCATTTTAAGGCAAATTCTTCATATTCTTTTGTTATTGTTTCTTCACGCTCTTTTGAATATTCTTGAATGAAATTTGTATAGATTTGATTTACTTTATTTGCATCATTCTCATCTTCAAGCGTGTTGGCAATACTGCCGTTTAGGTTTGCATACATAAGAATGTTTTGATTTATATCAGTTCCTTCCCTATAGGTTTCAATACTGCTGTCATACACGGCTTGACTTTGCAATTTATTGTCTAAGCCACGCATTATAAGTGATGAATTAAAAATAGCTTCACTTTCAAAAGTATTATTGTTTCCATCCATTCTTAAATTTGTATTATGCATGCTTCCTTGAAGCATCAATTCAGAATTTCCACTTCCGCGCATATCCACCCTGCTATTAGTGAGTGAACCTTTTATTTCAATTTCGCTCTGCCCTTTACTGTGATAGTTCAAATCATCGCTTGAAGTGTGAATTTCAAGTTCAGTTTCGCCTTTTCCAGCATCAATCGAGAAAGAGTCAGCTACATAAGCTTTTATTTCATTATCACCATCGCCAAGCATTAATTTTGTATTAGTGGCATTTGCAATATTAAATTCATTATCACCATCGCCTGTTCGCACCATGCCTTCAAGTGCATCAAGGCGAATTGTATTATCGCCTTTGCCAATATTTACACTGCCATTAGTCAAAGTGCCACTTGCAATATAGATGCTATTGTCTCCATCACCTATATTTACTTTAGAAAGAGCTTGAGTTATTTCTTCAATAAAAAGATCGTTTTCACCATTGCCAAGATCTAAATTTCCTTCAAGGTATTTTGTAGAAAATTTATTATCGCCATCCCCTGCTTTTATTTCATTTGCTTTTATCGCTCTGACAGTGTTTTCACCATTGCCTAACTCAAGGCCAAAAATCATGCCGTTAGTAGTATCTTCATCGTCATCTCTATAAGCTTCTACGCGATTATCACCATCACCAAGGCTTATATCACGCATGATTTTGCCTAAAAGATTGTTATCACCCTGCCCCAGTGTAACGTCAACCATTGAATTAGCTCTAATATTGTTGTTGCCATCTCCAAAAGTTACATCATATAATGAATATGCACTTACTGTATTATTTCCGTTCCCAAAGCTTCCTTTTAAAACTATATTTGTAACAGTATTATTACCATCACCCGCTTCAATATTCATTAAAACATTTTCTTCTTCAAAAACAGCACTAAAATCATTATCCCCATTCCCCGCAAAAATATTTATTTGAGCCTGATTAGCCCCTTTTACAGTGTTATTGCCATCACCTAAGGTTATATTCGATCCATTAGCCAAGGAAACAACAGTATCATCCCCTTCACCAGCAATTATATTTGCTTTGGTGAGGTTTAGAATAAGATCATCACCATTTGTACCAAGCATTTGTGCATCTTCACCAAATTTTGAAGCAACAACTCCACCTGCTCCGTCATCAGATAAAACAGTATTTTCAGTTAACTCAATGTAAGACTTTGTGCCGTCAGCACTTGTTATGTCAGCAAAAAATATCTCTTTACCTGTTTTGGGGTTTTGTGACTGAAAAAGGTGCACACTTGCGCCGGAATCAAAGCTTTTTGTAGAAAGTGCTTTTGTTATACCTGTTCTGTCATTAACAAGCTCTTCCAAATTAATTTTATTTCCATATTTATCTGTAATAGTTGAATTTTTTGCCCTGTTCTCTTCTGAGTTGGCCAACAGTTTTTCATTTTCTATAATCTTTTCATCAAGTTCACTTAGCCTAGCTTGAGCATTCTTTGCTTCAAGTGAAATTTCTGCTGTGTCTTGCATAGAGTCAAAAATTGAATTTATTTCAAAAGAATTTTTACTTAAATTTGAAGAGTGTGGATTATTTTCTTTTTGTGAGCTTAATATACTGCCTGTGGCTGAGAATTTTTCTGCAAAAGAGATATTAAAAATTGCCATAATCTTTCACCCCTATTAAATAAATTTATATTTACTTAATTCTTATCGACAGAAAAATTTAAATGTTAAGTAAAATCATTTAAATAAATTATTAAAAGAATAGCTAGCTATTGACTTGTTAGGAGATTTGTGTTAAAGAAATAATTGGGAGGTGCCCATTGAAGAATCAAATACAGCTTTTTCGCTTGCTTAAGTTCACAAAAGAAGCAGCTGAAAAAAAGACGAATAAAGAGCTTAGAAAAGAAGGACTGACCATTGCTCAGGGGCATATTGTTTTATTTTTGCACGAGCAAAGCGGTTATAGTGCAACTTTAAAAGAAATAGAAAAAGAATTACAAGTGGCACAATCTACCATTGTTCTTATGATCTCAAAAATGGAAAGAAACAAT
>CAYJHJ010000002.1:48051-59432 GCA_964370095.1 uncultured Desulfovibrionaceae bacterium | reverse complement strand
CCAATTGCTTTAGTATTCGCTTCATTAGCAGCTTTGAGTGGTGAGGAAGTTGTTTTGCCAAAAGCTTTAGACATGCCTTTTGCTCTTGAAAAAGAATATGAGAGCGAAATTGTTGAAGGTTTTTTGAGGCAAATAGGACTTTATGTTGATGAAAACAAGGTCTTAAAAAGAGGTGAAGTTGAAAACTCACCTTGGTATTTGCCAAATGAAGAATGGGGCCTTGCCTTAGCTTTGGTTGCTTTCATGCGCCCTAATATACGCATCACAAATCCAGATGTTGTTTCTTCAGTTTATCCTTTCTTTTGGAGAATTTATAATACTTTACCTGAACCAAAACTAAGCTTACCGGTTGAAGAAGTTCATGAAGAAAGTTCAAGGCGCCGTATTATAGCAAAAGAAGATGAAAACTTTGATAATCTTGAAGATGACTTTGTGGGTGAAGAAAAAGCAAACCTCAGCGAAGAAGAACTTGAAGAAATAAAAATTAGTGAAGAATATGCTATTGACGATACTTTGGTAGACGATTTAAAAAATGATTAAATCTATTATAAGTAAAATAGAAATTTTTAGCTTATAATAAATTAAAGAAGAAAATTTATGAAGAAATTATTAAATATTACAAAAATTGCTTTAGGAATTGCACTGTTTTTTAGCCTTTCTGCGTGCCAGAATATTACCATTCCAAACCCGTTTGACACAAGCCCTTCTGTATCTAATGAGCAGGTGAGTAAAGGGCAATTTGCTGATATTCCTGTTCCTGCTGATATGAAGCTTGTAAGTGATAAAACTAAGGTTACACTTAATTCACAAAATCTTCCTATAGGGCTTGAAACATACAGTTCAACAACTGATACAACTACGGTTTCAAATGCAATGATTTTAAATATGGCTAAAAATAATTGGTCATTAATAGCATCTGTTTCTGGTGATAAATATGTACAATTGCACGCCAAAGATTCAAGATATGCTATTATTTACATTGAAAAATCTTTGATAGGAGCAGTGCTTGAAATTTGGGTTTTTACCTCATTAGGACAAGCTCAAAACATGATAAACAGCTATGCTCCTGCTTATTCCGGTGCAGCAGCACCACAAAACACACAAAATCAAGGGCAAGCTGTAGAACATTATAGCGAACAATTACATAATTAAGAAGGTTTTATATGCAAAGTCATCTTCTTTTTGAATTGCCTGAACCTAAGAAAATTCATCTTGGCGTAACAGGGTCGATTGCAGCCTATAAAGCGGTTGAACTTATGCGTTTATGGCAAAAAGCCGGCATTGAAGTCAGCGTTACTTTAACAGAAGCTGCCAAAAAATTTATTTCTCCTCTCACTTTTGAAACTTTAGGTGCTCATCCTGTATATCACTCTATGTTTGATGAGCCTCTTTCACACTTGGCGCCCGCAAAAGATGCCGATGCTTTCATTATAGCCCCTGCAAGTGCAGATACAATAGCACAGCTGACGCATGGAAGAGCAGATACTTTGCTTGCTGCCCAAGCTTTAGCATATCCTAAAGAAAAGGGCCCTCTTCTTATTGCCCCTGCCATGAATCCCAATATGTGGAAAAATGCTGCCACACAAGAAAATATTAGCATTTTAGAAGATCGTGGAATTACATGCATTTCACCTGATAAAGGAAAAGTTGCCTGTAATGATGAGGGGGAAGGGCGTTTATCCTCTTTGGAAAATTTGTATTTGCAAGGGATTAAAAGCGTTACTGAGCAAGATTTGGAAGGTAAAACCTTCTTGATAACCTTAGGGGCAACCCGTGAATATTTTGATACTGTGCGGTTTTGGTCAAATGCCAGCACAGGAATAATGGGCATGTGCTTTGCAATTGCTGCTTGGCTTCGTGGTGCAAAAATACATGCAATTTGTGCTGAAAGCGTCAACCTCTATACTCCTGATGACGCATTTTTTCACACACATAGGGTGCAAACTGCCGCTCAGATGTTTACAAAAGCAGAAGAATATTTTGACTATGCTGACTATGGTATTTTTACGGCTGCAGTAGCGGATTTTAAGCCGGAAGAATACACTAAAGGTAAATTTAAAAAAGAAGAAGCCGATGAAGGCTTTACATTAAATTTCTATCCAAATGAAGATATTATTAAAACTTTGGCACAAAACAAAGAAAGCCATCAAAAAGTTCTTGGTTTTGCTGCAGAATCTGTTTCAAGCCAAGATGAGCTGGCAAAGCTAACCTTAGGTAAATTGAAGTCAAAATACGCGGATATGATGATTGGAAACACTGTGTTGGACGGCTTTGGCACAGATAATAATCGTGTATATGTATTGGATAGTGAGGGCAGGGAAGAATTTTGGCAAAAACTTCCTAAAACAGAAATAGCATGGAATATACTTACTTGGCTTAAAGATTTATAATTTAAACTATCTACGAGTTGCTTATGCCGCAATTTACTTATAATATGCCTCTTGAAATAAAACTATTGCATGATATTGGCTTAGATTTTTTGCTTGTAGAAGACGAAAAGAGGCTTGAACTTCTTCAAAAAAAATCTCAAAAAACTAAGTCAAAAGCTCTTTTGCAAAATGCTTTGACGCAAAAAAAGCTTGCACAAAATTTGAAGCATTCACAAGTGCAAGAAAGCAGTTTTGAAAATAAAAAAATAATCTTTACAAATGATGACAGTGCAAAAATTGAGCAAAATAAAAATACTGTCTTTTCACCAAGATCTTCAGAGGAAGCAAAAGAAATAGAAGAAAATGCAAAAGAAGTTTCTTTGAGCATGCAGTTTTTACCATTTTTTGAATGGTCGCCCGAATGGAAAGAGCTTTTTGCCCGCTGCCACAGAGAGCAATCTAAAGTTGCTTGGACGTATACAGGGCTTCACGCTGACATGCTTGCAAGCGAAAAACTTGATGCACAAAGACAAAACGTGATACGAAGAGTTTTGCCGAAACTTGCCAGACCAAATGGAACGCATATCTTTATTCCCTATGACACTTTTGATGAACCCGGAAAACTTCTTCAAGAAAATGACTATTCCTTTTATTGGTCAGCCATAAAATATTTAAAAATCCGTTACTTGCTTGTATTTGGCTCTAAAGCACGTGATAGTTTATATTTGCCGAAAAAAAATAAATATTCTTCTTTTGTTTTTCATGGCTTGAAAGTGAATATTTTACCGGATTTGAATAATATTGGTCAAGATGAAGAAAACTCACTTTATACTTTTTTAGATGGGCAATTAAAGTCTGTTGATTTATAGACTTAGCCTGTCTTTTATCTTTTTCTATTCAATCTCTAAAGTTTTTTTTTTAACTGCCGTTTTAATGTTTGTGATTACTTTTTGTTTTTTTGATTTGAAATTTTAAACATTTTTTGAGGCTAGAATATGCACTATATAAAATCTTCTATTTATCTATATTTACTTTGTATGTTTTTTGTGCCTATGCTCTCTTTTGCAGGAGCTCCGCCTGATGAACCTCAAAAAAACAGGCAAAATGCACCAATAGTCTATATAGACCCAAGCAAAAAAGCCCCTGCTCCTGTTGTTGAAGCTGTTTCTGCCCCACCTAAACCTACTCAGAAAACACCTGTTCCTTATAAGGAAGTTGAATACTACAGAGGGCCAACACAAGAAGTTGCACCTGTGGTGCAAGAAACAAAAGTTGTTGAAACAACAGTTGCACAAGCAAAAGAAGTTCCGATAGTTGCAGTTGAGGAAAAAAAAGAGATAAATACAGAATATCCAAAAGCTCCAAAAAGTTTATTGAGAAAGCAAGATCCCATACACGTAAATCCTAAAAAATTAGAAATGCAAGAATTGAAGTTGCAAATGCGTGAACTGGCTTCTCAACTACTTGATGTTTACCCAGGAGCAGGCTTAGAAGGCTCTATAGCTTTGCCTACTTCCTTTGTAAATCTTGATGATTTCAATGAAACCTCTTCACTTGGAAGATATATGGCAGAAACCTTGATTTATGAATTCAATGCACGCGGTTTTCCTGTGCAAGAATATAGAATTGACAGTCGTATACGAATAAATGAATTAGGTGAATTTGTTCTTACAAGAACTGACAGAACAAAAAATATCACAAATAGCAATGAACTTCTTCTTATAGGCACATATACAAAAGATGCAAATGGATTTTTTGTGAATGCACGCCTTGTAAGAAATGATGGCTTGGTTTTAAGAGCCGGTGAAGTTGTTTTGCCTATGAACGATATGCTTGCAAGAATGTCAATTAGAGAAAGGCTTACAAGCGGCGCACTGATGCTAAGAAGAAGATAAATCGCCCATGTTTATTGCCTTTTACAAGGTAGGAGCGGTTTAAGAGGGAAAAGAGATGAAAATATATATCTCAAACATAGTTAAAACATTTTTGAAAGCACAAAACTTATGTGTTGTCTGCCTTATGCTTTGTCTTTCTTTGTTGACGGCTTGCTCAGCACATACATATGGTGAAAATAGTTCTAGAGAAGACTCTTATTATAGTTATGCAAAGAAACTACAATCTGCCGGAAGATTTGAAGCTGCAAAAGAATATTTTCTTTTAGCTTTGGCAGGTGCAAAAACTTATGAAGAACAGCAATGGCTTGAACGTGAACTTTTCACAGTTGATTTACAAATAAAAACCTTGCGATAATAGTATGAAAAATAAATTCTCACTTTTACTTATATTTTTACTGATGCTTGCTTTATTCCTACCTTTAACTGCAGCTGCCGCTTCCATATTTGACACCCCAGAAGTGCCCAAAGCCGCAAAAGATATTGTTGATGAAATGGATAGGCAATTACAAAAGTATTATCTCAATCCAAAGCCTAATGATAAATTGAGCGATGAGCTTCAAAAAAAAGATATAACTATTGTAAGCACTGTTCCAGTCTGGATTGATGATCTGAAAGTAACAAATCCTCTTTCAAGGCAAATGAGTGAAGAAATAAGTGCACAACTTGCAAAAAATGGATACTCTCTTATTGAATTGAGAAAAGCTTATGAACTAACCATAGAGCCAAGAGAAGGCGAATTTCTTCTTACAAGAGAATTAGATGAATTGGCTTCTATTGAAGCAGAAGCAGTAGCTGTGGTTACAGGAACATATATAATCTCAACTGATAATATACGTTATAATATCAGCTTGCTTCACGTGCCAACAAATGAAGTATTGGCCAAAGCTTCTGCAACAGTGCCTATAAGGGATGAAATATACCCTCTGTTATACGATAATGTTCCACCGCCACCTCTTATGCCAAGTGTAAAAACAAAACTTCAATAATACTACTTCAAATAAATTGGAGGACAAATGTCTCAGACAAATATACTTTTAGAATCAGGAACTAACGAGCTTGAAATCGTTGAATTTTACATTGATGAAGATGGTTATCGTGGTCATTATGGCATAAATGTAGCCAAAGTGGTTGAAATTATACGCATGCAACCGGTTACTGCTATGCCACACATGAATCATCACTCTGTTTTAGGTGCTTTTCCATACCGTGATGGCAAAATTGTGCCTTTGATTGACTTGGCACTCTTTTTGGATAAAGAACCTGAAAGCGTGGAAGACCCTAAAGTTATTGTTACTGAATTCAATAAAACTCAAACAGCTTTTTTGGTTTCAGGTGTGAACAGAATCTATAGATTGAGCTGGGAAGATGTTGAACCTCCGGGAAAATTTTTACAGAAAATGAGCGGGCAATCCGTAACCGGTGTTGTGAAGCTTGAAGGAAGAGTGATCTTCTTACTTGACTTAGAAGCAATTGTTGCAACCTTGCAGCCAAACCTTGCTTTAAAAGCATACAATAGGGAAGAAGAGCAGGAAGATGATGATAAAAAATTCCGCATTCTTCATGCAGATGATTCTGCTTCAATCAGAAAACTTGTATTTTCTATGCTTGATAAAGACGGCAGATTTGAAGTGTTGCAATGCAATGACGGAAAAGAAGCAAGCGATAAATTGAAAGAAATAAAAGCAGAAGCTGTGAAAGCCAATTTGCCGATTGAAAGCTATCTTCAAGGGGTTATTACAGATATTGAAATGCCCTTTATGGACGGATTAACCCTTTGCAAGGAAATTAAAGACGATGCAGTTTTGAAAACCTTGCCTGTTGCTATCTTCTCTTCTCTTATAACGCAAAGCACTATCCACAAGGCAGAATCAGTAGGGGCAGATGCCCAATTTGCAAAGCCTGACTTGAAAGGAATAGCCGATAAAATTTACGATCTTATGATGAGTAAATTTACATAAAATTTATTTATAAAAAAATATTAATACTAAAAAAAACCGCATTTAAGCGGTTTTTTTACACCCAAGATATGACTTGCAAGGCAATAAAAATTAAGTTATATTAATAATGATAAAAGCTACTTCTTTAGAGTAACGAATAATAAATGTTATGGCTTTTTTAGAAAAATTTATTTAACTTTTTTAGAAATATAACTCAGGTGTTTCGGAGAAAAATATGTTTATAAAAACATGGGGAACAAGAGGTTCATGCGCAACTGTAAAGCATAATAAACTGGAATATGGCGGAAACACGATGTGTTATCAAGTGATAACAGAAACTGCTGATCATATTATCATTGATGCTGGAACAGGTATTGTAGAACTTGGCTCAACCTTACCGGAAACTGGGACTATACATCTTTTTATATCACACTGGCACTTAGACCATGTGGTAGGGCTTGGTTTTTTTAAGCCGCTTTTTGAAAAAGGGCGCAAAGTTTTTCTATATTTGCCGCAAGGGCAGAAGAATGCCATTGATTTGTTTTTCAATGGTGTTTTTTTTCCTTTAAAAACCGCACATTTGAAATGTGATTTAGTGATAAAAGAACTTGATGCAAAAACTGCAATCAATATTTGCGGGCTGACAATTGAATCACCTCTTGTTCCACATACAGGTGTTTGCCACGGTTTTCGTATAACATCGCCTAAAGGCAAGGCAACCATTCTTTCTGATGTGGAAGTTTCTATTGCTAAAGAAGAAAACTATAATTTTATCAGGTCCTTGGTTTCAAGTAGTGTAATACTTTTTGCAGATACTTATTTCACAGAAGAAGAATATAAAAAAAGTATTGGCTGGGGGCACACTGCCATGGAAACATGGATAGACCTTGTTGCAGGCACAGATGTTCAACATCTCATCTGCACCCATCACCACATTGAACGCACTGACGAAGAAATTGATTTTTTCTATACTGAGCTTAAACCAAAAGCAAAGGAAAAAAATGTTTTCTTCACTTTTGCACGTGAAGGTTTACGCTATAGTGTTGAATATCCTCAAAAAATATTTGATTTTACGCCTATTGTAAATACTATCGAATGGAACAATGCCCTTGCTCAAGAATTGCTTGGTTATACTGACACTTATGTAATTTTAGACCGTATTTTGCTTGAAGCTCGCCGTATCACGCAAGCAGAAGCAGGCACAATTTATTTGGCAGAGGGCGAAGACCTTATTTTTGCTTATACGCACAATGATGTGCTTTTTGCAAACCACGATGATAAGAAAAGTAATAAACTTACTTATGCAAACACGAGGTTGAAGATTAATGAAAATTCTATTGCAGGCTATTGTGCATATACAAAAAAATTACTCTTTTTAGATGATGTTAGAAATATACCGGAAGGTTATGCTTTTTCATTTAATGACAGTTTTGATAAAGCCACAAATTATTTCACTGTTTCAATGTTTTGCGTGCCTTTGCTTGGGCATAACAATAAATTGCTAGGAGTTATTCAACTTATTAATAGAAAGGAACTTGGTGAATCAACAGCATTTCCGCGTTCACTCACTTCAATCATAAATCTTTTGGCTTTGCAGGCAGTTAATGCTATTGAGCGCGGGCAGCTAGTGCAAGAAATGGTTTCTCGTATGCATAATATTATTGCCCTAAATGACCCGAATGAAACAGGCGGGCATGTTGAAAGAGTTGGAGCTGTAAGTGCGGAATTATATGAGCATATTGCTCTAAAAGATGATATAAACCTTGATGAAAGCCGTGCTATTCAAGGGCAAATTCGTCTTGCAGCAATGCTTCATGATATAGGTAAAGTTGGAATTCCAAATGAAATTTTGAAAAAACCGGCTCGCCTTACTGAAGAAGAATTTGCTGTTATGAAAACGCATGCAGCTATTGGCGGAAATTTATTTGATTTAACCTTGGAAACAACAGATATTTTAGCAAAAAATATTGCTGTTCATCACCATCAAAAATGGAATGGCACCGGCTATACAGGCTCACCCGATATTCCTATTCTTTCAGGGGAAGATATTCCTATTGAGGCAAGAATTGTTGCTGTGGCTGATGTGTTTGATGCTTTATTGTCAAAGCGTGTCTATAAGCCTGAATGGAGCTGGGATGACGCTATGAAAATATTGCAAGCTGATGCAGGTTCGCACTTTGACCCCAAAGTAGTTGAAGCTATGTGCGAAATTCAAGATGTTGTGAAAGCAATCTATGATAAATATTCTGACAATTAGTTGTTATAATTGAATATAATATTTCTTGCATTATATTGTTAATGCTATATATACATTTTATTATTTATGAGTAATTAAAATAAAACTACTTTTATAAACTTTAAAAAAAAGGATACAATATGCCTTATATTCCCCACACAAATGAAGAATTGCAGGAAATGCTTAAAGTAGTTCAAGTGCGAACTCTTGACGATCTTTTTGTAGATATCAAACCTGAAATGAAGCCAAAATCTTATGATTTGCCAAAAGGTAAATCAGAGCAAGAAACATGCACGTATTTTGAAGAATTGGCAGAAATGAACCATACAGGCCTTGTTTCTTTTTTAGGTGCAGGTTTTTATGATCACTTCATTCCAAAAGCTGTTGATACTCTTGCCTCAAGAGGGGAATTTGTTACAGCCTATACCCCTTATCAACCTGAAGT
Organism: uncultured Desulfovibrionaceae bacterium; assembly: GCA_964370095.1. Taxonomy (GTDB): domain Bacteria; phylum Desulfobacterota; class Desulfovibrionia; order Desulfovibrionales; family Desulfovibrionaceae; genus CAYJAZ01. The sequence goes on along the minus strand of CAYJHJ010000002.1, from coordinate 50,550 downwards.
TTCGCAAGGAACTTTGCAAGGTATTTTTGAATTTCAAAGTTCTATTGCACGCCTTCTTGAACTTGATTGCGTAAATGCCTCTGTGTATGACGGCGGTTCTGCTTTATTTGAAGCTATCACTATGTCAATACGCCATACAGGCAAAACAAGAATTGTGATTGATGCTGCACTTTCGCCAATTTGGCTTACCATGATTCGTTCTTACACTTCCAACCTCAATCTTGAACTTGTGGAAGTTGAACAAATAAAAGGCATTACACAAATTGAAGCCTTGAAAAATGCTATTGATGAAAACACGGCTTCTGTTATTGTGCAAAATCCTAATTTCTTTGGAAATATCTATGATTTCACTGATTTATTCAATTATGCTCATGAGAAGAAAGCTCTTGGTATTATAGCTATTCAGCCTATCATGCAGTCTTTATTAAAAACTCCGGGCGAAATGAATGCAGATATTGCCACTGCAGACGGACAAGCCCTTGGCATGCCGCTTTCTTTTGGTGGGCCTTATCTTGGAATTATGGCTTGTAAAAAAGAATTGGTTCGTCAGCTACCGGGCAGGATTGTGGGCAAAACCAAAGATGTTGATGGCAAAGACGGCTATGTGCTTACTTTGCAAGCAAGAGAGCAGCATATCAGAAGGGCAAAAGCAACTTCTAATATATGCTCAAATCAATCTTTGTGTGCTATGCGTGCACTTATTTATATGTCCTTAATGGGTGCAGAAGGCATGGAGCGAACAGCTCTTTTATCCATGGAAAATACACGCTATGCAATAGAACGCTTAACAGCTATTGAAAATGTAAAATTACTTAATGCAAACAGCAATGCCTTTGGGTATGAAATTGCTTTAGAATTGCCGACAAATGCCCATGAAGTTGTGGATACACTTACACAAAAAGGCTTTGTTGCAGGTTTTCCCGTAGGCAAATACTATAAAGATATGGACAATGTTCTTCTTTTCTGTTGCACTGAAAAGCATACAAAGGAAAGTATAGGCATTTTTGCTGAAATGTTAAAAGCTTTATTAGAACAATAAAAAGGTGAACACTATGAAAACAGATAGAAGAACTATATTCCAAAAATCAATACAGGGCAGAACAGCTTGCTTGCCTAAAAAACCACAAAACACAGCCTCTGCCTATATCCCTGAGAATTTATTAAGAAGTAAAAAAGCGGCTTTGCCTGAAGTTTCAGAACTTGATGTTGTTCGTCATTTTACAAATCTTTCGCACTTAAACGTCAGTGTTGACAGCACTTTTTATCCTCTTGGCTCATGCACAATGAAATATAATGCTAAATATCTTGAATATATAGCCTCCCTTCAAGGCTTTGCAAGTCTTCACCCTCTTATGGCACAACTTCGAGGGGCAGGGCATTATGCTCAAGGAGCACTTAAAGTTATTTGGGAAGCTGAAAAATTCTTGTGCGAGCTCACAGGAATGAAAGCTTTTACGCTTCAACCTATGGCAGGAGCTCATGGTGAGTTCACCGGCGCTATGCTGATTGCAGCCTATCACAAGAAAAAAGGCAATAAAAAAACTAAGATTATTTGCCCAGATGCCGCACATGGCACAAACCCCGCAACAGCTGCTTTGGCAGGCTTTGAAGTTGTGAACATTGTTTCAAAAGATGGCATTGTTGACCCTGAAGCTTTAGAAGCTGTTTTAGATGATGATGTTGCTGCAGTTATGATGACTTGCCCAAACACTTTGGGGCTTTTTGAAGCACACCTTCCGAAAGTTGTTGAATTACTTAATAAAGTTGATGCCCTTCTTTACTATGACGGAGCAAACATGAATGCCATCATGGGTGAAATGCGAGTAGGCGATGTGGGCTTTGATGTTGTTCACTTGAACTTGCATAAAACTATGGGCACTCCGCATGGTGGTGGTGGTCCGGGTTCTGGGCCTGTGGGTGTTTCGGCACGTCTTGAAGAGTTTTTGCCAATTTCACGTGTTGCAAAGCAGCAAGACGGCACTTTCTATCTTGATTATGATCGCCCTTATTCAATAGGTTACATTGCTCCTTTTTATGGCAATTTTGGAGCATACTTAAAAGCTTACGCCTATATGATTCGTCTTGGTGGCGATGGTTTAAATCGTGCTTCACAATATGCAGTTTTGAATGCAAACTATCTGAAAGAAATGCTTAAAGATGTTTTAGATGTGCCGTATCCTCGCATTTGCATGCACGAATTTGTTGCATCAGCACCTGAGGGTTATAGGGCACTTGATATTGCAAAGGGCTTGCTTGAAGCAGGTTATCACGCACCTACTATCTATTTTCCACTTATTGTTAAAGAATGTTTGATGTTTGAACCAACTGAAACTGAATCAAAGCAAACGCTTGATGAGTTTATTGTTACTATGAAAGATATCCTTTCAAAATCAAGCGAAGAATTACACAATTATCCACTCACCACACCGGTAAGGCGCCTAGACGAAACTTTAGCCGCAAGAAGCATGATTCTTACCGAGCAATAAAGTTTCGTGTGAA
>CAYJHJ010000002.1:22102-47951 GCA_964370095.1 uncultured Desulfovibrionaceae bacterium | reverse complement strand
GAAACTTTAGCCGCAAGAAGCATGATTCTTACCGAGCAATAAAGTTTCGTGTGAACGAATTGATTATAAAAAGCCAAATCATATGGTTTTGCTTTTTTTTTATAAATTATTAATTAAGCCTAATGTTAGGGAGAATTCTTCCGTTATAGTTAATGAGTGAATTCTCATTTAAATCATAACTTGCAAGGAGGCATATATGATTTCATCTATTAATGTTAATAATAACGCTTTAGGTTCTACGTTTATCAATCAAAGAGAGTTGAAACAGGCTGAAGATTTACTTGCAAAAAATATGGATAAAGAAGGGAATATTGATTACTCCGGCAAAACAAGAGCTGAAATAAATGAGCTTGGTGATGCCACTAATCTTTATATTTCTTCACTCATGCCTGAAGAAGAAAAACAAAATTCTTTCACTATGGATATGGCAATCACTGAGCAAATTTATAATAAAAATGCTTTGCCATCAGATGTAACACAAACTTCCGCTTTTAAGCAAGCTGAATCAAGTTATGGAAGTCAAGCTGCTGCAAATTCATCAATGGCAAAAAATGCTCTTGATTCAGGTGAAGAAGCATTAGAAATCATGCAGAAACATATCGAAGAAAAAGCTCTTGAAGCCGAAGAAAAAGCCAAACAAGAAATCAAACAAGAGCAAGCTCAACAGCAAGCAGAAAGATTAGACGGTAATTCAAATACAATTACAGCCGAAGCAAGTGTTGGTGCAAGCCAAGCAGCTCAAGTAAGTGCACCGGTTGAAACTACTGAAACAGAAATTGAAGCAGAAGTTGAAGCTGCAAGCGAAGTAAAGGTTGAAGCAAAGCCTTCCTCTCCAAGCAGTGATAATGTAGATGTGTATGTATAAGGAATAAAATATGGATATGCGTGCAAACATGCCAAGTATGAATGGTGCGAACACCTTTACCGCTAGGCTTTTCCAAGATAGTCAAGCTGTTCAGCAAAAATCTTTGCGCCAACTTGATTCCAGTATAAATGAAATAAATGCAAGAGCTCAAGCCATGCAGCAGGCAGGCAAGGGGCAACATGTTAATATAAGTGTTTAGGCACTTTGAGTTTTCAATTCTAATATTTGAATTATTCTGATATTAAATAATTTAGCCCTCTTTATAAAAATAAAAAGGGCTTTTTTATGCTTGTTTGATAAGCTATTTTTTTAGAGTATGCACATATGCAGCAAGATCTTTCATATCTTGCTCAGAATAGGTTTTAAAGATATTTTTCATTGGTGCATAATTTCCGCTTTTGTCATCACGAATCCTCACAACTTCTTTAATAAAGTCTTCCTGGCTTAATTTATTAAGTCCGTGTTTACCGGCATCAGCTGCGTGGCAAGAAATACATTTTTTATAAAGCATTTCACCCTTTGCTATATCCCCGGCAGCTAGAGCAGTAGAAATAGCTACTGAAGCAGAAAACATAAGAAAAAAACAAGTAAATAAGGCTAATGGTAACTTTTTCATAAAAAACTCCTTAAAAAGATTTAATTAAATTATACAAGAATAATTAGAATTAATCAATGAGAAAAGCAGTATTTTAAAAGATTAATAGTAAAATTTTATGCAGAAAAACTTGCAGAAAAATCAGAAAAAGTGTAATGAATTTATAAGAAATACTTAAGTCTTTTTTACTAGATGAAAGTTTTTGCAAGGAGTTTATATGTCTGTAAAGTCTGATATTGAAATAGCACAAGAAACTATTATGACGCCTATTAGGCAAGTTGTTGAAAACCTTGATTTAAATGAAAAATATTTTGAGCCATACGGTAGATATAAGGCAAAGATAGATCCTAAATTTTTAGCTGATTGTGAAAAGAAAAAAGATGGCAAGCTCATCTTAGTTACAGCTGTCAACCCTACTCCTGTAGGAGAAGGCAAAACCACTACTACCGTTGGCTTGGCAGATGCTCTTCAAGCCATAGGTAAAAAACCAATAGTTGCCTTGCGTGAGCCTTCGCTTGGGCCTGTTTTTGGTATTAAAGGCGGTGCGGCAGGCGGCGGTTATGCTCAAGTTGTGCCTATGGAAGAAATCAACCTGCACTTCACAGGCGATTTTCACGCTGTAGGAGCGGCAAACAATCTTTTAGCAGCGCTTTTGGATAATCATATACACCATGGCAATGATTTAAATATTGATATACGAAGAATAACCTGGCGAAGAGCCGTTGATATGAATGATAGAGAGCTTCGTTCCATTGTTTGCGGTATAGGCGGAAAGGCAAATGGTGTGCCACGTGAAGATGGCTTTGATATTACGGTAGCTTCTGAGGTTATGGCGATTTTATGCCTAGCAAGTGATCTGGAAGATCTGAAAAGGCGTCTATCCAAAATCATTGTTGCATACACTAAAGATAATAAGCCTATTACAGCGGCAGATTTAAAAGCAGAAGGGGCGATGACAGCCCTTTTAAAAGATGCATTAAAGCCAAACCTTGTGCAAACTTTAGAAAAAGTTCCTGCCTTTATTCATGGCGGGCCTTTTGCAAACATTGCTCACGGCTGTAATTCTGTGATAGCAACAAAAATGGCTTTAAAATTAGGCGATTATGTTGTTACAGAGGCAGGCTTCGGTGCTGACTTGGGTGCGGAAAAGTTTTTGGATATCAAGTGTCGTATGGCTGATCTTAAGCCTTCAGCTGTTGTTGTGGTGGCAACTATCAGAGCTTTAAAACATCACGGTGGTTGCAAAAAAGATTGCCTTGATAAAGAAGATCTTCTTTCGCTTGCTCTAGGTTTACCAAATCTCTTACAACATGTTGAAAATATAACAAATGTTTTTGGGCTTCCTTGTGTAGTTGCTATTAATAAAATTAAAACTGATTCTGCGCTTGAACTTGAACTTGTGCAAAGAAAATGTAAAGAACTTGGCGTGAATGTGGCTTTATCAGAAGTTTGGGAAAAAGGCGGAAAAGGGGGCGAAGCCTTGGCAAAAGAAGTTGTAAAGCTTTGCGAAGGCAAGCGTGAAGATTATACTTGTGCTTATCCTCTTGATTGCTCTATTGAAGATAAATTAAATGCTATTGTAAAAAGAATTTATCGCGGAAGAGATGTGGTGATTACCGCTGTTGCTGCTAGGCAGATAAAACTTTTTGAAGAGCTTGGATTCTCTAACCTGCCGATTTGTATGGCTAAAACCCAATATAGCTTTAGTGATGATGCAAACCTTATCGGGGTGCCAAGAGATTTTGTTGTTACTATACGAGATTTGAAAGTATCTGCAGGTGCAGGATTTATTGTAGCTTTAACAGGTGAAATCATGACCATGCCGGGCTTGCCGAAATCTCCCAGTGCCGGCTTTATTGATGTTGATTCTACCGGCAAAATTACAGGGCTTTTCTAACAAGGATTTTTATAAAGAAATGTCAATACAAACAAAAGATATTCTTGAAAATAACAGCATACTAGATACTTGGGCCGGAGAAAAGCCTTCTTTTCCCTATAAAGCATTGATGGGCTATGCAGGTGTAATTATTAAGGATAATGAGATTGATTTGCTTGATATGCTTCACTCTTTTATTGAAAAAGGGGCAGAAGAGTCATGCGGGCAATGCTTTCCTTGCAGAAATGGCTTGAAAAAAATTGCCAAACGCTTGAAAGCACTTTGTTGTGGAGAAAGCTGTGAAGATGATTTAGCTTTTCTTTCACAACAGGCAAAAATCATTTCAGCAAGTGTGCGCTGCGATATTGGAAAAACAAGTGTGAAGCCTTTGCTTGATATTATAGAAAAAGCTCCGCAATTATTAAAAGCTCATGCAGTAAAGAAAAATAACTATACTTCTATGATTACAGCACCTTGTATGAATGCATGCCCTGCACATGTCAATATTCCCAACTATCTTGAAAAAATCAGAATTGCGGCTTTTAATGATGGTTTAGAATCAGTTATGGAAAGCTGCATTATGCCTGGAACAATAGGGCGTGTTTGCACAAAACCATGTGAAAGTGCATGCACAAGGGCTTTAAATGGTGAGGCTCTTTCCATAAGAAATTTGAAACGCTTTTTGTTTGATAATTCTTTCAAAGAAAATAAAAATAAAGAAGTAAAAAAGAAAGGAAAAAATAATAAAATCGCAATAGTAGGGGCAGGTCCTGCAGGGCTTTCTTGTGCTTATTTCTTGGCTTTGCAAGGGTATAAGGTTTCAATTTTTGAAAAGGAAGAAAAAGCAGGGGGCATGGCAAAATACGGTATTCCCATCTATCGTTTGCCTGATGAAGTTTTAGAAGCAGAAGTTCAAAAAATACAATATTTTGGAGTTGAAATCCACTATAATACAGAAATAGGAAAAAAGCTAAAAATTAAAGATTTAGAGGAAAATGGCTTTAAAGCAATCTTTATTGCAGCAGGCTCTCAAAAAGCTCCTTCTCTTCGCTGTGAGGGTGAAAAAGAATGTAAAAGCGGCTTGGTGAGCGGTATAGAATATTTGCATAAAGCATCGGAAAATATTAAAATTGTAGAAGGTAAAAAAGCTTTGGTTGTAGGCGGCGGAAACGTGGCGATGGACTGTGTTCGCACACTTTTAAGGCATGGCTTTGAAAAGGTTTCTTTGATATATCGCAGAACTGAACAAGAAATGCCGGCAGATAAAATGGAAATTCACGAAGCAAAGCTTGAAGGCGTGGAATTTATCTTCCTTGCAGCACCGCAAAAAATTATTGAAGAAAATGGAAAGGTGAAAGGGCTTTATTGCCAAAAAATGACCTTGGGTGAGCCGGATAGCTCAGGAAGGCGTTCACCCATTCCCCTTGAAAACAAAGTTTTTTATCTTGATTGTGATGTGATTGTGCCTGCTATCGGACAAAACACAGATATTGCATATCTTTTTGATGAGCTGGAGCATGAAGGTGATTTTCTTGATAAATATAAAAACCTAAATGCTGATGAAATTTCAGGAAAAGCTTTTGCAAAAACAAAAAATCTTTATCTCTTTGGCGGTGGTGATTGCCACACAGGAGCAAAAACCTTGATTTCTGCTTTGGCAGAAGGTAAAAGAAGTGCAAAGTATATAGCACAGGTATTGGAAAAAAATGAAGTGCTAATTGATGATGAAGCAAGGCTTGAATTTGAGTTGAATAAGATTAATATTTTAGATAACTCTGAAAAAATCCCTGCTGATTTCAAAGAAGCTGTTCAACCTCCTATGCTTGATATTGACAAAAGATTACAAGGTTTTGAAGAAGTTGAAAAATCATTTAGCATGCCAAGTGCAAAGCTTGAAGCTTCACGTTGCTTGAGATGTTTCAGAATAGTGATGCTTGCAAATTAATTTGAGGAAATTATGCCATATATTTCTATTGATGATAAAAAAATTGAATTTTCACAGGGTGATACCATTTTAACAGCAGCTCAAAAAGCAGGAATTTCTATTCCTACTCTTTGCAATTTTCCAAAAACAGGGCATAACAGCGTGTGCAGAATTTGCTCTGTGGAAGTGAAAGGCTATGAAAGATTTTTACCTGCTTGTGCCAGCTATGCTGAAAATGGCATGGAAATTCAAACATATACAAAGGAGCTTATTGCTTTAAGAAAAGAAATTCTTTCAGGCATCATGGCTGAGGGCAGGCACGATTGCTTTATGCGAGGCATTGAAGACTGCAAAGCTCCTTATCACATAGCTTCGACTAAGATGCCGCATCGTGAATATCCATGCCCTAAAGATGGGCGTTGTGAGTTGCAAAAACTTGTGCTTGAATATAAAATCCCTATGAAAGATATTGAGATTGAAGAAAACCAATATTTGCTTGATGATGCATATCCTATGATTACAAGGGATTTTTCGCTCTGCATTCAATGCGGCAAATGTGCTTCTGCTTGCTCAAGCCTACAAGTGAACAATGCTATTGATTTTCAATTTGGAAGAAAGGTTGAAAAAGAGCATTATTTTCCTTTAGTTAATTATGAAAAATGCACGCATTGCGGCGAATGTTTGCAAGCTTGCCCAACAGGTGCGCTTCAAGCAAAAAAATCGTATGGATTATTTGAGAAAAATGATGAAATCACTAAAATCAGAACTACTTGCCCTTATTGTGGAACAGGTTGCCAGCAAGAACTTTTAGTGAAAGATGGGAAAATTATTGAAGTAAATGGCGTGGAAGATGCTGAGCCAAATAAAGGCTTATTATGCGTAAAGGGCAGGTTTGCTTATGATTTTATCTATAGCGAAGAAAGATTGAAAAGCCCGCTCATCCGTCAAGAAGACGGCTCATTCAAAGAAGCAAGCTGGGATGAAGCTCTTGACCTCATCCATGATAAATTTACTGATATTATAAATAGATACGGGGCTGATGCTTTGGCAGGTGTTTCATGCTCGCGTAGCATTAATGAAGACAGCTATCAAATGCAAAAGTTTTTCCGAACTGTATTAAAAACAAATAATATAGATAATTGTGCACGAACTTGACATGCTCCAACAGTGGCAGGGCTTGCCACTACATTTGGTTCAGGAGCAATGACAAACAGTATTTCTGAGTTTCAAGACGCGAAAATGGTCTTTTTAACAGGCTCAAACATAACTGAAGCACATCCCGTTATAGGAGCATTTCTAAAGCAGGCTGTTCAAAAAGGGTGCAGGCTTGTTGTGGTTGATCCAAGGCGGACAGATATTGCAAAACAAGCTGAAAAGCATTTACAAATCAAGGTAGGAAGCGATATTGCCCTCTTGAATGCTCTTATGTATGTGATTATTAAAGAAGGATTATATGATAAAACATATGTGCAAAAAAACACTGAAGACTTTGAAAAGCTTCAAGCACATATTGCTGCGTATAGCCCTGAAAAAGCTGAAAAAATCTGTGGAGTTAAGGCAGAAGATATTTATGAAGTTGCAAGGCTTTTAGCCTCAATAAAACCTGCAATGATTGCCTATACGCTTGGAATAACAGAGCATACTTGCGGCGTTCACAATGTCTATGCCATAGCTTCCTTACAAATGCTTCTTGGAAATGTGGGCTTGAAATTTGGAGGAGTGAACCCGCTTCGTGGGCAAAATAATGTTCAAGGTGCTTGTGATATGGGCGCTTTGCCAAGCACTTTTCCAGGCTATGGAAAGGTGGAAGACAAAAAAGAGCGTGAAAAGTTTGAAGATTTTTGGAAGGTGGAAAACTTACCTTCAAAAAATGGTATGATGATACCTGATATGCTTGAAAAATTGCCCACAAAAGAAGTGAGGGGATTTTATATTTTTGGAGAAAACATGGCAAACAGTGAGCCTGATATAAGACATATAGAACACTGCCTTGCCTCTGCTGAGTTTCTAATAGTTCAAGATATTTTCCCTAATGAAACCACACGTTTTGCCCATGTTATCTTGCCCTCACAGGCTTGGAGTGAAAATGAGGGAACTTTTACAAATAGTGAAAGGCGTGTCAACAGGGTGCGAAAAGCAAGCGATGCTCCCGGTATTTCAAAGCCGAATTGGTGGATTTTCAAAGAATTGGCAAAGAAATTTGGGCATGAATGGCAGTCAAATTCAGCAAAAGAAATTTGGGATAATGAAATTTCTTTGCTAGCTCCAAACCTTGCAGGGATTAAATATCATCGCCTTGAAAATGACGGTTTGCAATGGCCTTGCAAAACTTTAGATGATAAAGGCACGAAAATATTACATAAAGAAGGTGCTTTTGCACGTGGCAAAGCAAAATTTATTCCCGTGGATTGGACGCCACCTGCTGAAATTGCAGATGAAGAATATCCTTTTGTTTTGAGTACAGGCAGGCGTTTATACCACTATCACACACGCACACAAACAGGGCGTTGTGCAGGGATAAATGAACTTCTAGGCCATGAAACTGCAGATATTTCTGTAGAAGATGCTCAAAGATTAAGTATAAATCAGGGCGAAATTATAAAAGTTTCTTCAAGAAGAGGTGAGGTCTTGGTGCACGCAAAGATTTCAGAAGATATACCTCAAGGACTTGTATGGATGTCTTTTCACTTTAGGGAAAATAATGCAAATTGGTTAACCAATCCGGTTTTTGACCCTATCAGCAAAACAGCTGAATATAAAGCTTGTGCAGTTAAAATAGAAAAAAATAAATTTTAATTGATAAAAAAATTAATTATTTTAAAATAATTTTTCTTTTGTAATATATTGAAATAATAGTACTTGTTCTTTTAGGAGCTAAAGCACTTTCAAAAATAAATTGATTTATATCATAAAATAAATATGTTAGAGAAAAAAATTTATTTTATTTAGTTGTTGTTTTTTCTTTTTTATAGTAATTTACACACAAGAAAAGTGCTATAAGTTATTGTAAGGATATATTAATTTGTTTTGAAATAATTGCTTTTTCTCCTAAGGGTAAACTTATATGTTTTTTATCTTAAATTTATTAAATTTTTAAATTATACTAAAATATACTTGACATTTATATTGAGGTTGATTATTAATATAACATGAATTTGACTGACCTTGAGTGTCAGCAAAATTGAATAAGCATCAATTCTTAATTTATCAAAGATGGGTTTATTCATAAAGGGTGTTTGAATTTGTACTTTTTTATGCCTTTCAAATAGTCCTTGCTCCTTTGCAAGCTGCTTTTGTTTGCTCTTCTTGCATTTTAATTAATATACATAAAAAATAATTTGAGGTCATTATGGCTACTCTTAATTTGTCTTTACCTGCCCCTAATCAAGCAGTTTCTCATGCTATTAGTGAAGGATTAACTGGTTTTGTTTTAGATTTTGATTTAACTTCTGCTCTTATTGAAAGAGTGGATAATAATTTGTTGGTTTATTTTGAGGATAATAACTCTTCTATCACTTTAGAAGGTTTTTATGGCGTTTATTCAGCAGAGTTTATGCCTGAATTTGTTATGGAAGGCGAAGTAATTACCGGCGAAGATTTTTTTGCGGCTTTAAGCCCTGAGTTGATGCCTGCTGCAGGTAATGCAGAGCAAGCAATTGATTCAAATGGCGGGTCTTTCAATAACACTAATTTGCATGAGGTTGCAACAGGTGTTACCGGAAGTGAGGGCATAGAAGGCGGTTCTTCACTTGAAAGAAATTCGCACTTGGTTGAAGCTCGCACTGAAGTTGCTGCAAATCTTCCACCTATTATTACTTCTGTTGTAACTCTTCCTGTTGAAGAAGAAGTTACTGCTCCCGGCGGCTCTACAGGAAGCGTTAATACTACTACTCCTCAAGAAGACTTGGAAGATTCAAGTGCTCCTGATGGTTCAGTTGCTCACGTAGGGGTTACTGAATCAGGTGTTGGGCGTTTGAATTCTGATACTTTATCAAATAATCCCAACCAAGAATATGCAGGTGATTTAGTAGCAAAGGGTCAAGTTATAGTACAAGATCCTGAAAATGATACACTCCATTTTGAAGTGGTTGGCGGCACAAGCGAGTATGGAACTTTTACTATTGATCCTGATACCGGCAAATTTACCTTTGTTTTAAAAGATGATGCTGCTAATTCTTTAAATCAAAATCAAAATATCACGCAAGATTTTACTGTGCGCGTTACTGATCAAGCTGGCAATGTAGTTGAAACAAAAGTTGTTGTTAACATTCAAGGAACAAATGATAGACCAGAAGTTTCTTTTGAAGGCGACACCGGACTGCAAGAAAATTCAGATACAGTAACTACCGGTATTATTGACATTGTTGATGCAGATACTGATGGCGATACTTTCCAAGAACAAAATGTGAAAATTGATGGACAAAATGTTTCAAAAACAAATAATACTGTAATCGAAGGTGATTACGGAACTTTAACTGTGCATCCTGACGGCTCATACACATATGAACTTTATACACCTGCAGATGGTGCTAAATATGATAAATTAGCAAACCTTACTGATGGTGAAACTAAAGAAGAAAGTTTTGATGTTTCAACAGAAGATATTCACGGTGCTTCATCATCAAAAACATTAACCTTTGATATTGACGGAACAAACAATTCTGTAACTGTGCAAAACCCACAGCTTGGTGGCAGCACAAATCCACACACTGTTTTTGAAGCAAACCTTCAAGGTGGCACAGATGCCAATTCTGCTGAGCTTAAAAGTGAAGGCTCCCTCGTTATAGAATCTCTTGATGGATTGAGTGAAATATCTTTAAATGGTAATACACTTGCCTCTTATAAAGACGGTAAATGGACTTTTGAAAATGCTGAAGCAACAGGATACGGCGAAATTGTAATTAAAAATGTTATCGATAACAATGACGGCACTTATACTGTTGAATATGAATATACATTAAAAGATTCTGTTGACCATGAAAGCGGTGATATTGCTAGTGATAACTTTGACTTGACTTTCAAAGATGTTGACGGTTCTGAAGGCAGCACCGGTGTTCATATTAACATAGTTGATGATGCACCTGAATCAAAAGGTGATGTAACTTCAGATATGGTTACAGCCGGCGAAACTTCTTCAACTCAAGAAGCTTCAGCTTATTTCAATAAAGGTTCTGACAGCGGGAATACCACAGGTTTAATCTCAGAAGAATATACTGTTTTAGATGCAAATACTTCAAGTGATAATGGTGATGGAACCACAACATATGAGTTTGACTGGGGTTCTGTAACAATGAACAATGCTACAGGTTCATTCACTACAAAACCAAATAATGATACGGATGAAGTTGAATTTGAAGTTCAATATCAAGATGGTGATGGTGATAAAGCCCAAACCACAGTGAGCTTTGAAGTAGATAATAAAGTAAGCGATATTACTTTTGATGATATTGATAATGACACTGTTCCTGACAATCAGCTTGTAACTTCTGATGAAGATGTTGCGGACAATCAAGCTTCTGATTCAGGTTCATTCAGCTTTACTTCAAAAGACGGTGTTCAAAGCATAACAATAAACGGTGAAGAAGTAACTTTTGATGCTAATGGTAAAGCAACTGTAGAAGGTAATCATGGTAATTTAGAACTCACTCTGAAAGGTGATGATGTTAATGGATACACAGTTGAATATACTTATAAACAAGATACTATAAAAGAGCATACTACAGACGGCACACAAGCTGAATCAGGCGATAGTTTCAGCATTGATGGTATCACAAATACTAATGGAACTTTTTCTGATTATACCAACAATGGCACGCAAACAGCACCTTCTGTTGAAATTACCATTGTTGACGATGTGCCTGTTGCAAGTAATGTAACAGCAAGTGAAGTAGCCACAGCAAATGAATTTGCAACTTTTGATCTTGATGAAGCCGTTGATTTTGGTGCAGACGGAGCCGGCATAACTGATATTACTTTCGATGGTTTGACAGCAGGCTCACCTTATGAGCTTGATGGCAATACATTGACATATAATGGTGAAGTAGTAGGCACACTCACTTTTGATGCAACTACAAACCAAGTAAAACTTGACACAACAACACGTTCAGAAGCCTTGAACGGTGTTGAAATGCCTGCAGTAGAATTTGGCTTTACAGCTTATGATTCAGATGGCGACAGTTCAACAGCCACAGGTTCAATGAATGTAGACTTTACTTTTGGCGATACTTCAGATGGCGACAGCACCGAAGCAGACGTAAAAGTAGAAATCACTACAGATAACAATGATGGCAAAATATCTCAAGCTGACTTAGATGCAGATAATGGCGAAATTCGTGCAGATATTACAGTAGGCGGCGATTTACCGATAGGCGAATCCACACTTACAGTAAAATACGGTGATGAAGAGCAAGAATTTACAGTAACTAAAGCTGAAGACGGCTCAATCACAGTAAGTGGGGAAGATGGCGATATTACAGTAAAAGATGGCAATACTATAGAAGTGGCCTTCCCAAAACAAGACGGTTCAGATGCAACAATTTCAGCAACAATAACCGATACAGACGGCAACTTCTCTTCTGATGAAGACACAGCAGCTTTTGAATTCAAAGCGCCAACAATCACCTTTGGGGCAGAAGGCACAGCATCTGACGATAGTGTAGTATTAGACGAAGCTAATCTCTCAGGCGGTACAGACGAAGGCTTGACCGGCGATCCTGATGGCATGACAAGCTCTGAAAGCGGCAAATCTTTTGAAGTTTCAGTAGATGGCACATTGGATTATGTAACCATCAATGGTCAAGATTTTAATCTTGATGGAACATCAGTTGGCACACAAAATAATACAGATGTAACAATCACAAATGTGGTTATCACCGATAATGGCAATGGTAATTATACAGTTAGCTATGATGCAGTGTTGAACAATACACTTGACAATGCAGCAGGCGAAAATTCACAAAGCTTTGATCTTGAAGTATCTGCAACAGGCTCAAATGGCATGAGTTCAGCTACAAGTAATATTGAAGTTACAGTATTTGACGATGCTCCTGTTGCAAGTAATGTAACAGCAAGTGAAGTAGCCACAGCAAATGAATTTGCAACTTTTGATCTTGATGAAGCCGTTGATTTTGGTGCAGACGGAGCCGGCATAACTGATATTACTTTCGATGGTTTGACAGCAGGCTCACCTTATGAGCTTGATGGCAATACATTGACATATAATGGTGAAGTAGTAGGCACACTCACTTTTGATGCAACTACAAACCAAGTAAAACTTGACACAACAACACGTTCAGAAGCCTTGAACGGTGTTGAAATGCCTGCAGTAGAATTTGGCTTTACAGCTTATGATTCAGATGGCGACAGTTCAACAGCCACAGGTTCAATGAATGTAGACTTTACTTTTGGCGATACTTCAGATGGCGACAGCACCGAAGCAGACGTAAAAGTAGAAATCACTACAGATAACAATGATGGCAAAATATCTCAAGCTGACTTAGATGCAGATAATGGCGAAATTCGTGCAGATATTACAGTAGGCGGCGATTTACCGATAGGCGAATCCACACTTACAGTAAAATACGGTGATGAAGAGCAAGAATTTACAGTAACTAAAGCTGAAGACGGCTCAATCACAGTAAGTGGGGAAGATGGCGATATTACAGTAAAAGATGGCAATACTATAGAAGTGGCCTTCCCAAAACAAGACGGTTCAGATGCAACAATTTCAGCAACAATAACCGATACAGACGGCAACTTCTCTTCTGATGAAGACACAGCAGCTTTTGAATTCAAAGCGCCAACAATCACCTTTGGGGCAGAAGGCACAGCATCTGACGATAGTGTAGTATTAGACGAAGCTAATCTCTCAGGCGGTACAGACGAAGGCTTGACCGGCGATCCTGATGGCATGACAAGCTCTGAAAGCGGCAAATCTTTTGAAGTTTCAGTAGATGGCACATTGGATTATGTAACCATCAATGGTCAAGATTTTAATCTTGATGGAACATCAGTTGGCACACAAAATAATACAGATGTAACAATCACAAATGTGGTTATCACCGATAATGGCAATGGTAATTATACAGTTAGCTATGATGCAGTGTTGAACAATACACTTGACAATGCAGCAGGCGAAAATTCACAAAGCTTTGATCTTGAAGTATCTGCAACAGGCTCAAATGGCATGAGTTCAGCTACAAGTAATATTGAAGTTACAGTATTTGACGATGCTCCTGTTGCAAGTGTAAGCGGTTCGACAGCTCCTGAAATCAATACAAATTCAGAAGTAACTGAATTTGATTTAGGCGAATTTGGTGCCGATGAAGCAGCTTCAGTTGACAGTGTTGTACTTTCAGTAGGCGAAGCAAGCGGATATGAACTTTCTGAAAACAATGACGGCAGCTATACTTTAACCTACGGAGGCAAAGAATTAGGCACAGTTACAGTTGATGGAAGCCAAGTTAAAATTGACACATCCTCAAAAGATTCTTCATTTGCAGGTCAAGAGCTTCCACAGCTTTCTATAGACTATACTTTGAAAGACAGTGATGGTGATACTGCAAACTCTAGCTTTAATGCAGACTTTGACTTCAAATATGGCGATACTGTTGGCGAAGGCGAAGAAGATGCTACTATTGGTGTTGAAATTACTACTGATGAAAACATAAAAGACGATGGCGTTATTTCGCAACCAGAACTAGATCTTGATGATGATAACATCAAAGCAGAAATTGTTCTTGGTGGCGAATTGCCAAAAGGCGAAACTTCAATTCTTGTTGTTGGCGATGGTGAAAGTGAGCAAACTTTTGAAGTTACTACTGATGAAAACGGCAATATCACATCTATCACTAAAGATGGTGAAGACGTTGAATTCAAAGACAATACTATTGAAGTAAGCTTCCCTAAACAAGAAAATGCAGAAGATGTAACTATCACAGCAACCATTACAGATGAAGAAGGCAACACAACTTCAAGTGAAGACAGTGCACTTATTGACACAGAAATTGCCCCTGATCTTGATGATACTGCAAATACAGTTCAATCAGACGATGATGCTTATGCGCAAGATGCTCTTGTGCAAGGTGTTGAGCTTGAAAGTGATGTAAATTATGACTTTAGCGGGCAGTTTGAAATTACTCAAGCCGGACAAACAAATCCATTTGGTTACTTCACCTCTGATGCTGACGGTAATTTATTCTTCACTCAAACAGCACCTTATGTTCACCCTGATAATGAAGGAAATGCAGATACTTCACACACAATTACTGTGCAAGTTCCTGTGAAAGATGATGCCGGCAATGAAAGTTATATTGAAGTTCAAGTTGAAGTTGGCGATAGTATTGTAAGCCTTGATTCAACTCTTGATGATGCTGATATCACTAATGCTGAAACATCAGGCGGATCTTTATCCTTCGGCAGTGCAGACGGCATTAAAGAGCTTACTGTAAATGGTGAAGAAATCACATTAAACAATGACGGTAGCTTGAAAGAGCAAACTGTTAATCTTGATAATGGTCAACTTAAAATAGAAGCTGACGGTTCATACACTTTCACACCAAATGAAGATTTTGTTGGTGATGTAACTCTTGAATTTATAGCTACGGATAATGATGGCGACACAAATACAAGCTCAGAAACAATTACTGTTATAGAGTCTAATATTGCACCTGAAGCGGATAATATTACACTTGATGTAACAGACACAGAAGCAGGTAAAACAGACACAGACGATATCAACGCAACAGATGCAAACAATGATACTTTAACCTATGAAATTAAAGGCTCAACAGGCGATGACTTAAGTGAATACGGCTCTCTTAAAAACAATAACGACGGCACTTTTACTTTTGAACTCAATGAAGATGCAGATGATTTATTAGGCGAAGGTGATGAGTTTACAGCCATTTATACAGTAACTGTAGACGATGGAAATGGTGGCACAAAAGATGTAACTATTACAGTAAATGTAACCGGTAATGACGATGTGCCTGTGAAAATTGATGTGGATGATTCAATTTCGCAAGATATAACAAGCCATGACAGCCATGTTGCACTCAATACTGACAGTGATACTACTAATGATGTTGCTGTTCAAGGTAATTTCCATTTTACTTCTGTTGCAACCCCTACTTCTATTGTGATAGCAGGCGTAACTTTTGAAATTACTGATAATGGCGATGGCACTTTTAGCCTTTCTGATAAAACTGTAGATGGTAATTACGGTAACTTGAGTAATGTTGAACTTACTTTAAACGGTGATACATATACAGTAAGTTACGACTATAAGCAAGATACTGTACTTACGCATACAGAACAAGGTAAAGGCGAAAATGTTCAAGCAAATGTTGAAAGCTTTACAGTAAAAGTGAACGATGCTGATGGCGGTGCAGGTTTAGAGACAAGTATCAATGTAAATATTACTGATGATGCGGTTGAAATTAGCAGCGATACTACAGGTGATTATGCCGATCCTTCTGCAACTGATCAAACTATTACCCGTGAAGTTCCTACCGGCTGGGTGACTGCTGATGGCGATTTTGTTCATATGGGAACTACAACACTCAAATATGAAAATGTAGACACCTTTGAAGCAAACACTCCTAAGGTAAGTGATGATGGTATTCTCACTTCAACTACAACAGGCAAACTTGATGTTGATGCATCTGATGCAACAAACCCAATAAGCTTTAATATAGCAGCTGACGTGAAAGGCACTTCAAACTTCTTAGTAATCGATGGCGAATTAGTTGATATTTCAAAAGCTTTTGTGAATGAAGAAACAGGCGAAATCACATATCTTATCGGTAAATTAAGTGATGCTGATGGCGACGGCAAAGCACAAAACAGTAATATAAACGATTTTGCACAAGAAGATTTGTATGCAAAAGTAACCTTTAATCCAAGCACAAATGAATGGACTGTTGAGCAGTATAAAGAATTTGATGAACCTATTGTTCTTGAATTCTCTACAACTGACAAAGATGGTGATTCAGATGACTATACTATAGCTGTAAATGGCACAACAGAAGGTTTTGGCGCAAATGTTATGCAGTCTACTGAAGTAATTGTAGATGAAAGTGATTTGGTTGACGGTGGTGTAGCAAGCGCAATTGGTTCAGTTGATTTGAAATCCGCTGATGGCCTTGGTGAGATTATTGTTGATGGCGAAACCTTGGCAACATGGAATGAAGAAACAAATTCTTGGAATATGGTTGAAAACCCTGCCGGTAATGTAACAATTACTTCTATTGAACCAAATGGTACAGAAAACGGCTATACTGTAACCTATGAATATGAATTGAAATCTGCTATCGACGGTGATGCAGGCAAAGATGCAAATTCAGCCGAAGAAGCTGCAAACCAAACACAACACGATAACTCCTTTGATATGCAAATTGTTGATAGGGGCGGTGATGTAACAAATACAAAAATTGAAGTTACAGTAAATGATGATGCGCCTGAAGTGCAAAATGATTATGCTATTGCAGGCACTGACAGTGCAGGAAATCATCAAGGTATTATTCAATTTGAATTTGGTGCTGATAATGGCGACGGAACAAGCATTACCCTTAACGGTGTAACAGCTGAGTTTAACGGCACAAGCTGGAATTTTGAAAACGGCACAAGCGTAATACCAACAGAAACAGGCTATACACTTGATTTTGATGGCGTAACACTTTCCACTTCAAATAATTCTGATTGGGTGTTGAACGCACCTAAAGACTCATCTTCACTTGAACTTCAAGTAAGAGATGCTGATGGTGATGTGGCACAAGGCACAGTGAACTTTGTTGAGCCTGCTGCATACAGAGCAGTTGGAGGCATGTCAGGCGTTGAAGAAACTTGGACATCTGGCTCTGATTATAATGTTTCATTATTTATTGATACTTCAATAAATGCTTGTGAAGCTGAGAGTGTTCCTTTTGGTGAAAGCGTTCATTTTGTCAAAACTGAAATCCAAGATGCTTTAGAAAACTTTATTGATAACACACTATACACTCATTCAGAAAACCCTGATACAGGTGGTGTGGTTAATCTTCAACTCAACACATATTCAGGCTCATCAACAGATAGAGGTGCCTATGCAACCACGCATGAGTTTCGTATAGAAGGTGGCACTATCTATAAAAAAGATGCTGAAGGTGAATTTGTTGAAATCTATTCAAGTGAAAGCACAGGCACACCTGCTGATGCACTTATTGGAAGTATGGAAGACATAGTTGATGATCAAGGTAGAATTCTCAAAGGCGGAGGAGCTGAAGCACTTAGTTCCAGTGAAGAAGCCAGAGCACATATCACAGATGAAAGCTATCAAGGCACAGCTGATTTCTTTGATGCAAATGCTTCAAGCGGTGCTGAAAACAAGCTCTTCTTTGTTTCTGGCGGTGATTTGGTAACTTCTCAAGCTGGCGGTTCAACTGTGGTTGAGCAGGGTAGCGAAAAAGCTGTTATCTTTGATATTCAAAACGACAGTTATAGAGATGGCACAGAATCAACATACTTTGAAGCAGCTCTTCAATTTGATATAAGCGGTCGCCAACCTGGTGATATTTGGACATCAACAGGAAGCTATGTAAGTGAATCTGATATAGTAAATGGCTTTGATAATGTCAGAGATTGGGGTTCAGATAGTGATCTATACTTGCTAAGACTTGAGCAAACAGCTGACGGAGATTTGTATCTATCTGCTGTATCTCAAAACCCTGATCGTTATGATGCAAATGCAAACACCGGTTATGGCAACATGATCAAAGCTCTTGGTGATGGTTCTATTACAGCAGCAGCCTTTACAAGTAGTGAATATTCGGCTGATACATACCTACATGCTATGAATGAAAACTATAGTGGTATAACTCAAGATATTCATGTAAGAACTGCAGCTGATGCTGATAAACTCTTTACACCGGAAGCCGGAAATGTAAGCACAAATGCACTTCCGGGAAGTTTCACAGACACATCCGGCGAAGGCATGAGCAATGATTTGATTTTGGGCAGTATGACAAGCGAAGATATTGTAAATGCTGTGAAAGATAAACTTGCTATTGAAGGTTATGAGCCAAGTGCAGAAGAAGCTATTCAATACGTTATTGAAAATCCTGAATGGTTTGCAACTGTGAATAATGCTGACGGTGCTGATGGCGATATTATTACAGCCGGCGAAGGTGGCGATATTGTTTACGCTCAAGGCGGCGATGATATTGTGTTCGGTGACGGTGGTATGGAAGTTGCTGCAGAATTTGCTGATCATCTTGGCGTAGATAACTTTAGAGCTATCAGTAGCGATGAAGAAGCAACAGCAGAAGAAGTTATTGAACTTCTTACTGAAATTGTAAGTCTAGGGCAAACAGATGGCATGGGCTTAGCTGACATAGCTGCAGAACTTGAAACTGATGAAGCTATTGGTTCTGATTTCCTCTTTGGTGGCGAAGGCAATGATATTGTGCTTGGCCTTGGCGGAGATGACTATTTATCAGGTGGTTCAGGTGATGATATCTTGCTTGGTGGTTCAGGTGATGATTATCTTGTTGGCGGAATTGGCAACGATATTCTTGTCGGTGGTGAAGGTGAAGATGAATTTGCATGGACAACAGAAGGTCTTGATAAAGAAATTGATTCAACTTCACACATAGCTGATTTTGATACAGAAGAAGATATGCTTGACCTTAGTGCTTTCTCTCGTGATGATTATAACATCACAGCACAAAACACAGATGCAGGTGCAGTTATCACTATCACGCATAAAGACACCTCACTTGGCGGAAGCGAAGTTATTACTCTTGAAGATACTGAAATAGATATTGAAATTGAAAATAACACCTTTATCAAACTCTAATAAAGATTTTGTGCAAATAAACTAAATAATAAGCCCTTAAATGTATATACATTTAGGGGCTTTTGTTTTACTTATAAAGTGAATAATAAATACTTTGATTAAGGGAAGAAAGCATGAATAAGAAAGAATTTGGTATAATAAAAACAACTTTTAAAACAGAAGAAGAAGCATCTGCCTTAGCAAGGGTGCTTCTTCAAAATAAGCTTATAGCTTCTGCTCAAATAAAAGAAATGAAATCAATGTATATGTGGAAAGGTGTTTTTAATCATCATAAAGAATTTGAATTGAATTGCTTTTGTTTAAGTGCAAACTTTCAAGAAATTGAAGATTGCATCAAGGCATATCACTCTTATGAATTGCCAGAAATCATAAGCATTGCTATAGAAAATATTTCTAAAGATTTTGCTTTGTGGATAGAAGAAAGTTTATAAGCAAATTTTTTGCTAAAGAGTATAGCTGTCTACTAAGTCTAAAGAGATTTTC
Organism: uncultured Desulfovibrionaceae bacterium; assembly: GCA_964370095.1. Lineage (GTDB taxonomy): Bacteria > Desulfobacterota > Desulfovibrionia > Desulfovibrionales > Desulfovibrionaceae > CAYJAZ01. The sequence continues at coordinate 28,374 of CAYJHJ010000002.1, read as the reverse complement.
CAAGCCTTATTTACAATATCGATTTTTTCCATTTGCATAACTTGCTTTGTTTCATCGTCATTTTTTCTGCAAATCATCACTTCAATAGATCCGGGATTATAATAAAATTCAAGGTCTTCACCAAATTCTTTACGCAAATTTGTCTGCAAATATGCAAGCATAGGGCTTTCTTGCCCACGCACGCAGAAATTTATCCATAATTCTCTGGCAACCTTTCTTACTACAGCCCGCCTTTGTTCTTCAACTTCTTGCTTGGTTTTTGCAAGATATTGTTGATGATAGTTGACATTTCTTGTTCGTATTAATTGTTTTTTATACTCAACACCCCCAAGGCGTGATAAATGCTTTTCACTTTCCTGAAGAGCTAAAGAAGCTAAGGAAAGAAGTGAGGAACTATTGTCGTAAAATTGAATAATTTTTGCAGTTTTTCTTTTCTCTTCCTGTTTGTTTGTCTGGTTTAAAGCTTTTTGTTCTAAGCTTTTTGAAAAATTTTCTAAAGCTAATGCTTTTGTGTTTTCTGCGTTTTTATGAAGAGTTTCAAGTTCTTCGCGTGGGTGGCTCATATCCATAAAAGTGCCTTTCATTAAAATTTCAAAGAGTAAACATTTGTATTAGCTTGATAAATTAAAAACACTTCCCCCTGAAGAAGCAGAAAGAATATCATCTAAAAGATCTTGTCCAAATGTAGCTTGAGGATTAGTTTGTGCTTGGGCTTCTTGATATTGTATTGTGTTTTCAAAAGTGCTTGCCCTATCTTCGTATAGAAGAGAAAGGTTTTCTAAGCCTTTGATATCATAGCTGTAGTTTGCTTCAAGGCCTTCAAGTCTTTGAATGTATGACTCAAGATCATCTGCAAGTTTTTGTGCACTTGCTTGATCAGTTATAGTTGTTTCGCCGGCAAGAAGGTTCAAGTTCATGCTTCCGTTTGCTCCAAGCACAGAAGTAAGGCTGCTGTCAGCAAGGTTTGTAAAGTCTTGATCTATTTGACTATCGCCCCCTTGCAGAACAACCACGCCATCAGAATTCATGCCGGCAGTTCCATTAAGTAAGCTCATTCCATTGAATGAAATATTGCTTGTCATTCCTGCGGCTAAACCTGCCATTTCATTCAAGGATTGTGAATAACTTTGGTATTGTTCGCTTGATAATCCGGAAAGTGTGGCAGCCTCTGTGGCTATTTCATACATATCGTTCAAATATTGCTTTATACCGGTTACGCCTGTTTGTGCAACCTCAACCATAGCTTTGGCATCCGTCATATTTTGTGAGGCCTGCCTATACACAGCAGCATCTGATCGCATTTGCGAATCAAAAGCCATGCGTGTAGTTTCAGGCCTTGCTTGGCTTGTTTGTATGCTAGATTCCATTTTGCTATACATAGTTGTGGCAAGCTTACTTTGATATACAGCCGAAAGTAGAGAAGTCATGTCCCACATAGAAACTCCGTATGAGTTAAAGGGCAAGTGTTAAGATGCTATGAATAGTTCATATTCATAGGAAAAATGATAAACAAGTTATTCAAGAATATTGTTTAATAAATCATTTACGCCTGAAGTGTCAACAACATATTGATTTGCCGCAGCGTCGCTATAAGTTGCTGCAACATCATCTAATAAGGCACTTCTTCCGCGTATGGTTTCAACCTGCAAACCTGTGCGTGCAAGTTCGGAGTTAAAGGCTGAAAGTGCAGTGTCAACATATGCTTGCAAGGCAGCAGTTGTTGTTACTTCAGTATCAAATGCTGTAAGAGCATCATTTGCAGTTGTATTATTGCCTATAACTAAAGTTTGCCCATTGCCAATATCAAGTGCGGCAGTGTCATCAGTAAAAGGAGTTCCGCCACCAATGGTTTTAGTTGCGTATGTGCCTAAAAAAGCTTTTGCCTCAAGTGATAATTGTGCACCCATGGTATCATCAGCACCTGCAAGAGCTTGGTTTAGATTGTTGAGATAATTCACAATTTCAGTTACATCATTTTGATATTCCACAGCATAGGCTTCACTTTTCTTAACATTTGCACTTTCAAGTGCAGGTGTCATTGCATCTCGTGAAAGTTCTGCGGCAGCAGCACGAGAGCCTGCAGTTACTGTTTTTCCTGTTCCTGTGTCTACTTGACCATTCATAATTTTATTAAGCAAAAGTTCTGTTGCCATTGTGCTTGAGCCAGTTGAGCTGATTGAAGACATAATTTCCTCCTAAAAAATCTTAAGGTTTCATTTAATAAAAAAATCCTTTCTACGTACTTTTTCGGATTTGTTTAAGATTACTTTAGGCTTTTTTATAAAAAAATACAAGATTTTCTTTTTTTTATGATAAAAGTAAAGAAACTATAATATTCTCAAATAGCTTGTGAAAAAATTTGAAAAAAATAATGGTAATAAAAAACTTGCTAATTTATAGAAAACAGAATATATTTTTTATAGAGTTATTTTGATTTGTGTTTGTTTTCTTTTTATATATATAATTCCATATAAATTTGTATAAAAAGATTGTTGAGGAATTGATGAAAATATATAATACCTTGTACGAAAACTTTGAGCAGATCAGTGAATGGATTTTAGAAAAAAATATCAATCACTACAATAAATGCCTTGTTACAATTCACTCAAGTTCCCTCAAAGACAAAGAATGCGTGCTTTTAGCAAAAAGCATAAAAGAAATTTTGCCTTATGCTGTTGTTAATGGATGTGCAACTTCAGGTGTGATTTATGAAGGCGACATTTATGACAATGAAGTGCTTATTTCGGTATATGAATTTGAATACGGAAGATTTTTCTCTCATCTAAAAGATACAGAAGGTTTAACTCCACTTGAGATCGCTGAATCAATTTTTGAAGATTCAAAGCACTATCCAACCCGTTTTGGGCTTTTACTTTTTGATTATCAACAAAAAGCTTTATTTGAAATAACAAATCGTTTAAACGAATTGCTTCCCGAAGTAAGTTTTTCAGGCGGTGTTGCCGGCAGCATGGATCTAAGCGGTGAAATTGATTCATTTCTTTTTGACGAAACCGGTTTTTATAAAAATGCCTATCTTGTAGTTTTTATAGCAAGCGATCATGTGCTTGCTTATTCTGATATTATAAGTGGGCATCCTCCAATCAGTGAATTGTTCACAATTACAAAAACTGAAAATACATTTATAGATGAAATTGATAATGTTCCTGCTATTCAGTGGTTTAGTGATAAGTTAGGCATTGAAGAATTTACAGATAATGGTGATTGGAGTGAAACAACTGCAACAAGCTTATTATTGCATTTTCCTATGATTTTAGAGGGTTATAGCTCGTCAACGCGTTTTTTGCAATACCACAAAGACCTAAATAGGCTTTCATCATATTCTGCTGTTATGGAAGAAGGGCAACAGTTTCGCCTTGCATATCTAAGCCCATTAAAAAGCGTCGAAGAGTTGCAAGAAACTTGCCATTACTTACAAATGATTTCTGCTGAAATGATTTTTTGCTATTCATGCTTATTTAGAAAACTTTTCTCAAACAATATAGCAAAATGGGAATTGAGTGTTTTTAAAAAGAACAAAATTTGCGGTGCTTTTATGGTTGGAGAGATCGGCACAAAAGAAGATCAAGTTCAGCTTTTAAACGGCTCAGCAAACTTTTTTACATTAGCTGAAAAAGCAGGGCACATAAAGCCTGATTTGGCTATATTTGAATCAATAGACTCTCTCTTTAAAGAAAATAGAGAATTTGAGCAGCTCATTCAATCAGCCGGCTCTAAATTACGCTCAAATATTTTTGCCAACTATTTTGAATACGAACAACAAGTGAAGGATCGCCTAAACCCTTATCAAGAAGACTTGTTTGGCACGATTTCGCAATTTCTAAAAAAGCAGAATGAAAACAAAAAACAGCAAATATGCCTTATTTCTATTGAAGACTTTGAAAAGCATATGCTTGTGCTTGGGGAAGATGAGTTTGAAAAATTAGCTTATGAAAACAGAGAGAAAATCCTTGAATACCTCAATAAATATTTTTCTTACTATCATTTTAATTTCTATAGGTATGATTCGGCTCACTTCTTCTTTACTATAGAAGAAAAAATTACAGATGCTGTTTATATTGCTTTTCTACGTAAATTTTACACTGATTGCGGCTCTTGGGCTTTGTTGTCAGAAAAAGTGCTTTGCTTTAATAATTTCACTTTTACATTAAATGGGCTTGCCATTCAGCAGCTGATGCATTCACCAAAAATTAATGAACTCAACCTTGATCAAAAAAGATTTAATCACTTTGATAAATCAGCACTTGGAATTGATGAATTGAATGAAGAATTTCAGATGGTTGCTGCGTTGAATAAGATAATTGAAGAAGAAGCTGTTATTCCCTATTTTCAAGGGATTTACGATAATAAAAAAAATAGTTTCCATATGTATGAAGCGTTAATGCGTCTTCAACACCCTGATGGAAGAATGCTTTTTCCTGCTGATTTTATGCAAATTGCAAAGAAATATGATCTTTATCTGCCTCTTAGTTTTTGTATGATTGCTAAAGTTTTTGAACTTTTCAAAAACAGAAATGAAATCATTAGTATAAATGTTTCTGCTTATGATATTTTATCAGAAAGATTTAAGGATTTCTTGTTTGAGAAGTTGAATGAAATGCCAAATCCATCTCATTTTGTTTTTGAAATACTTGAAACAGAACTTATTACAGATATTGAACTTTTACGCTCATTTATTCAGCAATTAAAGCAGATGGGCTGTAAAGTAGCTATTGATAATTTTGGCACAGGTTATTCAAATTTTCTTGATTTTGGTAACTTAGATATTGACTATCTCAAGCTAAATGGCTCTTTAACAAAGCTTCTTGGAACTGACTTTAATTATACACATATTCTGGATAGTATCGCTCTGATGAGCGAAAAATTGAGTGTGAAATTAATTGCAGGCTTTGTTGAAACAGCTTCTGCTCAAAAATTGCTTATAGAAAGCGGCGTGCATTTTTCACAAGGCTTTTTCTTTTCAAAGCCAATGCCTTATGCTGAACTTGTTGTTATTTCGCATGAAAATATTTTAAAAATTGAAAATGAAACTAATGAAAATGAAGAACAGCCTGAAAAAGCCTTTACACAAAATAAAGCAAAGCGGGATAATCTTATTCTCTATTTAGGCGGCTTTTTAGTTGCACTTCTTACTGTTTTTTCAGTTACATATTTTGTAACATTCAATCAAAAAGAATTTAAAAGAATAAATGATTCTTTTTTGGTGGAAATAGCTACAGGAATATCTGATAAGGTTGCTTTGTTTGCAGAAGAATCTAAAATTTCTTTACAAATTATGGCTGTAGCCATGTCAGACAATGTCAGAAACTTTGAAAGTCTATCAGGCAGTAGGCATATTCTTAACGAACTAAATCATGCTACTAAGTTTAACAAAAGTTATATTTCTTATGGTGGTTTGCCGCCTATTGACGGTGCGGGCAATGTGCTTGATGTGCCGATAGGCGATATTTATGGAAGAGCAATAGGGCGTGATGTAACTTTATTACCTATTCGCAAAGATTCAAAAGGTGAGGAAATTCTTGTCTTTAGCGCAAATATGTTCTTAGATAATAAGAAAATAGGCGAAATCTATGGTACGTATAGGGTTGAAGATGTTTCAAAGCTTTTAAATTTAAAAAGCTTTGGGGGCGAAGCCTTCTACCACATAAGTCAAGTGGATGGAACACCTATTTATCTGTCAGGTAGGCAAGAAAATGCCTTTACTAACGGTGATATGTATGACTTTATAGGCTCATTAGAGATTTTTAATGGCCATACTTCAGAAAGTATAAAAAATGATATGATAGAAGGCAAAACAGTTCTTCTAAACTATTATCTTCAAGGGGAAGAACGCTCTGCTGTTATGGTGCGCATCCCTGATACTGATTGGTGCGTAGTCAGCATTGTTTTGGCTGAAATCAATACTGAAATGCTTAAAAGCAACAACCGAAGTACTGTAATTTTTATTGCTTTTATTACAATACTTTACACAATTTATTTTCTATTGATAACACGCATTTTCAGAAAACACGAAAATGTTATTCTTGAAACTTTAGAAGCAAGCCAATCTTTAAGCAACAGCTTGCAATTAAGTATTGAAAAAGATTCGCTTACAGGAACATATAGCAGGGCGACTGCAATAGAAAAAATCAGTAATAGCATTTCTTCACTCAATGATAAAAAATCTCTTCATGCACTTGCAATTTTAGATATTGATAATTTTAAATATATCAATGATACCTATGGCCACCATACAGGTGATATTTATTTGCAAT
>CAYJHJ010000002.1:0-22092 GCA_964370095.1 uncultured Desulfovibrionaceae bacterium | reverse complement strand
CTTTTGTTTCTGCTGTGAAGCTTGCAATTAAGCCCGGATGTATTTTAGGCAGGTTAGGCGGTGATGAATTTTTACTCTTCTTGAATGATATGAAAGATAAAGAAGAAGTAAAAAGTATTTTCAACAGTATTTTTAATAATATTCATGCCATACACTTAGGTGGGGTTGACTTAGAAATTGTAAGCGTAAGTGCAGGTATTATTCTAATTTCAAATAATGCCAAAACCTATGAAGAGCTGATGATTGAAGCTGATAATACCTTATATAAGGCTAAGCGTGAAGGAAAAAATAAATATCTTTTTTACGAAGATCTTTATAATGCTATGACTACCAGATAAGAAACTTTTATTAGAACTTTATTAAAGGAGCAAATATGAAAAAAATGCTTTTTCTTATATTTATTTTACTGCTTTCTGGCTGTTCAAGCCCTTATTATACTATTGAAGTTGATGCGCTTAAAGATTATTCTGCACCGCAAATGAAATCTTATAAACTTATAAGTGAAGAAAAAAATCCAAATGATTTACTGTATAGGCAATTTGCTCAAAACGTACAGTCCGTTTTGGCTATGAAAAACTTCCTTTTAGTAAATGATGAAGAGCCTGAAATTCTTGTTTATTTTGATTATGGCATGAGCGAAGGGAATAAGGAGTTTAGCACACACAATGTTCCTGTATATGGGAAAACAGGTGTTAGTTCCGCTAAAACTGTAAAAACTACTGCTGCTGACGGTAGCGTGCATGAAACCACAGTTTATACACCTTCTTATGGAGTAGTTGGCTATAAAACAGAAATAAATGAATACGAAACTTTTACAAGCTTTATCAACCTCAGTGCTTATGATTATAAAAGATATAAAGACAGCGGTGAACTCTATCAATTATGGACAAGCTCACTTTCATCAACAAATCGAAACAATGATATTCGCTTTGTAATTCCTATGCTTATAAGTGCTTCAATGAATTATATTGACACTGACACTCGTGGAAAACAAAGCATTAAATTAGAAATTGATCCTAATACAAATACATTCTTCTTGCCTCAAGCCCAATAAAGAAATGTAAAGATAAATTATTAAAGTTATATAACAGTAAAATCCCCCAAGAACATAATTGTTTTTGGGGGATTTATATTTTTTGAATTTTTATTTACCAAAGAAGCATTTTGGCCATGTGCAAGAAAGGCATGACATGCAATAGCCGCCTTCACCCATACGAGCCAAATCTGCCCTTGTGATTTCAGAATTTGCTAAAACTCTTGGTAAAATAAGGTCAAAGAAAGTAGTTTTTGCATATAAAGCACAGGCAGGAACACCAATAACCTGCATAGCAACATGATTATCTTTGGCTGGAATTAAGCCTAAAAGACTCATCGCACCTGGTAAAACAGGCATGCCGAATAAAACACTTGTAATTCCTGCTTCAAGCAGAATTGACTGCGTAACATCATCAGGATCTACAGAAAGCCCGCCTGTTGTGATTAAAAGGTCTGCTCCTGCTTCTCTTAGCTCATTAATAGCTTTTGACATTATTTCTTTATCATCAGGGGCAATACGGGTTGCAACTACTTCTGAGCCAAGGTTTGTAACCTTGCTTGTTATAATCGGAATGAATTTATCTTCAATTATACCTTGAAAAACTTCTGTGCCTGTAACTAAAATTCCTACTTTTGCTTTTCTTAAAGGTAAAACAGAAAATATAGGCTTATCTTGAAGAATTTCAAGTGCTTTACTGAGGTATTTTTGCTCTAAAAATAAAGGAATGGCACGAGTTCCTGCAAAGCGTGAGCCTTCTTTAATAAGCATGCCGTGTTGACGTGTGGCAAGCATGACTTCAGGCACCATATTGAATTTTTCTAAGCGTTTATAGTCAATATCAAGCACACCGCTTACTTTTGCAACAAAGTCAATCTTTCCTTCACGAGCAGGCAGTTCATAGCCAACATTTTTGCCTGCCATGCGTTTTGCAAAGGTTTCTGCAACAATATTTTCATGCACTAATTCACTTTCAAGGCTTGAAGATGCTTCATCTTGAATAGCAACGTGGAAACGCCCCATTTGCTGAAGCCTGCATACATCGCCAACAGAAATTCTTTGTCCTGCTTTAAATTCAGGGCCTTTAAAAACTCCGGGTTCAATACGAGTCATGTCATGGGCAGCAATTTTGTCAACCGCTTCTTCAACCGGCACAATTTTAATACCATCAGGAACTTTTTTGGCTTCTTCAACAGTCTTTGAAGAAACTTTGCTGGCTTCACAAGTTGTATCTTTAAGTGTTTTTGAAATAATATAAGGGGCTTCACCCTGACAGCCACGGCAAATAGGCCCATCATTAGCCGGATAAGCTTCTTCACATAAAGGGCAAATACCAATAGCATCCATATGCTTATGCCCAAGAAAAGATTTTTTCACTGTAACATATTCATATTTTAAAATAGAAAAAGCTGCTTCTTCTATTTGCTTTTCAAGTAGAGCAGTATCTTGATCTTTTTTTGCCTTTGTTTTGAAAAACCAAGCATAAATTTCAGGGTAATTTTTTAAAGCTATAGGATCAACACTCACCCTTACGCCTTCGCCTGTGTGCTTATCACCAAGTGAAACAGCATAACGCCCAAGATTTTCAATCTTAACACGCATATTTCCTGTTGAGCAAAGAGTAAGAAGTTGAACAGCGTCAGGCAAGCATTTTGTTGATTCAACCACAGCTTCAAATAAAGTGCCTTCTGGTAGAAGAGATTTTGCTTTTTCTACCATATAGCCGCCTATCAAAAGTCCTGGGGCTGCATAACCATGGAAGTTTTCAGCAAGTTGTTTAAATTCTTGAAAAGTATACGCACCTATATTCATGTAAAGTCCTTAGAATGTATTCCAAAAAGATGGGTTTAGAGGAGTAAGCTCTTTTTCATGAGCTATCATATCAAGATGTATCAAGCCAAGAGCCATCATATCAAAATCAGGCTTTTTGCCATTGATACGTAAGTCAACGCAATTACAATAACTTTTACATTTTGTACACCAATCAATACGCTCACCCTGTGAAGCTTTTTCTTCTTTAAGTATTTCTATAACATCAGGTCCTTCTTCTTTGCAAGATGGGCAGGCACCACGTTTAAAGTGCCAATTTGTGCCGCATAAGGAGCAGTGAAGGTGCTTTCTTCCGCCACCACTTGATAAAAATTGGTTGCTTTCATCAAATAAGGCACGGTCAAGATATGAAATAGAGGGGAAGGAGGCACACACAGGGCAATAGCCTTCTTTCCATAAAGCGTTTTTATCCCAAGGGGTTTGCACTTTTTTTACAGCTGCATCTTCGTTAGGATCCATTTCTAAATTTGTTTCGTCTTGAATAAGAATTTCAGGCACGCTATTTAGCACTAAGGCTTGTAAAGCAGGGGCTAAGATAAAATGAAAAGTAAAAAGCAAAGCTTCTTGTGGCACTTCTAGTGCTTCTGCTGTTTTTTCAATAATTTTGGGGTCATTAGCTATATAGGCTTCTGCTAATTCATAGCGCTTATACGGAGCTTTTATTTTCTTTACTTTTGCAGAATCTTCATCTGCTTTTACACTTCTTTTTGGGGTGAAATATAGTTCAAAGGTGGGAATGAAAGGAGCAAGATATTCTTGCTTTGCTAAAAGTGGGAGCATTGTTTTTGCTGAAGCTGTAATTACGCTATCAAAACCTTTTAATGACATTCCTGAAAGCAAAGAACGACCTTGGTTGGCATATTCTTCTGTTAATTGAGGTAACTGAAGTTTTGATTTTTTGACTAAAGGCATTAAAGTTTTTGGCAAAGAAGCACGAGCTTCAAAAATATTTTCAAAAGCTTTAATTATGGGTTCAAGGACAGGGCGTGCAGCTATAATTCTTTTTGCTGTTGCACACACATCTTCACGGGAATTAATCATTGATGCTCCAAAGTTTAGAAGAGTTAAAAGAGGGAGAAAATTTCTTTCCTCCCTCTTATTTATTTAAGCGGATTATGCACCATAAAGTGAGGCATATTCATGATAGAATTCGCCTTCTTCTGCAAGAAGATAGATAACAGAAACATCGTCAGCATCAGCTAAGAATGCTTTTGGGTGTTCTTTTTTCACAACTTCGAGGCGTTTTTTGGCAAAAGCAAGAATTTCATCTCTTTCACCAAATTGCATTGATCCGGTTGGACAAGCTTTTACGCAAGCTGGAAGCATGCCGGCTTGAACACGATCAAAGCACATGTCACATTTTGCAACAACTTTCTTTTCAGCGTTGAAGCGTGGCACTTGATATGGGCATGAATATTCAAAGCCTTCAAAGCCAGCGGCTTCATCCGCACTCATTTTACTCATTACTTCTTTATCAACTAAAACAGCACCTGTTTTTTCATCTTGGAACATAGCACCTTCAAGCATGCCATTTGCAACATCCACACAAGGAGGATAGAGGCAATGACGGCATTGATCAGGGAAGAAGTTCCAAACAACTTGGCCTTTATCGCCATAATGTTCGAAGAAACGAACGATTTTATAGTTGTTGATGTTTAAATCAGGTGGGTTTTGGTGTGTACCTGTTTGTTTGGTTTTATTGGCAGGCAAGTCGTGCCATTCTTTACAAGCAAGCTGACAACCACGACAAGCTGTGCAACGTGTAGTATCTACAAGGAATGCTTTTGACATAATTATACCCTCTCTTATCGTGCAAGTTCAGTCAGTTTATCTGCTTTGCGAATGTCAACTAAGCAGGCTTTTGATTCTTGAATTGTTGTGTTAGGATCGTAGGCAGCAACAGTAAGACGGTTGGTTGAATCGCCTGTACCTGGTGTTGTCCAACCGAATGCAAATGGCATACCGATAAGGTGAACAGTTTTACCCATAACTTCAAATGGGCGAACACGAATGGTTACCATCGCAATAGCTTCAACACGGCCGCGGATGCTTTCAACAATAACGCCATCGCCATTCTGGATGCCTTTTTCTTTTGCAAGCTCATGGCTCATTTCTACATAGAGTTGAGGCTCAGCTTCTAAAAGGTTAGGCACATTACGTGTTTCACCACCACTACACCAGTGCTCTGTAAGGTTATAAGTTGTTAGAACAATAGGATATTTTGGATCGGCAGGTTCTGCAAACTTATCAAGATCACTTGTGTGGAACTTATAGCAAGGGGCTGTAAGTTGTTTTGAGAATGGATGAGCAGTGAGAGGAGTTTCAGCAGGTTCATAGTGCTCAGGCAAAGGTCCATCTACGCGGCCTGGGCCAAAGAGTTGAGCATGACCGTCTGCTTGCATGATAAATGGTAATGTTCCTTTTGCATCACCATGTGGTGCAGCCGGCCCATCAGGCACGTCGCCTTGCCATTTTTTGCCATCCCATTTGATAACAGCTTTGTTTGGATTTAAAGGTTGGCCGTTCATATCAACTGAAGCACGGTTATAAAGGATACGGCGGTTTACAGGCCAGCACCATGAATAGTTCGGATAAATACCGATGTTGGCTTGCATTTCTGTTTGAGATAAATCACGGCGTTTGAATTTTTTGCCTTCTTCTTCTGTGTAACCACCTGAATAGAGCCAGTTGAGTGAAAGTGTGCTTCCGTCAGATTGAAGGGAAACAAAACTTGGAACAAGTTGGCCGGCTTTATAGGTTTTATCACCAATTTTAGTATCTTTAGTGAAAACACCGTTGATACGGCGTGTCCAGTCATCAGCTACATATTTATCAGTCCAGTTAAGGTTCAAGATAGCATCAGGGAAAGCACCGCCTTCTTTTTTATACATATCTCTAATGATGTTCACAAGTGGTACGTATACATCACCAAAGTTTCTTGCTTCGCCTCTTGGAGTGATAGCTTGGTCAAACCAAAGAAGCCAACGGCCGGAGTTACTGATTGTTCCTTCTTTTTCGATACGGTGAGCAGATGGCAAGAGGAATACTTCGGTTTTGATTTTTTTAGGATCGGCACCGGGGCGTCTCCAGTTTTCAGATGTTTCAGAATGGTGTAATTCACTCATTACAAGCCAATCTAAATTATCAAGAGCTGCACGAACTTTGTTTGTGTGTGCAAAACTGTTGGCAGGGTTTACACCCATCATAAATGCTCCGCGCATTTTGCCATCATACATTCTGTCTATAGCATACATGTATGAATAATCCATACCCGGTTCGCCTTTTGGAACATAGTCATAGCCGAAATCATTTTCAGCTGTAGCATTGTCACCATACCAACCTTTAAGTAGTGAATTTACATATTTAGGACGATGTGCCCACCAGTTTACACTTTTATCCATAGCAGTTGAAGGAGTGTTTGCCTTGTGGTAATCATCAAGGTTTTGCCATGAAGAAAGCGGAAGGTTATGATAGCCAGGTAAGATGTGGTATAATAAAGCGTGGTCAGTTGAACCTTGTACGTTTGGTTCGCCGCGAAGTGCGTTAACACCGCCGCCAGCAATACCGATATTACCGAGTAAGAGTTGAATCATTGCAGCACAACGAATGATTTGAACACCTTTTGTATGTTGTGTCCAACCAAGTGCATACATGATTGTTCCTGCTTTATCTTTTTTACCTGTTGCTGCATAAGGTTCATAGACTCTGAGAAGATCTTCTTGTGAAATACCTGTTGTTTTGGAAACATTTTCTAAGGTATAACGTGAATAGTGTTCTTTCATCACATTGAATACGCAGCGTGGGTCTTTCAAGCTTGGATCTTGTATTGGTGCGCCTTTTGCGTCTTTTTTGAAAGTCCAAGTTGAGCGGTCATAGGTACGAGTTTTTGGATCGTAACCTGTGAACAAGCCGTCTTTGAAAGCAAAACCGTCAGCAATAATAAATGAAGCATTTGTGTTGTGCGCAACATAATCACTCAAATATAAATTATTGCTTAGAATATAATTGATAAGCCCGCCAAGAAATGCGATATCTGAACCTGAACGAATAGGCACATGGAAATCACAACGAGCTGAAGTACGTGAGAATTTAGGGTCAACGTGCATTACGGTTGCGCCTGCATCTTTAGCACGCAATACCCATTTAAATGAAACAGGGTGATGCTCAGCAGCATTACTACCCATAATAAGAATTGCATTTGCATTCTTGATATCAATCCAGTGGTTTGTCATAGCACCACGTCCGAACGACTCTGACAGAGCCGGTACAGTTGGGCTATGTCAGACCCTTGCCTGGTGGTCCATATGGACAACACCAAGGCCGCGAAGTGCTTGGTGCATCACAGCACATTCTTCGTTAGAAGCGTGTGATGTACCGAAATGGCAGAAAGTTTCCCAACGGTTTACTGTTTTACCGTCAGCATTTTTTTCCATAAAATCTTTATCTCTCGTATCTTTTATTCTGCGAGCGATATTTTGAAGAGTCCAATCCCAATCTTTTTCTTCCCATGTTGTGCTGTAAGGAGCACGATAAAGAGGTTTCAAAAGGCGGTGATCATTAGAATACATATTAAATAGTGCAGCACCTTTAGCGCAGAGTGCACCTTCGTTCACAGGAAAATCAGGATCTCCTTCTGTGTTCAATAGCATGTCATCGCGAACATATGCAATAACTGAGCAGCAAACTGAACAGAAAGGACAGATAGTAACAACTTCTTTAGCACCTTCCATTTTCAATGTGCCGGCATAAGCTTTTGCTTCTTTCACAGCAAGACCCAAAGAGCCTATGCTAAGGCATGCCATGCCCCCAAAAGCTGAGACCATTTTCAAAAAACTACGACGTGAATTGTCCATATTTTGTCTCCATAGTCGTTAATAAGAAAAACAATATGCAAAATTTTAGGAAAAATTTGCATGATAGCTACCATTTAGGTGATAGCTAAGCCAGTACCCATTTTGTAGTTATCATCATTCTAATGTCTTGTAAAGCTATTTTTGAAAAAAACATTGTACAATTATTCACTAATTAAGCTAAAAAATTATTATAGTGTATAAAGATAGAAAAAAAGAAAAAATAATTTTTTTTTAATAATTGCATTATAATGTATTATAAGGAGAATAAAAAATATTTTAAACTAAAAACATAAAATATTTTTTGCACTAAGTGATTAAAGATAGTTTAGCAACTTCTTCAGCATGTATACGTGTTGTATCAAAAATAGGTAAAGAAGTGTCTTCTTGCGAAACCAGAAGGCAAATTTCTGTGCAGCCCAAAATAATTCCCTCAGCACCCTCTTTGTGCAATTTATCAATAATTGTAAGGTATTTTTCTTTAGAATCTTTACGCACTTTTCCTAAGCATAACTCATTGTAAATAATAGAATTAACAATTTCAATATCTGCACTTGAAGGAATAATTACTTGAAGATCATTTTCTATAAGTTTTTCTTTATAAAAATCTTGCAGCATAGTATATTTTGTTCCAAGAAGAGCAATTTTTTGTATTTTTTTCTCTATAATAGCTTTTGCGGTGATGCTTGCAATATGAATAATCGGAATATTAATGTTTTTTGATATTTCAGGTTCAACTTGATGCATTGTATTAGTGCAAATAACTATAAAGTCAGCTCCTGCTTTTTCGAGTTTTTGTGCGATTGAAATTAGAATTTCAGCCAACTTTTCCCAGTTTTCTTCAGCTTGATACTTTTCAATTTCATGAAAATCAACACTATACAATAAGATTTTTGCAGAATGAAGCCCGCCTAAAATATTTTTTGTTGTTTCATTTATTATTTGATAATATAAAAGTGTGCTTTCATAACTCATGCCGCCAATAAGTCCAATAGTTTTCATTTCATATCCTTTTAGTATTATAAGAGTTTTTTAAAATAACAAAAAAAATAAAAAAAGTAAAGGATGTAAAAATTTATTAAAATCAATTTTTTATGCTAAAAATATTCTTGTCAGAGAAAAAAAATCTTGTTATAAAACTTTAACAATACTTTGGGGAAAAATATGTCAGCACAAATAAAGAAAATCGATCATCTTGTGATAACAACAAAAAATATTCAAGCTTGCCTTGAGTTTTATCAAAAATTAGGCTTTGAAACAAGAAAAGCCCATGACAGATATGCATTTTTTGCCGGTGATTTTAAAATCAATGTGCATATTCTTGGACAAGAATTTTCGCCGCACGCACAGAATGTGCAAGTAGGAAGTGCAGATTTTTGCTTTGAAATTGAAGGAAGCATTGAAGAATTTAAGTCAGAGCTTGAACAAAAAGGCATTAAGATTGAGCTTGGAGTTGTGGAAAAAAAAGGCGTGAAAGCCAAAGTTGATTCAATTTACCTTCGTGATGTTGACGGAAATTTATTGGAGTTTTGTTCTTATAAAAATGCAAAACAAATTTAAATTTTTTAAAAGCTGATTTAATTGAAATTTTGATAAAATAAATTCTAAAATAAATTTTATAGATTTTTATTAAGCATAATATAAAATCATGCTCAATTTTGCTTCTGTTTTTCCTATATTTTTATAAGAATGTGGAGCATTTGCTATAAAAGAAACAGAATCACCTTCCTCTAAAACAAAAATTTGATTATCAACCCGAATTTCAATGTGTCCTTCAAATACGGTGATATATTCTTCTGTGCCTTCAAGGTGCGCTTCTGATTGTAAATAACCGTCTTGTTTTATGATTATACGATAGGTTTCAAATTTTTTTTGTTCGTCAAATCTAAAAGCAGGGTAGTTGAGATAGTTTTGATCCTTGCTGATAATGACTTCAGTTTCTTTTGCTTTTATCAAGTTAATGCTTTTGGGTGAATGCTCTAAAAGAGAGCTGAAAGAAACTTTATAGCCGTTTGCAATTTTCCAAAGTATTGAAATTGTTGGGTTTGCATCGCCTTTTTCTATTTGTGCAAGCATGGAACGTGAAACCTTTGTTAGCTTTGCCGCTGTATCGAGGGTAAGTTTTTTCTTTTCGCGTATTTGTTTAATGTTTTGTGAAACAGCTGAATTGAAATTGTTTGTATCCACTTATATTTCCTTAGTTTTATCTGATTTATAGTGATAATTTAAATAGGTTGACAAAATTTATATTTCTTTTATATTGTAGTTTAAATACAGTATAAAAGAAATTATTCTATACTAGATTATAACGATACTATATCAACACAAGAATAGGAGTCAAGCAAAATGTTAGCTGAAATCGCAATAGTTTCCACTTTTTCATGGGCAAGTTTTCTTACTTATGCACTTATTACAGCCATAACCCCGGGGCCGAACAATATAATGTCTATGTCAAACGCAGGACGTTTAGGTTTTAGAAAGGCTTTTCCTTTTAATTTAGGCATTTTTTGCGGTTTTGTGATTGTTATGATTGCCTGCACCCTTTTTTGTTCTTTACTGTCTGCTATTATTCCAAAGATAAAACTTCCCATGCTGATTATAGGTGCTGCATATATTCTTTATTTGGCTTATAAAACATGGAAAAGCAGTGATGTGATTGAAGAAAATTTTTCAAGGATTGGTTTTCTTTCAGGGTTGACATTGCAATTTATCAATCCGAAAATTTATATTTATGCCATTGTTTCCATGGAAGCCTATATTTTATCCCACTACAGCGATAATATGCCAATGCTTATTCTGCTATATTGCTTGCTTTTATTGGATTTATGTGCACACTGCTATGGTCTGCTTTTGGTTCTGTTTTTACAACTCTTTTTTCAAAATATGCAAAAATAACAAATTCTGTCATGGCTTTATTGCTTGTGTATTGTGCTACTTCTTTATTTTTTTAGTTCCTATAACGATTTGAATATATAAAGAATTTTTTTTATTGCTCAATCTTTTGTAAGTTTTTAAATTGCGAATTATAAAGATTTGCATAATGTTTTGCATTTTTCAAAAGTTCTTCGTGCGTGCCATGCTCGATAATTTTTCCATTTTCAAGAACAATAATCCTGTCAGCATTTTTTACTGTGGAAAGGCGATGAGCAATTACAAAAACGGTTTTTCCTTGCATAAGCTTTGACATAGATTCTTGAATTTGAAGCTCAGTAAGTGAATCAACATTAGAAGTAGCTTCATCTAAAAGTAAAATTTTAGAATTAAGCAGCATGACTCTTGCAATTGTGATTAATTGTTTTTGCCCTGCAGAAATATTCATGCTGTTTTCATGTATCATAGTGTCATAGCCATGAGGCAAAGAAAGAATAAAATCATGCAAAGAAGCAGCTTTTGCAACTTCAATTACTTCTTCTAAGTTGGTATCAGGTTTTGCATAAGCAATATTTTCAAAAATAGTGCCGCTAAAAAGTATACTGTCTTGTAAAACCATAGCACAGGATTTTCTGAATTCATTAATATTTATGTCTTCAATAGATATACCATCAAGCGTAATTGTGCCTTTGCTTGCATGGTAAAAGCGCATTAATAGATTGATAAGTGTGGTTTTTCCTGCACCTGTGTGCCCTACAATAGCTATAATTTCTTGCGGTTTCACTTCAAAATTGATATCTTTTAAAATTTCTCTTTCATCATCGTATTGAAAAGAAAGCTTGTTTATTCTCATATCACCTTTGATTTCTTTGAGGATAATTGAATTTTCATTGTCTTGTTTTTCATCTTTTGTGTCAATAAAATTAAAAACTCTATCTGCTGCCGCCATATTGGATTGAATATCAGCCAAAACAAAAGTAATGTGATTCAAGATACCTGTAAACATTTTAGCATAAAGTAAAAAAGCGGAAATTTCGGCAAGCGTGATTTGTGAAGACAAAAGCATAAAACAACTTTGCGTATAAACAATCACATTAGTAAGATTTGAAACAAATTGAAGCCCTGATCGTAAAGAGCCATTTCCGATAAATTCAGATCTATAATGAGCTTGCCCCCATTCATTATTTTTTATTTTTAATTTTTCTAAGATGTTTTCAACCTGCCCATAAACTTTCAATGTTCTGTGCCCTGAAATTTTATCTTCAATAAAGCCACTCAATTCTCCAAGTTTTTGTGATTTTTTTCTGTGTAAGGCCCTTACTTTTATAGACCAAAAAATCCCATAGGCAGTACCAATAGGAATTGCAATAAAAATAGCTGCCATGAGATGAAAATTTATGCTCATCATCATAACAAATGAACCAATAAGAGTAATAAGACTTGTGCTTAGGGCAATGAAATTTTGCCCTAATGAGTTTGACAGATTTTCTATATCATAGGTGAATCTGCTCATTGTATCACCAACAGAGTGTTTGTCAAAGTAAGAAACAGGCAAAGTTGCAAATTTATTAAAAGCATTTTCCCTAAGTTTATAACCAATGTTTTGCCCCAAATGAAGCATAATATAGGAAAGAAAAACACTTAAAATAAATGAAATTATATAGAAAAGAAGCATAATTAATGCAAAGGATAAAATTTGATATAAATCGATTGAAGAAGTATTTGTTTCAATCATGGAAATAATTTTTTCAATAAATTTTGGTGCAATAAGATTAAAAGCATTTGAAAGTAGGGTAAGAATAAGAATAAAAAATATAAGGAAATGATACTTGTTGAGGTATGAAGCAAGCCTTTTAAGAGTTGAAAAATTCTCTTTCGTACTTCTTTTATTTATTTCAATATTTTGTTTATAAGATGGGCGCATGTTCAAACCTAAGAATATAATTTTGAATCACCAAGTTGTGCTTGGGTTATTTGTGTATATATATCACACTGTTGCACAAGATTCGCATGTGTACCCTTTGCAATGATTGAGCCTTTTTCTAAAACTATAATTTCGTCTGCATGGATTATAGATGCAACACGTTGAGAAATAAAAATTTTTGTTGAATCTGTATAGTTATTTTTAAGTGCAACACGTAGGTTTGCTTCGGTTTCATAATCAAGTGCATTTGTTGCATCATCAAGTATAAGAATTTGTGGGGCATTTGCTAAAGCCCTTGAAATTAGAATTCGTTGTTTTTCACCCCCACTCATGTTTTGACCTCGAATATCAAGTAATGTATCAAATTTATTTTTGAGCTTATTGATATAAGAATGAGCTTGAGCACATGAGCTTGCCAATTCAATTTTTTCTTGGCTTATCTCTCTTCCAAAGGCAATGTTTTCACTTACACTGTCAGCAAAAATCACATCTGTTTGAAAAATCACGCCGAATTTTTTATAAAGTTCTTCTTGGGTGAAAGAATTAATTGGTTTATTTTCAAGAAAAATTTCACCTTCTGTAGGTTCATAAAGCCTAAGAAGTAGTGAGATAATAGTGCTTTTGCCGGAGCCTGTTGAACCTATAATTCCAAATGTTTGCCCTTTTTTTATATGAAAATTTATATTTTTTAAAGTAGGATTTATTTTATCATAGGAAAAAGAAACATTTCTAAACTCAATATAATGTTCACTTTTGTGTGGATTTTCTTCTTGTGTATATTTTCTGTTTTGAAGGTTTAAAACTTCTGTGATACGTGTAGAAGCAGCTGCAAAACTGGCATACATGGAAAACAAGTGTCCTATCCCTATAAGCGACATTAAAACCATTGTAAAATAGCTCATAAAAGCAATAAGTGATGCAACATTGCTTTGAGAAGATTTTATATAATATGCTCCAAGTAAAAGGGTTGCCACTATTCCCATATCAACCCAAAGTTTCATAGCAGAAAAGCCAATATTGCCTATTATGCCGGCATGTATGTTTTTTTTACGTACAGTGTTGCTTGTATTTTGGAATTTTTTTAATTCGTTTTCAAAAGTGGCAAAAGCTCTAACCACTCTAATTCCTAAAACATTTTCTCTTATTGAGCGCACAAGACTGTCCTGTGCAATTCTGCTTTGTAAAAATCTTTTATAGCTGATTTTAGTTGTAAAATAGATAGTAAGAATGATAAGGGGAATAACAGCAAATATGGCTAAGGCTAACTTTTTATCAAGAAGAGAAGTTGAAACAAGGCTGCCAAAAAATAATAAAAAGGCTGTAACGCCTTTTGTCAGCAGTTTTGAAATAAAGACTTGTATATGAGAAATATCTGAGGTTAATCGTGAGATTATGGATGAAATTCCAAGATTATCAACTTTTTCACTGTCTAAATAGGCTGATTTTGTAAATAAATCAATTCGTAGCTTTTTAGAAATGCTAAGGCCAACCTTTGTGCTTAAATGCGTTGTGTAAAGATTGAGCAAATATATGGCTGCGGCTATAGCTATTAAAGCAGCAGTCCAAAGCCATAAAAGATTTTTTGAGTTTTTTGGCACAACATCATTCACCAAATAAGTAAAGGCAAATGGCAAAAATAAAGTAAAGCCAACAGTTACAGACCTTAAGAGCAAGGTGAAAATAATCTGTATATAGTTGTCTTTACAATATTTTTCTAATAAATTCATTTTTGATGGTCTATAATCTCTTTGTTTTGCCTAGGCAAATTCATCTAAAATTTTAATAAGAGTTAAACGATTATTTTTATCTAAAGCAAAGGGATGTGGGCTTGTAAACATACCAAAATCATTGTCAAAGTATTTTCCGTTTGCACTTTTAAATTCGTCTGATAAGGCAGCTCTTGTCAATATATCTGCACCAATTTTTAAGTCATAACCTTCTCTGCCGTAAGCCTCTTTCACCATCTTGCTTCCAAGAAATGATTTTGGGTTTACTGTGATAAAAACTGTGCTATTGCCTGTTTTTTGTGAGCTTTGTGCCATTTCTATAGTCCACATCGTCAAAGCAAGCTTGCTTTGTGCATAAGCCTCATCATCAGAAAGCGGCATAAGTCTTTTATTATTCAAAAAAGCTTGAAAGTCAACCGGTGCTTGAGCAGCCGATCCTAAGTTGATTATTCTTCCTTCTTGATTCATGCTTGGCAAAAGTTTTTTTGTTAAAATATAGGGGGCTATTGTGTTGACTTCAAAGCGAATATCAAGATTATCCTGCGTGATTTTTTGGTTTGAAGGTACTGTGAACACACCTGCATTATTTATTAATACATCTAGTTTTATCTTTTTTTGAAGAAGAGCATCTGCCATGGCATGAACTTCTTTTAAATTTGAAAAATCAGCAAGGTATAATTCAATTTTTAAATTTCTATTTATGCCAAGCAAATGATTTTTCGTTTCTTCCAATTTGTTTTTATTTCTGCCGTGAAGTAGAAGGTTATGCCCTTCTTGAGCAAGCATTTTAGCTGTTTCAAGTCCAATGCCGTCAGTTGCACCGGTTATTAATATTGTTTTCATAAAAAAGCTCCTAAATATTATCTCGTTGGTATGAACCATCAAGCAAGTCTTTATCAAGTTGTAATAATTGCTTATCTATATAATCTATAATTTTATTTTTTTCAGAAAACTTTCCATTTATTGGAATAAGATTATAATAATGAGCCCCAAAGAAAAAAGCATCTCCTATATCAAGCAATTCAAGTAAATATCTTTCTTCTTCAATTTTTTCGCGTTCACTACATTCAATAAATTCGCCATTATCTCGCATTGCTTCAAGAGGAGTGCCGTCAGAAACAGAAGTTGTCATTAAAGAAAGCAAATAAGGTGGGAATTTATTCAAAAGTTTTGCTGTTTGTTCAATATGAATTTTGCCATTTCCTTTGCCTGCAACACCTGTCATGATGATTGCATCCCAATCAAAGCCTGCTTTTGTAAGCTTTTCAATGTTTTCATAAGCTTCTTCAGCAGTGAACCCTTTGTTCATTTGCTTAAGAGCGGGGTTATAGGCGGATTCAAGGCCTATATGAAGCTCATTATACTTTAGAGCCCTTAAAATCTTTAATTCTTCAAAGCTTTTGTTTTTTAAGCTTTTTATTGAAGCATAGCAGGTGATGGTTTCAACTTCCGGAAGGTAAGCGTTTATAAGCTCACCAATTTTTTTAAGTTTTTCAAAGGAAAGAATAAAGGGCTCACCATTGACTAAGCAAAGGCGTTTTATGGGAAAACCTGCTGATTTCAATTCTTTCAAATCTTCTTCCACATGCTCAAGTGGTGAAACTTGAAAAACCGTTTCTCTATACATTGTGCAAAAAGAGCATTTGTTGTGTGAGCAACCTGCAGTTATTTCTAAAAGCGGGGTTTGTGCTTCAATTGGGTGTCTGTATACTTGTCCTGTAAAGTGCATATATGTGTACCTTCATTTTAATTAATTGTTTCAATTAAATTAAAACATATATGCAAATAGTCAATTATAGAAATTTATAAATAGGGCTTTCTTATTGAATTATCTACTTATTCCGGGTTACGTGGCATGGAGGAATTGAGCAGTTTTTTATCGGCGTATTTAATATAATCTTGGATTTCTTGTATCATAAATTGTTTGTATTGCGGCAAAATACCGTGAACATGCACAAGATTAGTAGGGTGAATACCGTAAAATCTTGCATTTTCAAGCTCAAGCAGGCTGATGACCTTTTGCTCTTCTTCTAAAATTTCAAGCTCGGTTGCAAGTGTAAAACTTCCATTTTGAATATCTTTAGCCATATCGCTGTCTTCAAAAACGCCTAAAGTGCCATACCATATAATTGATGGCTTTGTTATATTAATGAATTTTGCTGTATCTGTGGCATTTTGTATTCCATTGTCATGCCCACCAACACCAAGAATATAGCAATGATTGTGGCGTATTCCCACTTTGTTTAGTCTTTCAAGATTACTATAGGCATCTTCTAGGCTATGCCCTTTATTTATATATTCTAGGTTGTGAGCATTTCCGGTTTCAATCCCAAACCAAAGATCGTTTATTCGCATTTCTTTTATTCTAAGAAGATCTTCATCGGATTTATGCTTGAGATTTGTGATTGAGGCATACATAGAAATGACTTTGACTTCGGGAATATGTTCAATAATCTTATCTGTGATTTCTTTAAGATATTTTGCGCTAAGCCCAAAAGGATCGCCGTTTACTAAGTAAATTCTTTCAATATTTGAATATGTTTGGCGCAATTCTATAATGTCTTCTTCTATTTGAGAAATAGGCTCAACTTTATATTTAACATCACGATACATATTGCAAAAGCGGCACTTGTTATGAGCACAACCTACGGTTACTTGTAATAATTTTGCGTCTTGCATGGCTTCGGTTGGTGGACGATAGGTGGTTCCTGTAAAGTGCATATTTTTATATTTCCTTAATAAAAATTATTTAAATCGTTTTTTAGAATAGTTTTTGCATCAGTGCAAGTTAAAAATTATATTATTAGTATTTTTCTTTTTTCTTATTATACTAATAATAAAAGAAATTTTCTTTGAAAGCATATTGAAGTGAGAAAATAAGGATTTGACAATGAAAATATATTATATTATCGTTATAGAATTGTTTCTTGTTTTTTAAGTTTTACAGGTGATTTCTATGTTAGCTCGCTTAATGATAATAATATTCACATTATTTTTGGGATTAAATTTATCTTTTTATGCGTATGCGGCTATTGAAACTGTTGATAATATTGATAGTTTTAGCGAGCTGAATGATGAAGAAAAGCCCCTTATTACAGTTGGTTACCAAAGCGGGATGGGTGTAGTTAATAATTTTGCTTCATACAATGCAAAAGGCTATGGCTATGATTTGTTGACAAAGCTAGGGCAGTATGCAGGTATAGATTTTGAATTTGTAGAGATTAAAGGTTCGCTTATCAATGCTGTACAAAGTGGTATAGTAGATATAGGCGGAATATATTCTCAAACACCGCAAAGGCAAAAAGAAGTTTTATTCGGCAGTATTCCTGTTCGAAATGTGCAATATTCGCTGACAACTAAAGGTGAAAACGATTATTATTATAATGACCCCTCGCTTATAAATGGCAAAAGCGTTGCCACATATCCTGATAATCCTGGCAATGCAGCCTTGGATGAATATTTGGCAAAAAATGATATTTCAGTTTCTTATGTGTATGGTGAAACAAACAACTTTACAAACCTTAAAACTGATTTTTATCTTTTACCTTCAATCATTCACACTACAGAAGAATTTCATTCTGTGCTCAACCTTGATTTTAAGAATTTATATTTCTTTTCAAGCAAAGAAAATAAAAAGCTTATAGACTTTCTTGATGAGCATCTTATGGCTTTTTTTGTTGAAAATGCCTCTTTCCCAACCTATTTGGCTGAAAAATATCTTTTACTTGGCAACGAATTTCAAAATCGCTCTCTTACAAGACAAGAAGCTGCCATGCTTCAGGGAAAAACATTTCATGTGGGTTATATTGAAAATCACGCCCCATATCAGTCAGAAAATATAAAAGGTGAGCCTGAGGGCATAAGCATTGCATTTTTAAATACACTTGCTGAAAAATATGACTTTAAAGTTGAATATGTGCCTTATAAACTTCAAGACTCTTGGGCTGTGCACGAAGGTATGGATTTTTTGCTTTCTGCTATCGGGGAAAGAGAATATATTTCAAACTTTTATAATCCAACCGATGCATATCTTGAAACGGATTTGATTCTTGTATTGCAGCAAAATCTTGTTGAAGAAAGCGAAGTGGGGCACTTTGAATACGGCTTGCCTAAAAATGCAAAAATTGGAACTTTAAGTTATATATCATTCACAAATTTCAAGTTTTTCAACAAGTTTCCAAGTGCTCAGCTTATTTATTACAATGATGCAGATAAACTTTTAAAAGCATTTGAAGATAAGCAAATAGATGCTTTAATTGTTACCAACTTAGGGGTAAATTCTGTTACATACGGCGTTACAAACGGTAGGCATCAATATGCTTTAAACCTTCCGCTTGAATTGAAAATGCAAATTTCAAGAGCAATGGATGATGAATATCTTGAAATTTTCAACACTATTATCAATAAAGAACCTATTGAAACAATAGTTAGCATTGTTGTAAATGAAGTAGCTCGTTATGCTCCGATTTTTGGTACTAAGCAATTTATTAAAAATAATCTAAATTATATCATCGCAGGCACAATAATATTTATGATTTTGCTTATTGTTCTTTATTTGCTTGTTCGCTATCGCTTGGCTATCAGCGTGCTTGCCAAAGATGATTTGACTGAACTTGATTCTTTTTCTCAATTTACTAAAATTGTAAATGAAAAGCTTCAAAAAGCAAAAATCAATGAATATGAACTGATATTTATTGATGTTGACTACTTTAGAATGATAAATACGTATTATGGAATTGACAAAGGCACAGAAGTTATTCTTGCTATGGCAGATGCGCTTACTGATGCATATAAAAAAGATGATGTTGTTTTATCAAGGCGGCTTGCAGAACAGTTTTTGATTTTTAAGAAAATTTCTGCTGGCAAAAGCATTGAAGAAGTTGTTAAAACTTATATTATGCCACGGATTAAGTCCGTTGTAGGAGAAGAATATTCTTTAAATTTATCTGTGGGTTTTTATAAAAACAGAACAAAAAACGAAACAATGAACTCTATGCTTGACAATGCTCGTATTGCTCACAGTAAAGCTAAAAAAATACACAATACAGCATGTGAAGAATTTACTGAAAGAATGCGCGAAGAAGCAGAAACTATGCTTAATGTCATTTATAGAATGGAGCATGCTATTCAAAGCAAAGAATTTAAAGTGCACTTTCAACCTAAAATTGATCTTAACTCTTTGAAAATAATAGGTGCAGAAGCACTTGCACGTTGGATTCCGCCTATAGGTGATCCTATTTACCCAAATGAGTTTATTCCTGTAATGGAGATTATTGGTTTTATTTCACAACTTGTAGTCTATGTTTTTGAAGAAGTTTGCAATATTTTACAACAAAATAAAGATACTGTCAGTATGCCTAAAATAGCTATCAATATGTCGCCTATAACACTTTCAAAAGCTGCACAAATAAAACAACTTGTTGAAATTTTAAAGAAATATAAAGTAAGCCCTTCCTTAATAGAAATCGAAATAGCCGAATCAGCAATAAGTAATTTTGAAAAAGACTTGCCAACTATTATTAAAATTCTTCATAAAATCGGCTTTAGTGTGGCACTTGATGATTTTGGAGCGGGCAATTCTTCGCTAAACCGCTTAAGTATTATTGAAGCAGATGTTTTAAAGCTTGATAAAGCCTTTCTTGATTTTCAAGAAAATGCACCAAGGGGCTCAATGGTAGTGAAAAACATTATAAGTTTAGCTAAAAGTCTTGATATGAAAGTTGTGGCTGAAGGAATTGAAGATAAAAATCAAGCTGTTTGGCTTAAAAATATTAATTGTGATATGGCACAAGGGTATTATTTTGCAAAAGTACTTGAAGAAGATGCTTTTATGAAATTAATTTATGATAATAAAACATATACATTATAATAGAAGTATTGTTCAGCATTAAGAGGTAAGTATGAGTGCATTGGAAAACAGATTTATAAACGCACTTCTCAATTTTGATTATAATGGCCTTAAAAGGCTTATTGATGAAGGGGCGGATTTAAACCGTGCCTTTAATAAGGGCACAACTGCACTTATGCTTGCTGCAACAAATAATAAAGTTGAGATTGTAAAATTGTTGCTTGAAAACAATGCACTTGTTGATTTAAAAGATAATGACAATAAAACTGCACTCATGCATGCAGCAAAAGGCGGGTATACACAAATTGTTGAACTTTTGATAGCTAAAAATGCCAATATAGAATTAAAAGGGAATGACAATAAAAATCCTTTGATGCTTGCAGCAGAGTTTAATCATCGTGGTGTTATATCAGCTCTTATTAAAGCCGGTGTTGACCTTGAAAAGAAAAATGCCGATAATAAAACAGCTTTAAGTGTGCTTGCTCAAAAAGGCGATACAAAATCGCTTAAAGTTCTTCTTGATAGTGGGGCAAACATTGAAGCAAAAGATATAAAAAACAGAACGCCCCTCATGCAAGCCTGTGCAGATGAGCGAATTGCAAACATGGAAATCCTGCTTGAATATGGTGCTGACATAGAAGCAAAAGACAGCTCGTACATGACTTCAAATATTCAAGCTTCATCAAAGGGGCAGACGGAAGTTATCAAGTTTTTGCTTTCAAAGGGTGCTGATATTAAAGCTACAGACCGTGAAAAAAGAACAGCCCTCATGCACGCTGCAACAAGCGGACATCTTGAAGCCGTGAAGCTTCTTATGTCTCTTGGTGATAAAATAAACAATAAAGATGAACATGGCTTTACTCCTCTTTTATATGCTGCAGCAAATGGGCAAACGGAAGTGGTTGAATATCTTTTGAATATGGGTGCAAAGATTGATGAAGTTGACCTTAAAGGGCAAAGTGCACTTTTTAAAGCCTGTGAAAATGGGCATATTGAAAGCCTAAAACTCCTTTTACAAAAAAATGCAAATGCAGATTTGAAGGATAGCCAGTCAAAATCTGTGCTTCACTATGCAAGTTTTAAGGGTGATATGAGTGTAATTAATCCCCTTTTGCGAACAGGTGTGAAGCTTGATGAATTTGATAATAATAAAAAAACACCTCTTTTGCTTGCAGCCTCAAGGGGGCAAAGTGATGTTGTAAAAGCGCTTTTGAGTGCAGGGGCTGATATTGAAGCAAAAGATCAAAACAACAATACGGCATTAATGCTTGCCATTCATGGTAAACATTATGAACTTGTTGCTATGCTTTCAGCTTATGGAGCAAATATTAACTCAAACAATAAAGGCGGAAATCAGCCGTTAATTTCTGCTATTATGGCTCAAGATGTGCAAGCTGTTAAAACACTTGTTGAAAATAAAGCAGACTTTCAATCAAAAAATGCCAACGGCAAAACACCTCTTATGCTTGCCTTATCTTTAGAAAACTTAGAAATTGTCAAGATTTTACTGGAAGCCGGGGCAGATATTGAAGCAACTTCACCAAATGGCACGACAGCACTTTTGCAATGTGCCATGCGAGGTAATTATAAAGCAATTGAATTACTTCTTGAAAGGGGTGCCAATATTGAAGCAACTGATTCAACAGGTTCAACCGCACTTACGCATGCAATAAGTTATGGACATCATAAAGTTGTAAATTTACTTATAAAACGCGGGGCAAACATTGAAGCTCGTGATGGTAAAGGAAGAACCCCTCTTATGTTTGCAGCTGTGCAAAGGTCTACTGAATCACTTCTTTTATTACTTGATGCAGGGGCTGACACAAGAGCTTTAGATCAAAGAAATGCAAATGCCCTTATCTATGCCTCTGCTAAAGGTGAAGCCGAAGCAACAAAGATACTTATTGAAAAAACTGATCTTAGCCAAGATGAAATGCCAAACCTTATAACTCCTCTGCACTATGCAGCTTTAGCTAATGACACGGAAACTATAAAAATCCTTCTTGATT
>CAYJHJ010000001.1:55874-59648 GCA_964370095.1 uncultured Desulfovibrionaceae bacterium | reverse complement strand
GAAAAACATATTACAACAAACCTTCGTGAAGTATATGATATTTCAACACATTTCTTAGGAGTTAATCCAATTCATCAGCTTATTCCTGTTCGCCCAACCCAGCATTATTCTATGGGCGGTGTGCGTGTGAATAAAGACGGTGCTGCTTATGGACTTCATGGCTTATTCTCAGCCGGTGAAGCTGCTTGTTGGGATATGCACGGCTTTAACCGCCTTGGCGGAAACTCTTTGGCTGAAACCATTGTTTCAGGCCGAGTGATTGGTGAAAAAGTTACTGAATTTTTGAAATCTAATGAAAATATTATAAAAACTCAATGTATTGCAGATGCTAAAAAGAAAATTGAAGAAAAAATCGATACTATAGCACATTCAAAAAATGGCAAAGAAAATGCAACAGAAATTCGTGATGCAATGCAAGATATTATGATGGAACACGTGGGTATTTTTAGAAATGGCCCAAGCCTTGAAGAAGGTGTTGCTAAATTGCAAGAACTTCGTGAAAGAGCAAAAAATATTGGCTTGCAAGGTTCAAATGTTGGCTTTACGCCTGAACTTTCTTTGGCACTTCGTGTTGATGGCATGCTTAAACTTGCCCTTTGCACAGCCTATGGCGCATTAATGAGAACTGAAAGCCGTGGTGCACACGCTCGTGAAGACTATCCTGAACGTAATGATCAGCAATGGCTTAACCGCACACTTGCGTATTGGAAGCCCGGCGATACTTTGCCAACACTCAGCTATGAAGAGGCAACTCCTTATTATGAGCTTGCACCGGGTGAGCGTGGCTATGGCGGCGGAAAAATTCTTTATGCTGATATTCCTGCTGAAAAACTTCGTATCAACGAAAATTTACTTAAATAGTGTTTCCAAACATATAAAGGACTAAACATGGCTAGAAAGTTAGAATTTCAAATATTTCGTTATAATCCCGCCGATCCCGCAAGAAAAGCTCATATGCAATCTTTTTTCTTGGAAGAATTTGATCGTATGACTCTTTTCGTGGCATTAAACCTTATCCGTGACACTCAAGATCCAAGCTTGCAATTTGACTTTTGTTGTAGAGCAGGCATATGCGGTTCTTGCGGTATGGTGATAAATGGGCGCCCCGGGCTTGCTTGCCACACACAAACATCTGATTTGCCTGATGTAATAACTCTTCATCCGCTTCCTGTTTTCAAACTAGTCGGTGATTTATCAGTAGACACAGGCACTTGGTTTAGGCAAATTGGCACAAAAATTGAGTCATGGATTCATACAGAAAAAGAATTTGATCCATATGCCGAAGAAGAGCGTATGGATAATGAATTGGCAGTGCAAATCTTTGAATTGGATAGATGTATTGAATGTGGTTGCTGTGTTGCTGCTTGCGGTAATGCACGTATGCGTGAAGATTTTATCGGTGCAACAAGCATAAACAGGCTTGCTCGTTTCTATCTTGACCCGCGTGATAATCGTACCAGTAAAGACTATTATGAACTTGTAGGCGATGACACAGGTGTATTTGGTTGCATGGGCTTACTTGGTTGTGAAGATGTGTGCCCAAAACAAATCCCTTTGCAAGATCAATTAGGTATTATGCGCCGCATGGTTACTATTGAAAGTGTGAAAGGAATTGTGCCTAAATTTATTTTGAAAAAGCTTGGTGCTGAATAGGTAACTTATGAAAATTATTCAAAATAAACAAATATTTGACGGCATTGTTGAAATGATTTCTCATTGCAGCACGGTTTTAGAGCCAGATGCTTATATGGCACTTCAAAAAGGCTATGAAGCAGAAACAAGTCCTGCTTCTAAAGAAATTTTTAGGCAGTTGATTGAAAATGCTGATTATGCAAAAGAATCAAAGCTGCCTTTGTGCCAAGACACAGGCACTGGAATTTTCTTTGTGGAACGTGGTGAAAAAGTTCAAGTTGAAGAAGGCACTTTGAATGATCTTATCAATCAAGCAATGATAAAAGCATACGATTTAGCTTATCTTAGAAAATCAATGTGCGACCCTATCAGCCGTAAAAACACCACTGATAATTCACCTGCTGTTATTCATACCGAAATGGTAGCAGGCGATGGCCTTAAAATTTCTTTTCTTGCAAAAGGCGGTGGCAGTGAAAATATGTCAAGAGTAACCATGCTAAGCCCCTCACAAGGCATTGAAGGCGTGAAGAAATTTGTGATAGATCGTGTTGCAGAAGCAGGGCCAAACCCTTGCCCGCCTGTTGTTGTGGGAATTGGGCTTGGCGGAACTTTTGAATCAGCCCCGATTTTAGCTAAAAAAGCTTTGTTACGTGATCTTTACGATACTAACCCAGATGCTGAATTACAAGCTTTGGAAGAAGAATTATTAGAAAAGCTCAACAAGCTTGGCATTGGCCCTATGGGTCTTGGCGGTGTTACATCGGCCTTTGCTGTGAAAATTGCAAAAGCTCCTTGTCATATTGCTTCTTTGCCACTTGCTGTGAATATTCAATGCCATTCAATAAGGCATGGAACTATTGTATTTTAATTCTTATAACATTTAGCTGATAATGAGGACATTATGGCAACTTGGAATATCACAACCCCAATTTCAAAAGAAGAAATTGAAAAAATAAAAATAGGCGATCTTGTCTATCTTTCAGGCACAATTTATTCCTGCAGAGATGCAGCGCATAAACGCTTTATTCAAGCACTTGACGAAGGAAAAGAATTGCCTTTTGAAATGCAAGGGCAAGTTATTTACTATATGGGGCCATCTCCAACACCTGAAGGAAAGGTGATTGGTGCATGCGGCCCAACCACTTCTTCACGCATGGATGCTTATGCACCGCGCCTTTATTCTTTAGGGCTTGCCGCAAGCATGGGCAAAGGCAAAAGAAGCAAAGAAGTTATTGACGCGATGAAAGAGCATAAAGGTTTATATCTTCTTGCAACAGGCGGAGCAGGGGCTTTATCTTCAAAATGCGTAAAAAAAGTAGATATTATTGCTTATGAAGAATTAGGGCCTGAAGCAGTCCGTAAGCTTGAAATTGAAAATATGCCGCTTTTGGTGGTGAATGATTCATATGGTGATGAACTTTATGCTAAGCCAAATGTTGAAGCGGCAATGGCATAAAAATAAATTTAGAAAATAGTAAATATTATGTGCAAAGTATAAGCCATACAATATTTACATTTCATATTGGCTTTTGATTTGATTTGATTTTGTTTAATTTTAACGAGTTGGAGGAAATATGCCGTTACCGGAAAAACTTGAGGAATATCAAGGCATTTACAGAATTGAGTGCTGGATAGGATTTGTGCTTGGCCTTTTAGGTTTTGCAGTAGTATTTGTTTTCGACCCCCCACAAGGAATGAGCCCTGAAGCGTGGAAATGCTTTGGTTTAGCAACTCTTATGGCCATTTGGTGGGCAACCGAAGCAATTCCTATTCCTATGGCTTCATTATTACCTATTATCCTTATACCTGCATTAGGGCTAGGTACTATGGGCAAAGCTTTGACACCTTATGCTAACTCAACAATCTATCTTTTCTTAGGTGGTTTTATGTTGGGTATTGCTATGGAAAGATGGAACCTTCATCGTCGAATTGCACTAAACATTATTAACGTTGTTGGCTATAGAGGTATACACCAAATTGCCGGTTTTATGATAGCTACTGCATTTCTTTCTATGTGGGTAAGTAACTCTGCCACAGCTATTATGATGCTTCCTATTGCTTTATCGGTTATAACAATGGTTGTTGATGAAAATAACCCCGATCATAAGCGTTATGCTACATCTCTTTTATTAGCTGTTGCAT
>CAYJHJ010000001.1:54541-55864 GCA_964370095.1 uncultured Desulfovibrionaceae bacterium | reverse complement strand
CTTATCGGAACTCCTCCTAACGCATTTTTAAAAGCGTATTTAGAAGAAAACTATCAAATCAGCATTGGTTTTGGGCAGTGGATGCTTTTAGGTGTGCCTGTTGCAGTGTCTATGCTTATTATTACTTGGTGCTGGCTTTGCAGAAAAAGATTTAATCTTAATTCTGAAAACTCAAGACAGGTTATTCAACAAGAACTTGCTAAATTAGGTGCTTGGAGTAAAGGCGAAAAATATATTGCTGTTATATTTGCTTTAACTGCTTGTGCTTGGATTACAGAACCATTTATTGATAACTATTTTACTTACGTAAATGATACCTTTATTGCTATGGCAGCGGCATTATTGCTCTTTATTATTCCTGTTGATGCAAAGAAAAGAATATTTGTTATGGATTGGAAAGCAACTTCAGGCCTTCCATGGGGAACACTTCTTCTTTTTGGTGGTGGCTTGTCATTAGCTGCTGTTATTTCTTCTTCAGGTCTTGCTTTATGGATTTCAGAAGCTTTGGGCGGCTTGAAAGGCGTTGCTCCTGTTGTTATGATGCTTACAATTGTAACAGTTATCATCTTCTTGACTGAAGTAACTTCAAACACAGCTACAGCTGCTGCCTTCTTACCACTTCTTGGTGCGTTGGCTGCAACTCAAGGTGTTGATCCGCAATTCTACACAATTCCTGCTGCAATTGCTGCTTCATGTGCATTTATGATGCCTGTTGCAACACCTCCGAATACTATTGTTTTCGGTAGCGGAAGAGTGCCGATTTCTGCAATGATCAGAGCCGGCTTGATTCTTAATATTGCCGGTATGTTTGTTGTAACCGGTTTCTGTTTCTTACTTGTTGGTATCTTTAAATAAGATATGTAAATAAGGTATAATATAGGTGGTGAAGGAAATTCTTTCACCACCTTTTTTTGTTTTTTATAAAATATTGGCCTTTAAAAAAACTTGAGCTTTTAAAAAATCTATAGTATAAAAAGCCACAAAAAGAAAATAATCTTTAACATATAAAAAAGAGAGATTTTATGCAAACTCCGGAAAAGAATATAGGTTTTGATCTAGTAAGAGTAACTGAAACTGCGGCTTTAGCTTCTGCTCGTTGGCTTGGCAGGGGGCAAAAAGAATCAGGCGACGGTGCTGCAGTTGATGCTATGCGTTTATCTTTTAATTCTCTTGATATTGACGGAACAATTATCGTTGGTGAGGGTGAAAAAGATGAAGCCCCTATGCTATACACAGGAGAAAAAGTTGGCCTTGGTCAAGGTCCTGCACTTGATATAGCAGTTGATCCGGTTGAAGGAACTTCACTTCTTGCTTTTGGCAGAG
>CAYJHJ010000001.1:41683-54531 GCA_964370095.1 uncultured Desulfovibrionaceae bacterium | reverse complement strand
CCAATGCAATTTCTGTTATAGGTGCATGCCCAAAAGGAAAAATGTATAATCCCGGCCCAAGTTTTTATATGCAAAAACTTGTGGTAAGTGAAGAAGCCAGAAACGTGATTGACCTTGATGCTCCTGTAAAAGATACTATTGCAAATGTTGCAAAAGCTACAGGTAAAGATATAAATGATATTGTTGTTTTTATCTTGGATAAACCGCGTCATCAAAAAATCATTCAAGAAGTGCGTGAAGTTGGTGCAAGAATTTTATTGCACACTGACGGCGATTTAACAGGTGCTTTAATGGTTTGTGATCCTAACACTGATGTTGATATTATGATGGGTGTGGGCGGCTCACCTGAAGGTGTGATTTCAGCTTGTGCAATCAAAGGCATGGGCGGCCAAATTTTGGCAAGGCTTGATCCTCAATCATATCTAGAAAAAGAAGCTATTGAAAAAGCAGGAATTGACACAAGAGAAATTCTTTCTGTTGAAACTTTGGTGCGTGGTGATGATGCCTTTTTTGCTGCAACAGGAATTTCAGGTGGCGATTTGTTGAAAGGTGTTACCTACAGCAAAAATGGTGCGACAACGCAATCAATGGTAATTCGTGCAAAAACAGGCACTTTCAGATATATCCAATCACATCATAATTGGGATAGATTGATGAAAATTTCTTCAGTTAAATATGATTAATCTATAAACTATACATAGATACATAATTTTACTGAAAGGAATTTTTATGACGAATACAAGAAAAACAGCTATTCTTTTTCCAGGGCAAGGTTCGCAAAGTTCAATGATGGGCAAAGAACTTGCCGAAAGAGAAAAAGAAGTGATGGAGCTTTGGAAAAAAGCTGAAAAATATTCATCATTGCCACTTCGTGAAATTTACTGGGAAAGCAATGATGAAACGTTAATGGCAAATACAAGAAATTTGCAACCGGCACTTACAACCGTAAATCTTGCCTTGTGGTTAACATATGAATCAAAGGTTGAACCTTTAGCTTTTGCAGGGCATAGCCTTGGTGAATATTCAGCATTAGCCGCAGCAAAAGTGCTTTCTATTGATGATACGCTTAAAATTGTTTCTTTACGCGGAAAACTCATGAATGATGCTGACCCGAACAAAGAGGGTACTATGTATGTGGTGCTTCGTTTAGGGCAAGATGAAATTGAGCCTGTGATTGAACAACTCTCAAAAGAAAGTGATAGAGTGGTGCGTATTGCAAATTATAATACGCCTAAGCAATTTGCTATCAGTGGGCATAAAGATGCTGTTGAAGAGCTTGTGGAAAGGTTGAAGCCTCAAAAAGCAAAAGCTATTCCACTTGCGGTGAGCGGTGCTTTCCATACTTCTTTAATGGCAGAAATCAATGTGGAATTTTCAAAAGCTTTAGAAAAATATGATTGGAATGAACCAATAGCGCCTATTTATGCAAATGTTACGGCAGAAGCTATAACTGAGGGCAAAAGAATGTTCACGCTTATGAAAAAGCAAGTGGTTTCATCAGTTTTATGGTCGCAAACAATAACAAATATGTATAATGCAAAAATTCGCTCATTTACAGAAGTTGGGCCAAAAGGCGTTTTAATACGCATGGTGCCGCATATTATTGATGTTGAGGGTGTTGAAACAGGGCATTACGAATAAAAAATGTCGCATAAAGCATAAATATAAAAAAAGATATTCGCTTCATAAGAAGGAATATCTTTTTTATTTTTAAAGTGTAAGTATTTTTATGCCACGGATTTTACAGCATTTATAAAGCCCTGTCTTGAATTTTCAATCATTTTATCGGGAACAGCAAATGAAAGCCTTACATAGCCCGCTTTTCCAAAGCCTGATCCGGGAACTGCAAGCACCAATTCTTTTTTTAAAGCTTCAACAAATATTTTTTCATCGGCTACAGGTGATTTTATAAAGAAATAAAAAGCTCCTTCAGGCATAAGAAATTCAATATTTGCTTCTTTTAAAACAGAGGCAAAAATCTCTCTTCTTTTTGCATAAATTGCTTTTGCTTCTTCAAAGTTTTTTTGCAAATCTTCTGAGTTGAGCCCTGCATCCATGAGGTATTGCCCGATAACAGGAGCATTCACATAACCTAAAAACCTGTTTGCTTGCACAAGCCCTGCCATAAGAAGAGCACGATTTTCCAAAAGAGGTGAAAGAGCGATATAACCAACTCTTTCGCCTGCTAATGCTAAGTTTTTGGAGAAAGAACCAATAACTACACAATGAGCAGATTTATCTAAAATTGAAGGCACTTCTTTATCATAAGCCAAGAAGCGATAGGGTTCATCAGCTAGTAAGTAGATGAAAGTATTGAATTTTTTGCTTGCTCTTTCCACAAGTGCTATAAGTTTTAGTATAACTTCTTTAGAATAGATAACGCCTGTAGGATTGTTTGGCGTATTTATCAAAATAGCACGAGTTTTTTCGTTGATGGCTTCTTCTAGTGCCTTGATGTCAGGCTCAAAAGTATTTTCAAGTGAAGGAATTGGCTTAAAAACACCATTGTGCGAGCCTATATATTTGAAATATTCTACAAAGTAGGGGCTTATTCCTAATACTTCATCACCTGCATTTAAAACAGTGCGGAAAAAAACATTCATTCCGCCTGCTGCTCCGCATGTAAGAACAACATCGGAGGCATCTAAAGTGCAATTTTGCTCTTTTGAAAGATAATCTGCCAAGCTTTTTCGTGCAAATTCAAAGCCTGCATTTTGCATATATCCTAATGCAGCAGGTTCTTTTGCTTTTTCAACCATCTTTTCCAAAGCCTTGATAATTGATTCAGGAGCGGCAAGATCAGGGTTTCCTAGGCTAAAATCGCAGACTTTGTCAGCCCCATATTCAGCCCTTAATTGAGCGCCTGTTTCAAACATTTTTCGTATCATCGAGCCGTTTTCGATGGTAGTTTCCATCTCTTTTGAAATTATTGACATAGACACACCTTTTATTTTTTATTATAATTTGAGTGTATAAAATTATAAAGGCTTTTGTAAAGCATTTAATTTGTAAAATTTTTGTAAATTTTATTCGTGCAGTAAAGTTTGAAGCGATTCTAGCCAAAAGTTGATAAAATCGTTTTTTTGCAACAAGGCAACACATTGGGCTGAACATACAAAACCTTTGTCTTGTAGGCGTGATTTCCAAGAAGATGAATCTTCACCGGCCATATCTTCATTTGTGTGCTTGCCAATAAGTGTGAAAAAAGGAAAAAGATGAACTTTTTTAAATTCTTCTTTTTCTAAAAGCGGTAAAATATCGCCTAAAGTATTTGTGCCTTCCATGCAGGCCAAAAAAAGCCTTTTATCAAGTGCATGCAGTTCATTGTGTAATTGTTTATAGATTGCATCTGTTTGAAATTCTTTGGGATTATTTGTTCCGTGCCCCATATAGAGAAGAGCTTCTTTTTCAGAATTAAGGTATGAAAGATTTTCAGCCAAAGATTCAACTGCTTTTTTAAAAAATCTTTTTTCTTGAAATAAAGCAGGGGCGACTTTTATGATGGGCGTGAAATCTTTATTGCTTTCAAGCGGATATTTTTCTAGAAGGGAATTAACAGCTTCAACAAGACCTTGATATTCAACACCTGGCACAAGATGAAGAGATTGCACATAAATATGCGTATATTTTTCAAAAAGCATTTTTTCTATGGCTTTTTGAACGGAATCAGATTTTTTTCCTTTTTCTGCAAGAAGTTTTCGGCTGAGTTCAGAGGTGAAGGCATAGCGAACAGGTATAGGCGCAAAGGTTTTTTCAGCCTCTTTGCAAAAAGCTGAGAAGGCTTGAGCTGCACTAAATGATCCTAAACCATAGGCAACAATAAGTATTCCTTTTTTCGCCATATAAAGTATAGATACCTTGAGTTAGAAACGTGCGCTAGCTAAAACTAATAAGCACTTGCTCACTTGTAGCGCTTTTTCTTTTTTCTATTGTGCCAATTTGCCAGATTTTTTCATTCATAGCAGAAAATCTGCCTAAAATTTCAGAAGCGCTTTCTTTATCAACAATAAGCACAAAACCAACACCGCAGTTAAAAATTTGCAGCATTTCTTCCCAAGTCATGTCGCCTTCATTTTTAATCCAATCAAAAACAGGCAAAGAATCCC
Organism: uncultured Desulfovibrionaceae bacterium; assembly: GCA_964370095.1. Classification (GTDB taxonomy): domain Bacteria; phylum Desulfobacterota; class Desulfovibrionia; order Desulfovibrionales; family Desulfovibrionaceae; genus CAYJAZ01. Next base: position 50,425 of record CAYJHJ010000001.1, on the reverse strand, counting down.
AAGTGCCAAAATTGATATTTGCTTGAACTTGTGAAGGTAAAACACGCGGGATATTGTCATAAAAACCGCCACCAGTAATATGAACCATGCCTTTAATTGAAAAATCACGCATGATATTTTTCAAAATTTCAACATAAATTGTGGTTGGCTTTAAAAGAACTTCTGCAACACTTTCATTTGTGCCGGGGAAAATATCGTCTTTTTTAAGGCCGCTATCTTCAAGAATTTTTCGTACTAAGCTAAAGCCATTTGAATGAACACCTGAAGAGGGAAGTGCCAAAATAACATCACCAACACTTATGCCCGAGCCGTCAACTAATTTAGAATTATCAACAACACCCACACAAAAGCCTGCTAAATCATAATCGTTTTTAGCATACATTCCGGGCATTTCGGCGGTTTCACCGCCAAGTAAGGCACAATTTGATTGCCTGCACCCTTCGGCTATTCCGGCAACAACGGTTGCAGCAACCTCAATTTCTAATTTTGAAGTTGCGTAATAATCAAGAAAGAATAATGGTTTTGCGCCTTGAACAAGAATATCATTAACGCTCATGGCAACTAAATCTATGCCAACGGTATCGTGTTTTTGGAAATCAATGGCAAGTTTAAGCTTTGTGCCAACGCCGTCAGTTGCACCTATTAAAATAGGGTCTTCCATGCCGGCAAGGTCAGGGCGATAAAGTCCGCCAAAGCCGCCAATATCTGTAAGAACACTATGATTGTGTGTTGAGGAAACATCCGCTTTGATTTTCTGAACAAATTCGTTTCCGGCGTGTATGTTAACACCGGTGGCAGTATAAGCTTTACTTCTGTCGTGAGTCATTGTATCCTCTCTATTGATATTGTTTGCCCTCATCTGTGCAGAAACAATCTTATAGAAAATTTACACTCTTGACAAGTGATTTTTAAGGGGGTTTTTATGATAAAAAATATACGCTTGAATACCTTTGATAAATTGCAGAATAGTAAAAAAAGTGCTTTATCTTTCTTTTTATGTAGTGTTTTTTTCTTTCTTTTTCTTTGCATGCCTGCAGAAATTTTTGCCCAAAATCAAGATGAAATTATAGGCACAAAAAACAGCCATAATTCAATTTTCTTTGAAAAGGATGAAGAAAGTAATGAAGAAATCATCCGTGTTTCGCCTAAAAAAGAAAAAAAAGATGAGGACGCTTATTCAAATTTTTATAAAGAAAACCCGCCGCCTGTAAATATTGAAATTTTGTCGCCATCAGTTAATTCATACCAATAATTTATGTTTAGCCCCCCCCTCAAGAGTTGCCTTTAAAAATAAATAATGCTATATAAATTTAGAAAGAAATTCTAAGGAAATAATTATGAAATTGCTTGTCATGGGTATAGGAAATATTTTGCTTATGGACGATGGGCTTGGTGTTCATGCTGCTTTAGAGCTTATGAAAGAAAAAATGCCCGAAAATGTAAGCGTGATGGAAGCAGGCACCTTTACACATGATGTTTTTTATTTGTTTGAAGAGTACAGCCATGTATTAATTCTGGATATTTTACATGCAAAAAAAGAGCCGGGAACAATTTATAGGTTGACAGAAGAAGAATTGACAAAAAATCAAGATCAAAGAATGTCAATTCATGATATTGACCTTATTGACTCTATTAATATGGCTGAGCTCATGTATAAAAAAAGACCAAAGCTTTTTATCTTAGGAATGGAACCTTTTGATTATACTACATGGAGCATGGAATTAAGCCCTATCATAAAAGAAAAATTGCCGATTTTTATTGAAAAAGCAAAAGAAGAAATAGACAGAATTTTAGCCTTAGAATTAGTTCAAAATCAATCGTAATAAAGAGGACCTATGTCAAGATCAATACACTTAGCGGTTCATGTGCATAAAAATAGTGCAGCAATAGCAGAACGTTGTGCACATCATATTGCAGAATTATGTGAACAAGCCATTTTAGAACGAGGCACTTTTACACTAGCCCTTTCAGGCGGTAACACACCTTTGCCACTTTTCCGTTTACTTTCAGGTTCAGACTGGGCAGATAGATTACCTTGGGAAAAAATTGTCATCTATTGGGTGGATGAACGTTGTGTTGACCCATCAGATCCTGCTAGCAATTATGGTGTTGCAAGACGTGAGCTTTTAAGCCATGTTCCTATAACTTGGTATTATAGAATGAAAGGTGAAGATGACCCTGTTAAGGCTGCAACTTCATACGAATTTTTATTGCAAGAACATTTTAGGTTGCAGCCGGGCGAATTTCCACGCTTTGACTGTGTGCTTCTTGGGCTTGGAGATGATGGACACGTGGCCTCACTTTTCCCTGAAGAACAAGGTTTGCTTGAAAAAGATCGAATTGTTATTGATCAATACGTACGCTCTAAATCTGCTGATAGGCTTACTCTAACCTTGCCGGCAATTAATAATGCAAGATCCTGCATTTTTATGGTAAGTGGAAAAGATAAGCATAAGCCGCTTTCACACGCATTAAACTTGCTTGATGAACCAAAATATCCAGCTCAATTTATTCGCCCAAAAGGTGAACTTATTTGGATTGTTGACGAAGCAGCAGCATTAGGCATTTAATTTTATTATAAATATAAACAAACAAGCCCTTAATCCTTTGATGGATTAAGGGCTTGCCTGTTATGAAAAGAGTACCAAAATGATTGATAGTACTAATATCTATAGGAGGTAGTGATATAAGCTTTTGCAGCTTTTGTGCTTTTTTGGCTTGCTAAGATATCAGAGCGAAGGCTTGCTTTTAATTCTTCGCCTACTTCACAGATGAGCTGATTATAACCTTGAATTGCAATAAGTTTTATTACATAGTCTTCGGTGCTTACTTCATCGTGGTTATTATAGGCTTTGCTTAAAAGCTCTGATCTTTCCATGAAATATGATTCTGCCTCTTCAACATTACCAGCATTTAAGGCTTCAAGTTCATGTTGTGCTAAAATAAGTGCTCTGTCCAGCATTGATAATACCGTTGCCATGTGTTCTCCTTGAGAATAGAAATATTTTTACTTATCAAATTTTTATAATAATATCAATTAGATAATTGTTTTGATGTCATTTTGTAAATTGTCTAAAATTGTTTCCCAGCCTTGGCAGGTTGGTTTGAATTCAAATTCCATGAGGTCAGCAAGCACAAGCCAATCTTCGCTTATCAAAACTTCATTCATTTCACCAAGAATTTGAGAAATAGCTTCAACGTGATTTACAAATTTTTCATCAACTCTATCAATAAATTCACTACGTAAAACAGCTACCATAGCCATAAAATTACGTATAACATTGATAAGATCAAGGAAAAGGGGCAATCCTTCTTCTGTATTGACGGCACGGAAATAATTAGAAATTTCTGTGCTTGAAATCTGCATTAATTTACTAACTTTATAAAGTTCAGTAGTAATATCAAGTGCCATCTGTTTATAAGGAACTGAAACAATTTCAACACTTTCAAGTTCATCAGATTCAATGTCTTCAGCTTGATGTGGATAAAGTTCACTGAACTGCTCTTTGTTAACCAAAATATCAGTTACAATTCTTTCGCTCATTTCATCAGTGTTTGAAACACTTACTAAAAGTTGCTCTAAATTTTCAAAATTAGAAATTGAAAGTTCTGTTTGCTTTCCGTCTATAATAATCATAATAATACTCCTGTTTCATTTTTGGTGGTTTTGACTTTGCATAATGCACTGTCATTTTTTCCTTTCATATGGAGACAGTTTGCAAAATTTGTGCCAAAGTTTAGAAAAAGGAGTTTCTATTATTCTAGCGGTAATGATTTTTTCCAATTTTCCATTACATCTTTAACAATTTCAATAAATTGAAAAAAGTTATCAAGATTGTCGCCATAACTTTCCATGCCATATTCCCACATACGAGCCAATGGAACTAAATAGCTGATATCTTTCAAATTGATTAGTATTTTTTGATTTGTTGCCAAAAAAGCTTGCTTCATACGCGGAACTGTTGTGAGAAGCTTTCCTTGTTGCTCAAGTAGAAAAAATAGTTCAAGGCAAGCGTCAAGATTTTGCCTTAATTTTTTATTTTCAATGCTCCCAATCGGTAAAAGAGGTGGAATTTGTGCATTTCCTTTTATATTTTCAGCTCTTAAGCTTAAGAGGTGTAAAAATTCTTTATAGACTGTTCTTTGCATGGAATAAAGGGAAAATCTTTGATTTTTATCTATAATATCAAGTGGTTTGAGCGTAAGAAACCCTTCTTCATCTCTCATGCTTTGCCAAATTCTTGCATGTTCTGAAAAAGCTTTTTGCCATGAATTTTTTTCTAAGCGTCCGAGTGCAATTTCTGCAATGATTTTAGGGGGTATGCTTGTTCTACATATATTATTGATGCTGCATTTTTTTGAAAAATCGCAAGGGTGGCACGGTAAATTTGGCTCTATTAGGCAGGCATCAGCACTGACAGGGCCTGTGTCCCACGGTTGAGCAGTTGCCAAAAATATACCGATAATAGGTGTTTTTACAGCTGCTGCCAAGTGCATAGTGCCTGTATCATTTGTGATAAGAAGTTTACATTTTTCCAATAAGGCGGCAAGCTGCTTGAGATTTGTTTTCCCTATGGCATTTTTTGCCGTACCTTTTGCTATGTAAAATTGTTCTGCTAAATGTTCTTCTTCTTTTGTACCAAGTAAAACAGGAGTATAGCCTTGATTGACAAAAATTTGACTTAGCTTGGCAAAATGCTTGATGTCCCACTGCCTGATTTCATTGCTTGCTCCAAGTTGAAAGCCGATATAAGCACGTGTTTTATGATTTGTATTTGCATTTTCAATCGGTAGATTATGCAAAAAATTATCAACTTCTTTTGTGGTTTCTGTTTCAAGAGAACGAATTTTAGGATTTTGAGCTTCTTTATTCAGCAATGATTTTACACCCAGTAAGGTGAAGCCGTCAGAAATATTAAAAGGGCTTGAAATTCGGTTGAGAGTTACCGCTTGAATATAACTTGCCCAAACAGTGGAATTTTTGATATGCCCTTCATCGTCTAAGCCAAAGCCTAAAACGGGTAAATTTGAAGTGTTTGAATTTTCAGAAAGCTTGCTAGGCAAATTTTTCCCATTCTTACTTCTTGGCATTGAAAGTCTTTTTGCTGTTAAAAGTGCGATATTGATAGGGGTAAGGTTTAGAATTGCTTCGGGCTTGAAGCTGTTTTCAATGTTTTGGGCAAAGTTTTCAAAAACTGAGAGTGCTTTATGCCAAGAGTTTGAGCGTGGGTTTTGATCAAGCTCTCTTGTGAGAGATAAAAGAAGTGAAGAAGGAAAAGGGAAAATAGCATCAAGTCCATCCAGCATTTCAACCGCAGAGGCGAAATTTTCTAGGCAAAGCCACGCTAGTGTGTGCCCTTGTGCTTTTAATGCATGGAGAAGAGGCTGGCTTTGTAATGTATCACCAAAACGGGTGAAGTTAATAATGATAATACGCATATAGTCCCTTTTTTAGATGATTTCGCTAACAGTTGAGCTGACTTGCAGAGGTAAACTTGTCATCAAAAGTGGTGAGTGGTTGAGCGTTGTGGCAATGAGTGAACCAAAAGGTATATTTAAAGGATATGAGGAAAAAGGCAATAATCGTTCATGCCACATAAAAGAAGGTGAATGAAGTGCAGATGAGAAGCATGCAAGAATTTCTTCATTATTTTTTGTAAGTTCACTTAAATTATATTTGTCTGTTTTTGTTATTTTTCTTAAAAGGAAGGGTGAAATGTGCGGTTCAAGCTTACTTAGGGCAAAAGATGAAAATTCTAAAAGGCAAATGCTTTTGGCTGAAACTCTTTGAGCTTCTTCTATTAATGAAGAAAAATGCTCTTCCTTGCTTTTTTTGTCAGCATAGTTGTTTGAATTTTCAGGCGAACTTCCAAGCACATGTGTAAGCACCACATAATCAAAAACTTTTTCATCAAAAGGAAGATGATCATGTTTACCTATAAAATATTCAATTTTTTTGCCATTTGTTTTTTGACATTGCACAAGCTCTTCTTGGCTTTGGCAAAGAACACTGACATCAAAGCCTAAATCCCAAAAAAAGCTTGGTTCAATGCCATGCCCAAGCCCTAAGTGTAATAGGCGATTATTTCTTTTCTGCCAATTTTTTATAAGTAAGGCAAGAAAATCTTTTTTAACATTTTCTATATATGTTTTTCTTTTAATTTTCATGCCTTACTTCTTATAAATATATAAAAGTTATGAGTTTAATAGAAACTATTTTTTTTCAAGCCATGCGTTTAAAGTGTGCACTAAGGCTTTTGCCTGCTCTTTGTCAGTCAGTGAAAATTTTGCTTGTGCTTTATATTCGCCTGCTCTTTTTTGATAGCGGCGTATAGCATATTTATCTTCACTGTATTCTTCTTTTTTTGCATTCCAGTCTTGATAACGAAAAAGCACAGTAACCCAAGCACCTTTTTTGCTTATAACTTCTTTTTCTAATTCTTTAACAATTAAGATGCCTTCTTCTTCATAATTTATGCTGATAGCCTCAACAGTGTCAATCATAATAACCTCTTTTAATTATTTTTTTCTTGCTTCAATGGCTTGTGCGTGCGCCTCAAGTGATTCAAGGCGTGCAAGTCGAGCGATGGAAGCTGCATTTTTATTTACGAAATTTTTTGAAATTGAAAGTACATTTGATTTTTTTGTGAAAGTTGAAACACTTAAACCTGACGAAAACCTTGCAGTTGACATGGTTGGAAGCACATGGTTTGGCCCGGCAAAATAATCACCTGTTGATTCTGAGGAATATTGCCCCAAAAAGATAGCTCCTGCATTTTTAATAAAAGGTAGGGTCTGCCAAGGGTCAGAAGTCATAACCTCTAAGTGTTCAGGAGCAATAAAATTTGAAAATTCAATGCATTGCATAATGTTTGGCAGCACGATTACAGCAGAAAATTTTTCCAAAGCTTCTTTTGCAATTTCTTTTCGTGGCAAGCTTTGCAAGCGAGTTTCAAGATGTTTTAGCACTTTATCTGTAAGGTATTGGCTGTCAGTAACAAGAAGGGCAGAGGCCATTGTGTCATGTTCAGCTTGAGAAAGCATGTCAGCAGCAATATAGTCAGGGTTTGATTTTTCATCACCTATTATAAGAATTTCGCTTGGGCCTGCAACCATATCGATGCCAACTTTACCTTGCAACATTCTTTTGGCACTTGCCACATAGGCATTTCCCGGACCGGTAATAATGTCAACCGGTTTAATTGTCTGTGTTCCATAGGCAAGAGCAGCGATTGACCAAGCTCCGCCAACAGCATAAACTTCTGAAATATCAAGAAGATAGGCAGCTGCTAAAATATAAGGATTTAGTGTTCCATCTTCTCTTGGTGGGCTTACAATAGCAATTTCTGAAACACCTGCAACAAGTGCTGGAATTGCACCCATTAAAAGAGAGGAAATTAGTGGCGTATTTCCATTTTTTCCACCCGGAACATAGATGCCTGCCCTTGAAATAGGTTCAACTTTTTGGCCAAGAATAGTGCCGTCAGGCTTTGTATGAAACCATGAATTTTCTTTTTGCATTTCATGAAATTGCTTGATATGAAAAGATGCATCTTGCAAAATAGCATAATCTTCTGAAGGGATGCTTGCCGCTGCTTCTGCTATCACGTGCTCAGGCACAAGAAAAGAGCCTTGAAAATTTGGGGCATCAAATTGCTTTGTATATTCTAAAAGAGCTTGATCTCCATTATTTTTTACATTGCTAAGAATTTGTTTCACACTTTCATCTATTTGTGGGCTAGCTTCATCTCTAGCACTTAGAAAAGAAAAGAATTTTTTTGCTTCGTTTAGGTCGGTATATTGATATTTATTACACGGCATTTTCACTCTCCCAGATAAAAACTTAAAATTATAATAAAGTTAATAATAAAAAAAGTCGAGTATAAAATTTAACCTCATTTTTTGTGTGTATATGCTAATTTTTATGAAGAAAAGCAATAAATCCATACTTGACATTTTAGGAAAAAATGAGAAAATAAGAAAAAAATTAAAGGAAATACTATGCAACATACAAGCATAAAAGAACTACTTAATGCACAGGCCCCTAAAGAAGGCATAAAGCTTTGCGGTTGGATTAGAACAAGAAGAGATTCAAAGGCCTTTAGTTTTTTAGAAATAAATGACGGCTCTTGTCTTATGAATATTCAATGTGTGCTTGATGAGGGCACACAAGCCTATAGTGAATTGGTTCAAGAAAATAGGCAGATAAACACAGGCGCAGCTATTGCAATTAAAGGTGATTTGATTGAGTCGCCCGGTAAAGGCCAAAAATGGGAAGTTAAAGCACTTGAAATGGAAGTTTTTGGCTTGGCAGACCCTGAAACTTTTCCAATACAAAAAAAACGTCATACAGACGAATATTTACGTACTATTGCTCATCTTCGCCCACGCTCAAACAAGTATGGGGCAGCCTTCAGAATTCGTTCACAAGCGGCTTATGCTGTACATGAATTTTTTAAAAATCAGGGATTTTTCTATGTGCATACGCCAATTTTGACAGGCTCTGATTGTGAGGGAGCGGGCGAAATGTTTAGGGTTACTACCTTGTCGCCACATGAGGCTGACTTTTCGCAAGACTTTTTTGGAAAAGAAGCTCAGCTTACGGTTTCAGGGCAATTAGAGGCCGAAACAATGGCTTTAAGCCTTGGAAAAGTTTATACTTTCGGGCCAACTTTTAGAGCTGAAAACTCAAACACTCCAAGGCATGTGGCTGAATTTTGGATGATTGAACCTGAAATTGCT
>CAYJHJ010000001.1:32152-41673 GCA_964370095.1 uncultured Desulfovibrionaceae bacterium | reverse complement strand
AGAAGATTTAACAAGATATGTAGTTGATTATGCCTTGAATAACTCAATGGAAGACCTTACTTTATTTGATAATTTTGTTTCAAAGGGCTTGCTTGACAGTTTGAAAGAATTGCAACAAGGGCCTTTCCACAGAATTCCTTATTATGATGCTATAGATATTTTGTTGAAATCAAATAAAAAATTTGAATTTCCTGTTGTTCGTGGGCAAGATCTTCAAACAGAACATGAAAGATTTTTAACAGAAGAATATTTCAAAGGGCCTGTAACTGTTTATAATTATCCTAAAGGCATAAAAGCTTTTTATATGCGCATGAATGATGATAATGAAACCGTAGCGGCAATGGATTTGTTAGTGCCACGCATAGGTGAGCTTATTGGCGGATCACAGCGTGAAGAACGCTTAGATGTGTTGGAAAAACGCATTATTGAGCTTGGTCAAAACCCTGCTGATTACTGGTGGTATCTTGATTTAAGGCGTTTTGGATCTGCCCCTCATGCCGGATTTGGCATGGGCTTTGAACGCATGCTTATGCTTTTAACAGGAATGAGCAATATCCGTGATGTTATTGCTTTTCCACGCACTCCCGGTAGTTTGGAGTTTTAATGTTCGGCTTTGGCAAAAAAAGGGAAGCACATAAGCTTAAATATCAAAATGTGCTGATAATTGGCGCTGGGGAAGTGGGCACACAAATTGCTAAACGTCTTTCACGGGATCAATATATCGTTACTGTGATTGACTCAAATCCTTATAAGCTCGAGAATGTGCAAAATAACCTTGATGTGCAAACTGTGCTGGGTTCAGGTGCAAGCCCTAAAATCTTGGAAGAGGCAGGAATTGCAACTGCCGATGTGTGCATTGCTGCAACAAATGATGATGAAATAAATGTGCTTGCCTCAATTTATGCATCTGTTTTAAATCCGCAAATAACACGGCTTGCAAGGGTTCGTGAATACGAATACTCAGACTATATGCATAAGCTGGATGAGCAAAATATTGGTATTCAATTGATAGTGAATCCGGAAGAAGCAGTTGTAAGAATGATAGATCGTTTACTTTCTTTGCCGCAAGCTTTGGATTATGCTGAATTTGCTCAAGGGCAAGTTCGCATGGTTTGCTATAAAATTGAAGAAGGGGCTATTATAGGCAGCCCGCTTATGATGTTTAAATCTCTTATAGAAAGTAATGATATCTTAGTAGCAGCCATACGCCGTGCAGGCACACTTTTTATTCCATCAGGTGATGACATCATTGAAAAAGATGATGTTGTGTATTTTGTATATAAAAGTTCACAGCAAAGGCATTTATTAAAAGCCTTAAACAAGCATGATGCTTTTTTTTCCTCTGCCTGCATTGTAGGTGGCGGAAATATTGGGCTTATGCTTGCTAAATTATTTGAGGACAGAGGGCTTGAAGTCAAACTTTTAGAAAAAAATTCAGAAAGAGCAAAGTTTTTGGCTGCTGAGCTTAACAACTCTCTTGTGCTTTTGGGCGATGCAAGAGAAAAAGAAGTGCTTACAGCCGAAAATATAGGCAAAATGGACGTTTTTGTTGCTGTAAGTGAAGATGAAGAAACAAATATTCTTACTTGCCTTCTTGCAAAAAATCTTGGAGTGCGTGATACTGTTGCACGAGTAAATAAATCAAGTTATGTTTCTTTACTTTCAAGCATTGGAATCGACCATAGCGTAAATCCAAGAATTGCAGCAGTAAACTCATTTGTGAACTATATTCGTGAAGGAAAAGTTTTTGCCTCAGTTAGTATTGGTGCTGATGAAGCAGAAATTATTGAAGTAGAGTTTGATGAAAATTCTTCCTTACTTAATAAAGAAATTAAAGATTTAGACTTACCAAAAGGAGCTCTAATCCTAAGTATATTAAGAAAAGGAATAGTTATAATTCCACAAGGAAATACAATTATAGAGCCACAAGACCGCATAATAGTATTAGGAACGCATACTGCATTAAAGCATATTTATAAAAATTGAGAAGGCAAAACAATGAAAAAGCAAAAAAACAGTGAACCTAAAAAGAAAAAATTGGTAAAAAAAGAAAACCTTTCAAAAAAACAGCTCTATAATCAAGAGCTGTCAAAAGTTATTCATGAGTGTTATGAGCTTATTGAAGCTGCAATACAACAAACAGAAGAAAGTGCACATACTTTATTGTCTGTTGTGGAAAAGCAGCTTGACAGCCATCAAGAGCGCGAAGAAGCTGTTTTGTTTCCGGGTTTGGCCCCAGAGATAAAAGAAAAGATTTCCGCCTTAGATTCTGAATTAAAAAAAGATCTTACAGAAAGCTTAGCACTTTTGTCTTACCAAGACTTGGTTGGGCAAAGGCTTAAAAAAGTGGTGAAAAAACTTGAGCAAGTGGAAGGCTCAATCCATAATAAAACGGCATTAATCCAGAGGGAAGAAGAAAAGTTGCTGGGCCCAACGGTTGAAGCAAACCAATCAAATGTTGATGATTTATTGGCTGATTTAGGCTTGTAATTATATTAAATATAAATAAATCCATTATAAAAAAATTATAATGGATTTTTTATTTGTATTCTTTATCTATTTTCAGTTACTTCAATACTTTTCGCCAATTTTTGTAAGGCTATAGGCACACAAATACCAATAAGCACGCACAAAAAAGCATAGAAAAGTGAAATATTCATTTCAAGCTTAGGCAAGGAAAGAGTGATACGCTTCAAAGAGCCAAACATAATGCCCAAAAGTAAGGCAATAGTAAAATTATAATAATGCTTTAGAGCAAAAGTAAGCAAGCGTACAAAAGAAAGTAAACCGCACACAGCTCCAAGAGCAAAAAAGCCAAGAGTTGTAAAATCAAGATTGGTTACAGCAGTGAGAATTGTTTGGTATTTACCTAAAATTACAAGTAAAAATGATCCGGAAATTCCCGGTAAAATCATAGCACAAATTGCGATCACACCTGATAAAAAGGTGAATAATTTTGTATTTGGCGTTTCTAAGGGGGTTAGCGTAGAAATAAAATAGGCAAACAAACTTCCTATAGCAAAAATTATCAATGATTGTAAAGTTTTATTGGGTAGTTCTTTGTATAAAATAAGAACTGAGGCAAGAATTAATCCTAAGAAAAATGACCATATATAAAGAGGATGATTAGTCAATAAGAAAAGAATAAGGTTTGCCAAAGAAAAGATAGAAACAAAAATTCCAAAGAAAAGCGGAATAAGAAAAGAAAAAGGAATAAGCGAAAATGCTTCTTTAAATTTTCCTTTAAAAAATAATTTCATAAAATTTATGTCTATGCTTTTAATTGAATTAAGAAGCTCTTCATAAATTCCTGTAATAAAAGCAATAGTTCCTCCGGACACACCGGGAACAACATCTGCGGCTCCCATAGCCAAACCGCAAAGGAATATTTTAATTGACTTTATTTTATTTGAATTTTGCATTATACTAGCCTTAGAAGAGAGTTGAACAGAAAGAATTTTAGCCTATAAAGCAGAAATGTCAAGTTTTATAATTATATTATTTAAGAAATAATTGTAATAAATCAATGAACAATGAAGATTTTGTGAGTTAAGGGGGTTGAAATGACAAGTTTAGTACATAGAAAAAGTAAGACAGAGAATGCTACTCTAAAGCAAACAAAAAAAAATATAACTTCAACAAAAAATACAGCTATGCCCAAAAATGTTCAAGCAAAGTCTGAAGAAAGCTATGATTGCTTCAAAGAGCTTGATTGCCCTGAATATTTTTTCAACAGGGATGTTAATTGGCTTGATTTTAACTTAAAAGTTCTAAATGAAGCTCTTGATACTTCAAACCCTTTGTTGGAGCAGGTTAAGTTTTTAGCTATATATCATAATAATTTAGATGAGTTTTTCATGGTGCGAGTTGCAAATGTTTTATTGCAGCACATAAATAATGTTGAATGTGTGGGTGCGGATAAAACAAGCCCTTCCAAGCAGTTGAATTTAATAAGAAAAGCTGTTCTCGATCATTTGAATAAAGGGTATATGCATTGGAATAATTATCTTTTAAAGCAATTAGCAGAAAAAAGTATAAACATTAAAAAATATTCAGCATTAAGCAAAAGACAAAAGGAATTTGTTGCAACCTATTTTAATAATGAAGTATATCCTGTGCTTACTCCTCAAGCTATAGACCCAAGCCACCCTATGCCCATTATTTCAAATTTGAGTTTGAACTTTATCATCAAGCTTGAAAGCAATAATTTGAATGATTTATATGCAAGATTGAAATGCCCAAACAATCTTCCGCGATTTATTATGGTTCCGCGTCAAAAAGATTATGAGGACCTTGAGGATTATGATGGCGGCACAAGTGTGCGAGATTGTGATATTATTTTGCTTGAAGAAATTATTAAAGCTCACATACACGAACTTTTTATAGGCTATAAAGTTTCTGATGTAAGCCTATTTAGAATTACAAGAAATACAGACGTTAAGCTTGATGAAGACGAGGCTCTTGATTTGCTGCGTACAGTTCAAGACATGATTGATCAAAGACGTTTTGGTGATGTTGTGCGTTTAGAAGTGCATAACGGAATTTCTTCTGAGCTTTTGCAGTTTTTGACTAAGAAATTGATGATTCGCTCAACACAAGTATACAAAATAAAAGGGGTGCTTGCTTTTTCTGAAATGTTTAAACTTTCTGATATTGAAAAACCTGCTCTTAAATATCCTAAATATAAACAATATCTTCCGCCTGTTTTCAAAGAAGAAAGCGGAATAGATGTTTTTGACTATCTTCGTGAAAAAGATGTTTTTGTGCATTTGCCCTATGATTCCTTTAATTCCATTCAAGGCTTTTTAGATAAAGCAAGTGCTGACCCGCAAGTGGTTGCAATCAAACAAACTTTATATAGAACAGGCAAAAATTCCCCTGTGATTAGAGCTTTGATGGAAGCAAGGCGGCAGGGCAAGCAGGTTACAGCCGTTGTGGAACTTAAAGCTCGTTTTGATGAAGAGCAAAATATCACTTGGGCAGAAGAGCTTGAAAAAGCAGGCGTTCATGTTGTATATGGCATACCCGGCATGAAAATCCATGCAAAACTTTGCTTAGTAGTGCGAAAAGAAGGTAAAAAAGTCAATAGATACGTGCATATAGGAACAGGGAACTATAATCCCGGCACTGCAAAAATTTATACCGACATGGGGATAATTACTTCAAATACTGATATATGTTCTGATGTGAGTGATTTGTTCAATGTAATGACAGGCTATGCAAAAAAAGATAAATATCGCCAGATTTTTGTTTCGCCTTCTTCATCACGAAGAGAGCTTTTCAAACTAATTGATGAAGAAATTGCTATGCATAAGAAGCATGGCAATGGGCAAATTTTTATCAAATGTAATCAGCTGGTTGATGAAAGATCTATACAAAAACTCTATAGGGCTTCGCAGGCAGGCTTGAAAATTAAATTGCAAATTCGTGGGGTTTGTTGCCTTCGTCCAAATATTCCAAAAATAAGCGAAAATATTGAAGTTACAAGTATAGTTGGGCGTTTTTTAGAACATTCAAGAATTTTTTGTTTCTATAATAATGGAAACCCAAAAATATCTATAGGCAGTGCTGATTTGATGCAAAGGAATCTTGATAGGCGTATAGAAGTTATTACACCAATTTTAGATCAAAAAATTTCAAAATATATCTATAACTCTATAATTCTTGAATATTTTAGAGAAGATAGTAATGCCTATTATCTTCATAATGACGGAACTTATGCAAGAAAGGAACTTAATGTTAAAACTTTGCCTAACTATGTGAATATTCAAACTTTACTTATTAAAAACAATTCAAAACATTAGGCTCTGACCATGGAAAAAGAAAATAATCTACTTCCTGAAAATATAAGGGAAGTGCAGAGTGAAGTAAAAATAATTAATGTGTTAAATCAGTCGTTAAAGCACTCTATAACAGTGGCGAAACTTTCTGACAAGCTTTTTGAAGCTTTCTTTTCCCTGCACTCATTGCCGCATAGATATAAGAAAATTTTACATAAGGCGGCTCTTTTGCATGATATTGGATGGATTTATGGACAAAAGGCTCATCATAAATCAACGCTTGCTATTATCTTGCAATATGCGAAATATGGAAAGTTTGTGCCTGTAGTTGAGATGGAAAAAGCAGTTGTAAAAAAAATTAATTCCTTACTTTCTAAGCAGATAGGGCACATTGATAAAAATTCTATTGTTCTTATTGCATTAATTGCAAGATATCACAGAAAAGCCTTGCCAAATGATGCACATAATTTATTTTCTTCTTTATCAAGGAAAAACAAAGAAATAGTAAGAAAACTTTCAGCCTTGATTCGACTGGCAGATGCCTGTGATTATAGTCATTTAGCAAAAGTGAAAGGTTTTTCAATTGAAATTTATGAAGAAGAAGTTAAGTTTTCCTTTGTATCCAAAGAAAACACAGAAAATGAAATGATAAGAATTGAAAAGAAGAAAGAGCTTTTTGAAGAAGTATATCACAAAAAACTTTTATGTGAACCCCTTGATTTAGAAGAGAAAAAATAATGTATAATAGTTTTTTGCATAATTATGAAAATTTTGAAAATCAAGAATATAATCTTGGGATTATTGATTTAGGAACAAATTCAGCCCGTTTAATGATTGTGCATATCAGCGAAAATGGCTCCGCCACAATTATAAAGCAAGTGAAATATATGGTTCGACTTGGTGAAAATTCTTTTGAACAAAGAAAATTGCAGGAAGATGCCATGAAAAGAGGAATAAGCGTTTTAAATGCTTTTTCAGATACTTGTAAAAAATACAATGTAATTGCTATGGAAGCTGTTGCTACTGCCGCTGTGAGGCGGGCGGCAAATGGTAAAGAATTTGTAAGGAGGGTTTTGCAAGAAACAGGCATACAGCTTGATATTATTTCAGGTGCGGAGGAGGCTCGCCTTATCTATCTTGGAGTTTCAAGTGGGCTTACGCACACTTTTGGGCAGCGTGTTTTTATTGATATTGGCGGTGGCAGCACTGAAATGATTGTAGGAAACTCAGTTGAATATCAATTTTTAGATTCCCTTACTTTTGGTTGCGTTATGTTAACAAATCGTTTTGTACCGCATGTGAATAAAGTTAAAGTTGATGAATTTGAGGCTATTAAAGACTATGTTCGTCAAGCTTCTGCCCACGCTTTTCAAAGATTAAAAAACTTTTCTTTTGTTGATATTGTTGCAAGTTCAGGAACTGCCATTGCTTTATACGAATTATCGCAAAAGCTTGATTTAAAAATTAAAAATTTATCCGAACATAATGTTCTTTCCCTTGAGGCTTTAAAAGCAGTTTCTAAATATATTTGCGAACTTTCAGGCGAAGAGAGAAAAAATTTGCCGGGAATTTCTGTAAGGCGCTCTGAAGTTTTGGTGGCAGGTGCTGCAATTTTACTGACTTTGGTGGAAGAACTTCAAATGTCAAAAATATATATTAGTCATTTAAACTTGCAAAATGGTGCACTTATCGATCATCTTAATAATCTTGGAACTAAGCATGGCACTTCATTGCAAAACCATCAAAGAAAAGATGCTATTCGCAAAAAAAGTGTTGAAGCTCTTGCAAAAGCCTTTCATTATGAGCAAAAGCATAGCATACATGTAAAAAATCTTGCTCTTATGCTTCATGATTCCGCTGTTGATTGTGGACTTATTGAGCACAATAGGCTATGGCGTGAATATCTTTCCTTTGCTTCAACTCTTCATGATATTGGAATTTCAATAGCTTATAGCAGGCATTTTAGCCATAGTTATTATATTATCACACATAGTGAGCTTATTGGCTTTACTGAAGAAGAAAAAGAATATATAGCACAGCTTGCTTTTTTTCAACGATCAAGGCCAAGTGCAAAACATGGCATGTATACAGCTTTGTCGCCTGAAATTCAAGAAAAAATTCTTATATATTCCACTTTTTTGGCTCTTGCTGAGAATATGGAACGTTTGCACAGACAGCATATTTATGATGCCGCCTTTGTTTTGGAAGAAAACGATCTTGTTTTATACGCACAACAATTTGCCCCAAGCTTGGTGGAGGAATTTGCTGTTCGTTCTATGCAGAAGTCATTAGAGAAGACTTTTCATAAGAATGTAACTATTTTATTTTCCACATAAAATTTAAAGGGGGATTTGTTCGCTCAAGCTCTCAAAAATTTCTAGCAAATCCTTGGTAATTGCGCACCTGCATTCATCGTATAGATTTTGGCTTTCAGCACAAAATCCTCACTCACATTTTATGTGAAAAATGTTCGTTCGCTAAAGATTTGTTCGCTCAAGCTCTCAAAAATTTCTAGCAAATCCTTGGTAATTGCGCACCTTCCAAGAGCGGAAGTAGGCGAGTGCCGCCAATGCGAGTTTGAAGAATTACCTTTGCTTTTGTGCTTTCTTTCTTGGTGATTATGCCGATTTTTTTCGCTTCTTTTGATTCTTCAAAAGTGTGCATAATCTCTAGGGCTTCTTGCACATGTTTTTCCGGCAAAATGCAGATAAACTTACCTTCATTTGCAAGATAAAGCGGATCTAAACCAAGAAGTGAGCAAGCAGAAGAAACTGCTTTTGAAGTAGGAATTTCTTGTTCATATAAAAGGCAATCTACTTGAGATTGTTCAGCAATTTCGCCTAAAGTGCTTGCAAGTCCACCACGTGTGGGGTCCCTCAAAACATGAATTGCAGGGATTTTTGTGATAAGTTCTTCAATAATATGGTTGAGTGAAGCACAGTCAGACTTAATGTTTTCAAGAAATGAAAATTTCTCTCTGGCAGCCATAATAGCAAGAGCATGATCGCCTAAATTGCCGGAGATAAGAATAGCATCATTTTCTTCTGCTTTATTACCTGCCGGAGGATTATTTGTAATAATTTCACCTATTCCCGAAGTGTTGATGAAGATTTTGTCGCAAGCGCCACGTGGTACAACTTTTGTATCACCCGTAACAATATACACGCCTGCTTTTTGTGCAGCTTCAGCCATGTTTTTCACAATACGTTCAAGTAAATCAAGTTCAAGGCCTTCTTCAAGAATGCAGGCCGCCGAAATATATCTTGGTTTTGCTCCTAACATGGCAACATCATTCACTGTTCCATGCACTGAAAGATTGCCTATATTCCCGCCATTAAACTCAACAGGCGTAATCACAAAAGAGTCGGTGCTAAAAGCTAAGGGCGATTTAAGCTCTAGCAGAGCAGCATCATTCATTGTATTAAGTATAGGATTATCAAAATATTTTAAAAAAAGTGAAGAGATAAGCCTTTGAGAAGCCCTGCCGCCTGAACCTGCATCAAGCGAAAGTGTTGTTGTTTCCATGATGTTTCCTTTGTTTTACAATCCCATATATCTATAATATGAAGCGCAAGCCCCTGCCTTTATTTTATAGATTTTGGTCTTCGACGCAAAATCCTCACTTGCAAGAAGCTTTGTTCTTGCTTCGTTCGCTAAAGATTTTGCTTGCTATATTCATCTATAACCCCATATATCTATAATATGAAGCGCAAGCCCCTGCCTTTATTTTATAGATTTTGG
>CAYJHJ010000001.1:25322-32052 GCA_964370095.1 uncultured Desulfovibrionaceae bacterium | reverse complement strand
GCTTGCTATATTCATCTATAACCCCATATATCTATAATATGAAGCGCAAGCCCCTTCGGTGGATACCATGCAGGGGCCAAGGGCTTTTTGTGGTGTGCAAGCTTTGGCAAAGATAGGACATTCAGGTGGCTGGATATGTCCTTTCAATACAGAACCGCAACGGCAAGCCGAAGGTTTTGACGCATGCTTTCTCTCGATATTCAAGCGCAAAAGTGCGTTAAATTCAGCAAATTCAGGGCGTATGGCTAAGCCACTTTGTGGAATAAGTCCAAGCCCTCTCCAATAGGCATCTTCCGATTGAAAAACAGAATAAAGTAGTTCCATAGCCTTAGGATTACCTTCTTGCTTCACAACTCTGGTATAAGCATTTTCAACTTTTGCTTGCATTTGAGGATTTTCTTTCATTTCTACTAATTGCAAAAGAGCACGCTCAAGAGAGTATGCCATATCCAAAGACTCAAAACCACTCACAATAGCGGGTTTGTTATATTTTTCTGCAATAAAATCAAAGTATTTTATGCCTGTTATGCAAGCCACATGCCCCGGCAAAAGAAAAATATCAATACTTGGCACATCAACTTCATCTTCTTCTGTTAATAAAGCATAAAGAGCTGGAGCAACTTGCTTATGCATAGAATATACAGAAAAATTCTTTAGATTTTGAGCCTTTGCTGAAAGAATTGTTGCAGCAATAATAGGGGCCGTGGTTTCAAAGCCAATGCCAAGAAAAATAATTTCATGTTCTGTGTTTTCATGGGCAAGTTTTATGGCATCTTCCGGTGAATAGATGATTTCAAGACGAGAATTAACTCCGAAAGTTGAATTTTTCAAGCTTGTGCCCTCTACATTAGGCACACGGATTAAATCACCAAAAGTAGCAATAATCACATTGTCAAGTTTTGCAAGATTGAGAAAAGTTTCTACCTCATCTTCATGGGTTACACATACAGGGCATCCGGGCCCTGATATATGATGAAGCCCTTTTGGCAAAAGCGAACGAAGGCCACTATGAAATAAAGAAGCTGTGTGTGTGCCGCACACTTCCATAAATCGAACCTCACGTCCTATTGTGTTCAGATGCGTTTCAATTTTTTCAATAAGCGCCTTGCAATATTCAGGGCTATTATATTCCTGTTCAAAGTCCATACATTCACCATGTTTACCAAAATATATAAAAAATTAATAATTTAGTGTGTTTTTAAAAATTATTTTTGCCAATTTTTCATCAAGGCATGATTGTTCACTTTTGTCCAATAGATTTAAAGAAAGTGCTAATATTTCCAAAAGATGAATGGCTTTATAAGGTGCTTTATAATGTTTTGCCAAATCATTTATTTGTGTATAGCAATTATGGCAAGCAGTTAGCACATAATCAGCCTTTGTGGTAAGAATTTGTTCATGCTTTACCTTGCCGTATTTAAGCCTTGCTTCTTTAAAGCCGTTTTGCAAAGCCCCGCCACCGCCACCGCAACAATAGTTAGAAGAACGGTTTGGGTGCATTTCTATAATATTTTCCTCACCAACGCAAGTCGCTAAAGCATAACGCAAGTCATTTGCAATAGGGTTTCCAAAGCCTTTTCTTACAAGCTGGCAGGGGTCGTGAACTGTAAATTTAATTTGAAGATCTTTATTCCAGTCAGAACTTGGTTTGAGCTTACCCTCTCTAATCCAATCTGCATATTTTTGAACAATAGATTCGATTTTGAAATTGTTTTCTATATTAAAGCGCTTCATGCCTACGCGAAGGGCATATAGTTCATGCCCACATTCGCCGGTAAGGCAGGTTTGAGCTTTCAATTCATGAATGGCATCAGTTTTGTTTTGAACAATTTCTTTCCAGCCTTCATCATGAGCTGCAAAAAGGCAATAATTTTCAGCGGCAAAAGCTTTTGAAGAATAGGTCCAGTCAGCTTTTGCTAATTTCAATATTTTCCATAATATACTCATTTCATATGGAAAAAACTCAGCCCCTCTTGAATTTTGATTGAGAATATAGTGGCAATTTTCTTTGTTTATAGGAGCTTTTAAATCTTCTTGACCTTGTTGATTTTTATGAACTTCTTCTAAAACCTCTTGCACATTTTCAATAAAACTTTCTTCACTTATACCCAAGGCTGAATTTGTTTGATTATTCAATGCTATAGAGCAGGAATTTGCAATGCCTTTTGGCTTGTCTTCATTTTTCCATGATTGCCTTGCATAATAAACCAGCTGAGGAATATTTATCTGCATTGGGCAATTGTAAACACAACGCATACAAAGCGTACACTGCCAAACCCAAGGTGTGCTTGTTACTTCTTCATCCATTCCCAAAGAAGCAAGGCGAAGAAACTTACGAGGATCCATTCCTTCAAGTCCGCTTGCAGGGCAAGAAGAGGTGCATGCACCGCAAGATAAGCAAAGAGTAAGGTTTCCGCCATCAGGCAAAAGTTCCTGCACTCTGTGCCTAAAGGATTTACTTGCTTCGTGCTCAACATAGTTTAGAGTATGTTCATTTAGTGTATTTTGAGGCATTTGTAGTCCTGTTTTTTGTTTTTTATATATATATCAAAGAATTCTTGAATGTGCAAGAGAAGTAAAGTGCTTGAAATTTTCATCTAATAAAAGGCTTTACTTCTTTGTCGGCATATGTTCTAGTTCCTTTGTATTGATTGTTTATAAGCATTAAAAGGAAAGATTATGTCAAGCGATAGCCAAAAATTATTTTCAAAAAACTTCACTCTTATTACTTTTTCTTCATTTTTTGTTTCATGGTCTTTGTATCTTACGCTCACGATTTTTCCGATTTTTCTGATTGATGAATTAGAAGTAAGTGGCACAATTACCGGAATTATTTTAGCTCTTTTTCCTTTTGGGGCATTACTATGCAGACCTTTGGCCGGCTGGCTTTCCGATTCATTCCCCAGAAAAAAAACAGCTTTTTGTGCTATATGTGGCTTTTTAGTTACAGGCATAGGTTATTTCTATCTCACAAATCCTTTTGCTCTTGCTTTATGTAGACTTTTTCAAGGCTTTTCTTTTTCAGTGGCTTCAACAACGCTTAGCACCATTGCTATTGAAATTATTCCTGAAAGGAAAATGGGTACGGGTGTTGGCATTTACAGCTCAAATTATTCTTTAGCAATGATTGTTGGGCCTATGGTAAGCTTTTTTCTTTTTGCTTTATTTGAAGACAGTAGTTCACAAGGCTATAAAGCTGTTTTTGCATTGGCTGTTTTTTCATGCGTTCTTTCTTTGATTAGTCTTTTTATTTTGAGCAATAAATCAAAAATTCCTATAAAAAGAGCTTCTTTTTCCAAGGATAATATTATTTTACGCACAGGCCTTTCTTCAACTTTTTGCCTAACTTGCGTAGCTTTGATGTATAGTTTGTTTTTGAATTATGTGGCTTTATATGTGAAATCAATAGGTTTGCCGCAGGTTTCTTCAAGCTTTTTTATGTTTATGGGCATTGGGCTTGTTTTAAATCGTATGATTTCAGGGGTTGTTTTTGATAAAGGCTATGTGATGGTGCAAACACTTTTTTCTGCTTTTGGCGTAGTTGCACTAACTTTTATCTTTTTAGAAATTTCAAACCCTAATTTATTTTATGCAACGGCTTTTGGGCTTGGTTTTTCGTATGGAGCACTAATCCCTACTTTTCAAACCCTTCTTGTGCAATTTGCAAAAGAAAACGAAAAAGGGCTTGCAAGCTCAACCTATTTTATTGCTTTTGATATTGGCACAATGCTTGCACTTTTTGGTGGCGGCGTTATTATTGATATGTTTTCTATGCAAGCAGCTTTTTATATTGCTATGGCAACACAAGTTTTGTGGATTTTTGTATTTATTTTTCTTGTTATGCCGGAATACCGTGCTATGAAGGAAAAAAAATCATTGAAAGCTTAAATTGTAAAGCTGGCTAGAAAATTTTTCTTGGCATATATTTTGCATATTTTCCTTCAAAGAGGAGAAAAGTATGCAGTTTTTACCTTTAGTTTTTGAAAAAGCCGAAACGGTTATGGCATCAACAAGAAGTGTTGTAACAAAAGCTTATTCCGGCTTGCAAGAAGCACAATCAGGCAATTTTTCTGATTTTTTCAAAAAAGAAACAGAAGATAAGTTTGATCTTGAAGCACAGCAAAAAATTCAAAACTACTATAGCCAAGGCACTCAAAAAGCTCAAGAAATTCAAAATATGCTTTCTTTGAGTGCGGTTCAAGATATAGCCAATAATTTAATGGCAGATTTTAAAAACAATGCCTACGATATGAATATGAATGGGGAAGAAAATTCCCTATCGCATCATTTTGTTTCACCTTATTCAATGCATGACATTTCACAAAGCTCCTCAGAAGTAAGATTCAATGAAAGTGAAGTTGATGAACTTATAGCTGCTATGATTGCAGGCGGATACACAAATCAAAATGCCCTTACAGCCTTAGAAGAAGCGGGTGAAAACCTTAATGGCACTACTGCTGAATTTCTTATGCAAGCCGCTACAGCAGGGCTTATAGGTGAAGAGCAAAGCTTGTCAAAATTACAAGAACAGCAGCTTTTGAA
This sequence comes from uncultured Desulfovibrionaceae bacterium, assembly GCA_964370095.1. Taxonomy (GTDB): domain Bacteria; phylum Desulfobacterota; class Desulfovibrionia; order Desulfovibrionales; family Desulfovibrionaceae; genus CAYJAZ01. The sequence continues at coordinate 27,510 of CAYJHJ010000001.1, read as the reverse complement.
TCTTTCTCAAAAATTAATGACAGGCTCAAGCTCAGGTGAAGAAATATTTAATTCGCTTATGTCAAAAAGCCCTAATGATGTGCTGCAAAGTATAAGCGATGTTTTGGCTGAAAAAGGCAGTGTAAGCTTTAATCAGAATGATATGAACGCTTTGTCTTCCTTGCTTAATCTTTCTGAGAGCGAAAAATCAAAATTGACAAATCTCTTTGAAAATGCAGGAAATGTTGAATTGACACAACAAGATTTTGACGCACTTATGGCTTCAGCCAAGCAAGAAATAGCTCAAAAACAAAAAGATTTAGTGGAATTTAATAATGCCTTGGCACAAAATTTAGAAAGCCTTGAAGCTAAAGCTCGTGAACGTATGGATGCTGAACTGTCCGCTCAAAATTACGAAGACAAAAGAACTGAAATTTCACGCAAAACCATGGAAAATACTCAATTAGAAGATATTTTAGAAGGCTTTAAAAACTCAGACCTTGATGAAGAAGCCTATCTTAATCAGATAAAATTCTTTGAAGATGTTGAAACTATTGAAAATATACGTGAGCCTGAAGTTCTAAGTTCAAGCCTTGAAAATTCTTTGAAAAATGCACTTTCTCTTTCACGTGATTCAAGCAATACACAAGAAGAAAGTCATAAAGAAAATTCTTCTATGCTTGGGCAAGGAACACAAAATAATACAAATGTTGAGCTTGGCAAAAACAGTAAACTTTCTACTGAAAGTATAGCACAAAGATTTGATTCAACCCTCAATCAACAAATAGAAGAAGCTTTATCAAAAGCAATGAAAGGCAATATGAATAAGTTAGAGGTTGAATTGAATCCTGTGGAACTTGGGGCTCTTACAATTACATTAAGCTCTAAAGGCGGTGAAATGACTGCGCAAATTCAATCAGAAAGACTTGAAACAATGCACGTTATTAACCAACAATTAGACGTGATTAAGCGTGAGCTTGAAAACCAAGGGATTAAGCTTGAATCTATTGAAGTCGACCTAAAGTCGAACGATAGTAATCAATTTGCAGAACATAGAGAAAATGGAAATAATCAGCAAGAAAGCTTGCAACAATACGAAACAATGAATCAGCAAGTGAATGATCTTAATAGATTAAGAGTGCTTGGAAGAGCTATCAATGAAGGTATGATAGACAAATCTGCTTTAACAGAAGAAGAATATGAATTGGCACAAAACTTGCTTGAAGATAGCTCAGAAGAGAGTAATCTACTTTTAGATTCATTAGATGAAAATGGATTGTATATAAATACAAGAGCATAAGTATATTTTGCTCATAAATTAAAGAGGTCAATTTTATGTCACAAGCAATATCAAATTCATATAATAACGCATTTGATCCTACAGCTCAGCTTGCAGGTACAGGCGATGATTTAGATAAAGATGCTTTTTTGATGCTCATGGTAACGCAATTTCAATACCAAGATCCATTAAATCCATCTGAAGATACTGAATTTGTGGCCCAACTTGCCCAATTCTCATCTTTAGAGCAAATGCAAAATTTAAATACCAGCATGGACGGGCTTGTGGAAGCTTCAAACAAGCAACTAACCGTAGGTGCTGCCTCATTTATCGGTTTAGATGTTTCTGCACAAGGTTATGGCGTAAGTATAACTGATGGTAATGCTTCAACAATGTACTATGCACATGATGTTCAAGCTGCAAGCGGTGCTGTGAATATTTTTGATTCTAATAATCAAATGGTAGCAAGTGTGCCTCTTAATGGAACTGCACCGGGTGTGCATGAATTCAAATGGGATGGCAAGCTTGCAAATGGTGCAACAGCGGCTGATGGTGTTTATACAATATCACTTTCACTTATGGATGCCAATGGTGAGCCTGTTCTTTCAGACGTGCAGGTTACAGGCACAGTTGATGGTGTAAGCACTTATAATGGCGAACAATACCTAAGAATGACAGATGGCAGGGTGGTAAGTCTTGCTGAGGTTCGTGAAATATTGCAGCCTGATCAAACTTCTGCAACACCTGAAGCTGAGGAGGATGAAGAACAAGCCATTGATCCCACAGAAGGCGGAACAGAAATTACAGTTTCAAATAATGTTGTTCCAAGCCTTTATTATACTCTTGATGAAGATATTGAATCAAGCTCAATCAATATATATAATGAAGATAAAGAGCTTGTTGCAACAGTTTCAGGCGCAAGCACAAAAG
>CAYJHJ010000001.1:0-25312 GCA_964370095.1 uncultured Desulfovibrionaceae bacterium | reverse complement strand
CAATTTACATGGGGCGGAAATAACACTGATGGCAAGTTCACTGCTACTATCAGCGGACTAGATGCTGACGGAAATTCTGTTGAAATTGGCCTAAGCACGATAAATCCAAGTGCTTAGCCATATAACAATATAAAATAATAGAATAAATTTTACTTGACATTTCAAGCTATCAAGCATATAAAATACATTCCTGATGAATCGGGCGGCAATTACGCTGTGAACCCCGCCAGATCTGAAAAGAAGCAACGGTAGCAGTTGTGTTGGGTGTCCGATTCTCAAAAAGCACAAGAAATATTTTTTGTGCTTTTTATATTTAATTTTGCTTTTGTTTTGATTTATTTGTTTGATTTTAATTGACAATAGTTATTTTATTTACTAGTCTTTTTATAGTATTTTATATAATTTGTTAACTTATTAGGATTATCTCAAGGAGTTTTTATGTTTAAAACGCTCACTTTAGGTCAAAAATACAGCGCAAAAGATTATAATCAAGTTGAAAATGATTTACGAATAAAACTTTTTAATCTTCAAAGAGAATGTGAAAAGCATAAGATTGCAGTATTGGTAACTATAACCGGCCTTGACTGTTCGGGCAGAGGGCAGATAGTAAACATGCTTGCAAAATGGCTAGATAACAAAAAGCTACGCACGCACGCTTTCTGGAGGAAAACAGAGGAAGAAGAAACAAGGCCTGATTCATGGCGATATTGGATAAGGCTTCCAAAACAAGGTGAGTTTGGTATTTTCTATGGTGGTTGGTATGCCGAACCTATACGCAAGGCTGCTTATGGAAAAATTTCAGAAGATGAGATGAATACGCAAATCACCCGTCATCTTGAGCGTGAACGCACTTTAGCAGATAATAATTATGTGCAAGCAAAGTTTTGGCTTCACCTTGAACAAAAAGAGCATGCCAAAAGAAGAAAAGAGCGTGAAAAAGAAAAAACTTCTTATCACTTCACGCCGTTAGAGGAAAACGCTGATAAATATTATACGCAAATTATTGATACTGTTTCAAAAGTAATCACAATGACGGATAAAGATTTCAGCCCTTGGTATATTGTAGATGCCTATGATAAAGAATTTAGAAATATATCTTTTGCAAAAGCTTTGATTGAACGTATTGAAAATGCTATTGAGATGAAAAAATCTCAATTAAAGCAAAAAGAAGTGGAAATTAAAGAACACAGAGAAGCCTATCTCACAATTCTTGATAGGGTGGATTTGTCAAAAACAGTTTCAAAAGAAGAATATAATAAGCAAATCAACAAGCTACAAAAAGAAGTTTCACAGCTTGCCTTTGAAGCATATAGAGAAGGAATTTCTTCTACCCTGATTTTTGAAGGCATGGATGCAGGCGGAAAAGGCGGCGCAATCCGCAGAATTGTAGGCGCTGTGGATACGCGTATAGCAAAAGTTATTCCTATTGCTTCGCCAACAGAAGAAGAATTGGCACATCATTATCTTTGGCGCTTTTGGCGGCATGTTCCACGTGAGGGTTTTGTTACTATTTACGATAGGTCATGGTATGGTCGAGTGCTTGTGGAAAGAGTGGAAGGCTTTTCAAAGCCAAGTGTTTGGAAAAAAGCATATTCAGAAATCAATAATTTTGAAGAGCAATTAGTTGAAAATAAAAATATTCTTCTGAAGTTTTGGTTGCATGTTTCCCCTGAAGAGCAACTTCGTAGATTTAAAGAAAGACAAGATATTGAGTGGAAGCAATATAAAATTACTGACGAAGATTGGCGAAACAGAGAAAAAACTGAAGACTATAAACAAGCTGCCGATGAAATGTTTATACGAACAGACACTATGGCAGCCCCTTGGCATATAATCCCCGGAGATTCAAAATATTTTGCACGTTTAGAAATTCTTTCTATCTATAAAAATGCACTTTTGAATGCCCTTGGTGAGAAAAAAGACAAAAAAGAAGATATAGAAGAGAAAACACCTTTATTAACAGTAGAAAAAATTGAAAAATTAGAAGAGAAAATCCAGAAAGAAGAAGCTAAAGAAAAGAATAAGGACAATAAAAAAAATAATAAAAAGAAGAAAAAATAAATTGTTTTCTGATAAACTTTAAGCTGATATTATAAAGCCCACTCATATGTATGGAGTGGGCTTTATTGTATTTTGTATCACCGATTATCTTTTAAACTTTACTCTAACTGATAAGCATAGCGACAGTTTAATATTTGTTTTTTATGCTCTGCATACAAAAACCTCACTGCACAAAAAGCGTCGTTTTTGCTTGTTCGCTAAAGTTTTTGTTCGCTTCGCTCTCATGAAAATATATTTTGTATTATAGGTTATCTTTTAAACTTTACTCTAACTGATAAGCATAGCGACAATTTAATATTTGTTTTTTATGCTCTGCATACAAAAACCTCACTGCACAAAAAGCGTCGTTTTTGCTTGTTCGCTAAAGTTTTTGTTCGCTTCGCTCTCATGAAAATTTATTTTGTATCACCGATTATCTTTTAAACTTTACTCTAACTGATAAGCATAGCATCACCGTAGGAAAAAAATCTATATTTTTCTTGGATAGCTTGGTTATACACTTCCAGAATTTCTTCACGCCCTGTCAAAGCAGAAATAAGCATAAGTAAGGAAGATTCGGGTAAGTGAAAATTTGTGATTATGCCGTCAATCACTTGAATTTTGTGTGCTGATTGCGGGTGTATGAAGATAGAGGTTTTGCCCATCATTCCTGCTTCAGGCAGAAGGCTATCTTCTTGATTTATTTCAGCTTTTTTCCATAATTGGCAGGCTCCTTCCAAAACTCGGCAAGAAGTTGTGCCAACAGCAATAATAGGCCTGTTTTCTTCTTTGGCTTTTAAAATAGCCTGAGCAGTTTTAGAGGATAATTCAAAATATTCCGAGTGCATAGGGTGATTTCGTATATCTTCTTCACGCACAGGTGTAAAGGTGCCATAACCAACATGCAAGCTTACTTCTTCCCACAAAAAGCCATCTTCATGAAGCTGCTTTTTTAAATCCGATGTGAAGTGCAATCCGGCAGTAGGTGCGGCAACAGAACCGGCTTTTTCTTCATTGGCATAAATTGTTTGGTATCTTTTTTTGTCATTTTCTGAATTGAGATTTCTTTTAATATAGGGTGGAAGAGGAAGATGCCCATTTTTTTCAAGAAATTTCAAAAGTGTGCTTTTTTCATTATTCCAAGAAAGGCTGACTTTTGTTTTTCCAAAATCAAACTTTTCAAGCACTTTTACTTCAAGCCCATCAAAATTCCAAACATCATTTATTTTAGCATTTTTAGAGGGTTTTAATAAAACTTCCGCTTCAGCATGAAAATATTCATTAGGCGAAGAAAAATTGTTTTTTTCTGCTTCACTTTGAATAAAAAGAGGAGGGGTAAGCAAAAGCAATTCTCTTTTTCCGCCATGAGGGCTTGTGCCAAAAAGCCTTGCAGGCACAACTTTTGAGTTGTTTGCAATCAAAAGGGCTTTTTTGCCATCAGGGCTTTTGGGAAGATGTTCCAAAATTTCATGGAAATTCTTATGCTGAATTTTTTTGCTTTTTTTGTTATAGACAAGCAGTTTAGAATTATCTCTTTTATTTGCCGGTTCTTGAGCTATGCAATCTTCCGGCAAATCAAAGAAATAGCTTTTTAATTGAAAATCTTTGTGTATGGACATAATATTAAAAAAATACTCTGCTTTTAGGAAAAATCTTAAAAGCAGAGCAATGTTTATACGTTGCAGTTGATTTCAATGCGTAAATTGAATTTTTCTTCTAAATCTTGTATACGATCTCTTTTATGGTTGAGAAGGTAAAGTGCAAGCTCTTGATCCGTGGAATAAACACATTTTATTGATTTTTCGGCTTTAGCTTTTTTGGTGATTTCTTTCAAAGCATCTTGAGCCTGCCATTCCATATTTCTTCTTATGCCTGTGCCTTTGCAATGTGGGCAAGGTTCGGTTGAAATTGAAATAGCTGAAGAGCCTATTCTTTGACGCACCAATTCCAAAAGCCCAAAACTAGAAATATGCCCAACTTCATAGCGAGCCCTATCAGGCTTCATGGATTCTTTAAAGATATTTTCCACTTCTTTTATAGTGTTTTTATCTCGTAACTCGATAAAATCAATAACTATTTGTCCGCCAATATCGCGCAAACGAAGGTGGCGGGCAATGGCTTTTGCTGCTTCAAGATTTGTTTGCAAAACCATGGCTTGGAAATTTGCTTTTCCTTGAGTTTTGCCTGAATTTATATCAATAGCCATAAGGGCTTCTGTTTGATCGAAAGTAACGCGGCCGCCTGATGGCAAGTGAATTTCACGAGCTGTGATCTCATCTATCTGTTTTTGCAGATTATAGCGTTCAAGCAGGCTTTGTTTAGCTTCTGAATAAAATTTGACTATGTTTTTCTTTTGAGGAAGCATGATATTGGCAATTCCTGAAATAACATCAGCCATTTCTTTGTCATCAGTCCAGATTTCACGCACGTCTTCATTAAGATAATCTCTCACAACTCTTTGAGTAAGTTCAACCTCTTGGTGGATAAGGCTTATTGAAGGTGCATTTTGTGCTTTATTTACTAAGTCAACCCAAAGTCTTTGAAGATAATCAAGGTCAGCTTGTAATTCTTCTGTGCTTGCATTTATAGCTGCTGTGCGGATAATCACACCCATGTCTTTGCCCGGATTTAATTCATCAAGCATGGCACGCAGTCTATCTCTTTCATTTTGATCTGTAACTTTGCGTGAAACGCCAAGCTGCTCTTGACCCGGTGTGAGCACTAAAAAGCGCCCTGCTAAAGAAATCCAAGTTGTAAGAAAAGCACCTTTTGATCCATTTGGTTCTTTCACAATTTGCACAAGAAGTTCTTGCCCCGGCTTTAAAGCTTTACTTACAAGAGGAAATCTGTGGTTTTTTGTGGGAACGTGTGAGCTGACATAATAATCGGGGTGCACTTCATCAATCTGCAAAAAGCCATTTTTTTCAGCACCAAAATTCACAAAAGCAGCTTGAAGATTTGGTTCTACATTATGAATGGTGGCTTTATAGATATTTCCACGCATTTTTGCATGATGAGCCATTTCAACAAAATATTCAACAACTGTTCCGTTTTCAGTCAAAACAACTTCAACTTGTTCATCAGGCTGAACAGAAACAAACATTTTTAATTGTTCACTATGCCTGTGTTGTTCAGATTTTGAGTCATATAAATATTCAGAACTCCGTGGAGTTTCGCTTTGTTCATTAGTTTTTGCTCTTTTTGGTCTGCCTTTTTTGGCTTTTGGCTTTTCTTCTACAATTTGGTTAAAATTGTATACTTCATCGGAAGGAAGCATATCAAGAGCAGATTCTGCAAAGCCCGGTAATGTATTCAATGGTTTTGGAGCGGCCTCATCATACATAGAAGCACTTGCAAGTGAGGAAGTTGCTTTGCGCGGTGAGCGAATTTTTCTTTGCTTAGTAACTTGGTTTTGATTATTTGAGCCGTTTGAAGCTGCTAATCCATTCAAGAAAGAAAAACTTCCTTCATCACCTTGATGTATATTTTCTTTATGATTTTGCTCAAAGGAAGTATTATTATTCCCCTGCATATTTGTTCTTGCAGGATTATTAGGTGCTTTGTGTGTATCACCATTATAGGAAAAATTGTCATTGTCAAAGTTTTTTCCGGTGATAGCAGCAATAATCGAGGAATTATCAAAAGTTGGCTCTGAAAAAGACTTGTTTTTCTGTAAAGAGCGTTTTTGCTTTGAATTATTGTTGTCATTCCTTTGATTATTTCTGCCTGAATCTTTTTGCTGCCACGAAACCTTTGATCGAGTAGAAACCCTATCATTTCTTGAAGAAATTTTTTGTGTTAGTTGGCTTGGTAAAAGTTGTATAGGTGAATTTTCGTCTTCATAATTATAGTTTTGGTATGAAACGGCAGGAGCTTTTTCGCTTTGTGAAGGGGCTTCTTCTTGGGATAGGGGATTTGCTGTGTAAAGATTATAAATATTTTCTTTTTGTTCTTGTTTTGCAATAGAAGGCTTTTCTTCTGCTTGTGGGCTTTTTTTTCTGGAAGAACTTGCCCTCGGGCTTGTTGCTGTTTTACTTGTTTTGCTTTGAGCTTTTTTTTGCGAACTTTTCATTTCTGTGGAGAGTTCGTTTTCTTTGCCTTCCAATTCTTTGCCTTCTAAAACCTGTGGTGTTTTCTGAGCTCTGCCTTTTTTAGGAAAACTTTTCTTTTCTTCTGAAGCTGTTTCAGCTGCAGGGCTTTGAATAGAAGAGCTTTCATTTTCATGTGTTACAGTTTTTGGGTTTCCTCTTCGTGGGCTTGCTTTTTTAACTGTGCTTTCAGTATTTTCTTCTGTTCTAAATTCTTGATTTTCTTGAGAGCTTTTTTGCAGAGCGTATTCATCAACTATTTTGTTAATAGTTGGAACTTTGCGAGGTCTGCCACGTTTAGCCGGGGCTTTTGCACTTTCGTTTTCTTGTGCGTCAGTTTTCTTGCTTTTTTCATTTGCGGTCATAAATAGTCCTGATAAAATAAATAGTTGGTTAAAGCTTTACCATATTGATGAAAAGAAATTTGAAAAATAAATTCATTTTAAAGTCATCACTAAATAATAGCTTTTATAAAAAAGATATTTCTTTCGATAAAGAATAGTTTTGAAAAATAGAGTATTAGCACTTGCTCTTAATTTTTTTTCAGCTTATTATTTTCTTGCTTCTTTTGTATAAAAAACTAAAGAAGAAATAGAAAATAATGATATGGCAGTAGCTTATGAATAGTCAAATAATAAAAACAAATTCTTTAATCCGTAAAGAAATGAAAAATAAGCGTAGAGATTTTCATACGCAACAAAGTGAATATGCGAATTTTTCAGAGTTTTGTCAAGTAAATGTTTTAAAAAGCGAAATTTGGCAAAAATCAAAGCATGTTGCTCTTTATAAAGCGTTTAACGGGGAGGTGGAAACTGAGATGCTTTATAAAGAAGCTTATAAAGAAGATAAGCAAGTCTATTTCCCGCGTTGCACTTTTTCTGAAGATGAAAATCAAAATAATTATTTGGAATTTATTGCTATTGAAGAAGATAAATTTGATAATTCTTTTGAAATAGCATCTTATGGAATTTTAGAGCCAAAAAAAATATTGCAAGCCAAAGAATTGCCTAAAGATACGCTTGTATTTCTTCCTTGCCTTGCATACAATAAAAAGGGTTATAGGCTTGGTTATGGAGGCGGTTATTATGATAAGTTTTTGGCAAGTCATAAAGTAAAAAGCTTTTTGCTGGCTTTCTCTTTTCAATATTCTGAAAAATTAATTCCTCAAGTATGGGATATTGCAGTTGATTTTATTTCAAATGAAAAAGAAGCTATGCAAATAAATAATAAAAGTTAAAGCGAGATTTTATGTTGAAATTTATACACTTCAAGTTTCCTACTGTTGAAAATGTTTCTTGTGCTTTTCAAGTTCGTGATATATCAATTGAATTATTTAATAAAAATGAAAAAATCTCCCCCTATGAGGGAGGAAACCTTTCATTCAATGTTTTTGATAATCCCAAAGAAGTTGAAAAAAACAGAGCGGAAATTTGCAATAGCCTTAATGTAGATTCTTTTTCTGATACTTTGCAAGTGCACGGAAGCAAAACAATTTTTGAGCCTTTGCCCTCAAATTTAGAGGCCTATGCCCCTTATGAGGCAGACGGGCTTGCCACATCAAAAAGATCTCATGCTCTTTGTATAAAAACGGCTGATTGTCAACCTATTTTACTTACAGACAAAAAGGGTGAGTTTTTGCTTGCCATTCATGTTGGGTGGAAAGGCAATCGTATCAATTATCCTTACATAGCCGTGAAAGACTTTTGTGAGCACTATCAACTGAAAGCTTCGGACTTATTGGCTGTTCGTGGCCCTTCACTTTCACCTCAGGCTTCTGAATTTATTAATTATGAAAGTGAATGGGGCAATGAATTTGACACATGGTTTGACAAAAAAAATAAAAGAATGAACTTATGGCTTTTGACAAAATCACAGCTTATTGAAGCAGGATTGAGTGAAAAAAATATCTTTGCTATTGATTTGTGCACATATTTTAACCCTCAACTTTTTTTCAGTTATAGGCTTGCCCAAAAATCAGGCAGGCAAGGCTCATTTATTTGGAAAAACAGTTAAGAATTATTATATGTTTTTAAATAAAATGTTTTTTTTGTTGACATTTGACAATATGAGTTCTAGAGTTAAAAAAAATCAAGAGATTTTAAAGAAAAAAGAAAGCATTTCAATAAATAATGGAAAAATATAAGTTTATTAGTTTTATAAAGGTGAAATATCCACTCTTGCTAGGAGCAATTCTTGCAGCATCTGTGTGCCTTTCACTGGTTTTTTGGTATAATAAAGATTTTGGCGCAAGATATATGGACTTGATGGCTGAAACTTCAATGAAAGATGATACCAACAGCCTTACATCAAAAGACCGCAAAGAACTTCGTGAAATTATGAATAACTTGTTTTACGATATGGGCTTGAGAGTAAGTTTTCATATAGCTAAAGAAAAAGCCATGCCTGAAACAGTTGGCGAAAATACTTTAAGAATAGCAATAAATACAAATACGAATGATATTTACTATGGCTTTCCGATACGTTTGCAGAAAGCTTTAGGCTCAGAACAAAAAATTGTCAAAGAGCAGATGAAACTTAATTTTGAACTTTGTACACAGAGGTTTGAAAAACCCTTAGGAACATGCATTCAAGAAAATTTGGTTTTCGCAAAAAATGAAATTTATATGAAGAGGGCAATAGTTTTAAAGCTTAAATAAATAGTTGTAAACAATAAAATATAAACACTTATCTAATAATACCAAATAAAAAGTATGAGAAGATCTATATTTAAATCTCAACTTTCCAAGAAGGAAAGGCGTGAAGTTGAACAATACAAAAGAAGCAATAACACACGCTTTTTTGGGAGTTTGATTTTATTCTTAGCCCTTTTTTTTCTTTATCAATTTAATTTTGAATTCAAACTTATTTCAATTTTATCAGAATCTTCCATGATTGATAATACTGGAACGCTTGATTTTTTTGATAAAAGAAAATTAAAAAAATCCATGGATTATATTTATGAAAAGCATGGCATAGCTTTGGTGTATAATATTGGCTATAATGAAATTGAGCTGCCTCGCTTTACTATTCCAACTATATATATTGCAATAAACCCTCTTATTGAAGATGTGCTTGCCTTTGTGCCCTCACAAATGCCAAGAAATTCATTAATGCCTAATGACGTTATCAGGGCTGCTCAAATTGAGCTTGAAAAAGGTTTGAAAACTTGTTTGTTTGGTGAAGATTCTTCCATTTATCAAAATTTGCAGAATACACTAAATACAACAAATAATGAAATGATTACTCAAGATATTGATATTCAAGAGAAGAATTATTCATATCGTGCACCAATCACTTTTGAAAATAATCTTCCTCTTTGCTTTGACAAGGCTTTGCTTGGACTTATTAATAATCTTGGTGGCTGAAAATTGGGTGTTTAAACAATAAAACCTTTGAAAATCAAAGGCTTTATCCTGAGTAGAACTCAAATTTCCCTTCCGAGAAAGTCATAAAATTGTAAACTTTTTTTATAATGAGCTTTATAAGTTTAACAACTTAATTTCCTTATCGTCTCAATTTATAAAAACTTAGGGATAAAGAAACAAAAAAATAATTTTTTTATTTTTATTATATATATCAGACCATTATAAATTGAGCACTTGCCAGTATTGACAAAAGTAAAAAAAATGGCTAAAAAACACACACTGCTTCAACAAATGTAGGTATAAATGCAAAAACAAGAGCTTATTAACACTATCGAAAATTATGCACCCTTGAGTAATCAGGCAGTCTGGGACTATAGCGGAATACAGATTGATAGCTTCAAGGATAAATTTTCTCATCTTGCTGTTATGCTTGACCCTACATGGGAAAATATTGAAAAAGCTATTGAACAAGGAGCAGATGCAATTTTAAGCCACCATCCTCTAACAATGGGTGAATATAGGCTAAACATCTGTTCTGCTTTATTTAAATCTATACATCTTCTTTTGTCAAAAAATGTTTTTCTCTATGCTGCTCACACAAGTTTAGATGCAACTTTTAATGGTTTTGCTTTTTGGCTTGCAGAAGATTTAAAACTTCAAGAACTTTTGCCTTTAGATGAAGAAGAAAATTTTGGAGCAATAGGGCTTTTAGAAAATAGCCGTGATATTTCAGATGTTTTAGAATGTCTTGAAAAAAGCATGCCCTTTATTTCAAGAAAAGATTTTCGCCTTGTAGGAAAAAATACTCAAAGAAAAATTAAAAAAATCGCTTTTTGCTTTGGATCCGGCTCATCTTTGTATGAAAAAGCTAAAGAAAAAGGGGCTGATTTATTTATTACCGGCGATGTGAAATACCATCTAGCCTTAGATATTGTGGGTGAGTATAATCCTTTGAGTGAATATTCTCAACATAATCAGGAGTTTGAAAATCCTTTATTGCTGGATGTTGGGCATTTTTCATTGGAAGAAGAAATGATGAAGCGTTTTGCAAATCACTTGAAAAATTATATTCCGGTAAAAGTAAGTTTTATTGAAGGAACAAATCCTTTTTGTTCTTTAGTTTAAATATATATACATATTAAGTTTTAACATAACAAGGAGTTATAATGAGTATTTACCTTAACCAAATTGAACAATTGATAGCATTGCAAAAAGTTGATAATGTTATTTATGATGTTAATAAAAAATTAAATAAAGCTCCGGGTGAAGTGGAAGCTTTAAAAGCTAATTATAATAGATTTGAAGAGCAAAAACATAATATTGAAGAAAAGCTTGAACATCTTCAAGAGCAGTTGAAAAGGCTTGAAAATGAACTTGAAGAAACAATGGCTTCAGCTAAAAAAAGCAAAGCAAAGCTTTCTAAAGTGGAAAATGAACGTGAATATAATGCAGTTTCTCGTGAAATGACTTCAATGGAAAAAGCCACAAAATCACGTGAAGAAGAGCAAGCTGCTTTAAATAATGAAATTGTTTTTCAAAATACAAGACTTGAAGATGTGCTTGTATTATGGAAAGAGGCTTTAGAAGAATTTGAACAAGCTGAAGCTAATCTTTCAACTCTCACAAAAGAATCTGAAGAAGAATTGAGTGTTTTGGAAAAAGAACGTCAAACTTCGCTTGTTCACGTGCCGGCTCCTGTTTTATCACGCTATGAATTTATCAGAAGAAGATTAAAACACCCCGTTATTGTTCCTGTTATTGAAGGTGTGTGCTCAGGTTGCCATATTTCAATTCCGCCACAAGCATATAATGAATTACAACGCGGGCAGCAAATTGTGTCATGCCCGAATTGCCAAAGATTAATTTATTGGTCAGCACATTTTCAATCACCTGAAGCAACAGAAAATGAAAATAAAGCTGATACAATGGTTTTCGGTGAAGATTTAATAAACAATTAAAATTTTTGAATAAATTTTGAGTTAAGCGGGTTATCGCTGGTTGCATTGCGTAATCGGAGGAAAGTCCGTGCTTCATTGGGCAGAACGCTGGGTAATTCCCAGAAAAAGTGATTTTTGGATAGCGTCACAGAAAACAACCGCCGAATTTTCGGTAAGGGTGAAAAGGCAGTGTAAGAGACTACCAGTGCTGAGGGCGACTTCAGCAGCTAGACAAGCCCCGTTTGAAGCAAGACCAAATAGGAGAATAGATGGCAAGCCCTGCCACTTCCTTTAAGGAATATATTCTCGGGTAGGTTGCTAAAGATGTCTGGTAACAGCCATCGTAGATGAATGATAACCACGTGATTATTATTATTTCACGAACAGAACACGGCTTATAGCTGACTCAAAAAATATAAAAAGGGAAGTTTTCCCTTTTTTTATTTAAAGTTCATTTTTTACAAAGAGAAATCTTTTTGACTTTTCGACTAAAATCAAGTAAAAATTATTGATAGTAATAAAAAACATGGCAAAAACCTTAGAATGAGAAATGGAAATTTGAGGATAGAATGAAAAAAGAAAAAAATACAACAAATTCAGCATGGGGTGGCAGGTTCAGCCAAAAAGTCTCAAACCTTGTTGAGGAATATACACAATCGGTTTCTTTTGATAAAAATTTATATGAAGTGGATATCGAAGGTTCTATTGCTCATGCCAAAATGCTTGCAAAGCAAGAAATAATCACACAAGATGAAGCAAAACTAATTTGCAAGGGTTTGTTGCAGGTAAAAAAAGAAATTGAAGCAAATAAATTCACTTGGAACACCTCTTTAGAAGATGTTCATATGAATATCGAATCAAGGCTCATTGAAATAATAGGAGAAATTGGAAAAAAACTTCACACGGGCAGAAGCAGGAACGATCAGGTTTGCCTTGATGTGCGCTTATATGTTTCAAATGCCTTGCGTGCATGGAGTATGGGCGTAAAAAAACTTATAGAGGTGTTTTTAAAGCAAGCAGAAGTTCACACCTTGACACTTTTGCCGGGCTGCACACATTTTCAACCTGCACAACCTGTGAGCTTTGCTCATCATCTTTTAGCTTATTGTGCTATGTTTCAGCGTGATTATGAGCGCATGCTTCAAGCCGAGAAAAGAGCAAGAGTTTGCCCACTTGGGGCAGCCGCGCTTGGTGGCACCACCTATCCCTTAGACCCTTACTTTGTTGCAAAAGAGCTTGGAATGTATGATGTTTTTCAAAACAGTATGGATGCTGTGGCGGATAGAGATTACATGCTTGAAGCTTTATTTTGTGCAAGCACATGTGCCATGCATCTTTCACGCTTTTGTGAAGAGCTTATTATCTGGTCAAACCCGCAATTTCAGTTTGTTCGCCTAAGCGATAGGCACACAACCGGTTCTTCCATTATGCCGCAAAAGAAAAATCCTGATGTAGCTGAAATTATGCGTGGAAAAACAGGCAGGATTTATGGAAACTTGTTCAATCTTTTCACTCAATTAAAGGGGATTCCTCTCACGTATAATCGTGATTTACAAGAAGATAAAGAACCTTTTTTTGATACGGACAGAAATTTTTCCATGTCATTGGAAGTTATGGCTGAAATGCTTGAAGGTGCTGAATTTAATAAAATAAATATGGGAAAAGCTCTTTCAAAAGGTTTTTTAAATGCAACTGAATTTGCTGACTATCTTGTAGGGATTGGCATTGCTTTTAGAGATGCACATCATATCACCGGAAAAACCGTAGCTTATGCAGAAAGCAAGAATTTGGCTTTGGAAGAATTGAGCTTGGCTGAACTTAACCAATTTATTCCGAAAGGTTTCAAAGCAGAGGAAAATGTTTTCTTAGCACTTGATTATTATAATGCGGTTTCAAATAGGCAGGTTCATGGTGGCACGGGTTTTAGTTCGGTGGAAGAGCAAATTGCAAATATTCAAGAATGGTTAAAAAATTGCTAAAATAGCTGATTATATATAAGGTGTTCAAATGAATAAAAAAGTTTATGTCGCAGCAAGTTTCAGACATGTGCATGCTGTTCAGCTTCTTACAAGATATTTGGAAGAACACAATTTTGAAGTTTTGGATTGGACGAAAAAAGCAGCCTTGCCTGAAGGTCTAAATCCTGCTCAAAGACGTGAATGGATGGATACGGATGACAATGGTGGAACAGTATATCAATTTTGCTCAGCCGCTTGCCAACAGTCTGATTTAGTTATTTATCTTGGAGCTTCCGGGCAAGATGCAGGTGTTGAAATTGGTATGGCAAAAGCAAAAAATCTTCCAATTTTAGGAATAAGGGGCCCATTAGAAGCTGTTGGGCTTATGCTTCACGGCTCTTGCACTCTTTGGGTTGATACTATTGCGGAGGCCTTGATTGTAATTAAGCAATTATCAAAATGCCCAACTGATCAAATCTATGATTTTTTGCTAAATTTTAAAAGCAATAATAATATTTAATATCAAATAATGAAAAAGACTAAAGAAGTTTATATCTGCTCTGAATGTTCAAAGCAATTTTCCAAATGGCAAGGGCAATGCTCGAATTGTCAATCTTGGAACACGCTTGAAGCTGTGAACCTTGATATAAGTTCAAAAAAAAATAATTTTTCTGAACCATCAAGAAAGCCGCAAATTCTTTCACAAGTTTCCACGGAAGAAACACAAGTTTTCTCATCGGGGATTGCTGCTTTAGATGAAATCTTAGGCAGTGGTTTAGTGCCGGGTGCTGCTTTATTGGTTGGCGGAGAGCCGGGAATTGGCAAGTCAACACTCTTATTACAGTTGGCGGGAGCTGTTGCAAAGAATAATAAAAATGTTTTGTACGTAAGCGGTGAAGAAACTTTGAGGCAAATAAAAGATAGGGCAGAGCGTTTAAAGGTTTTGCACAATAATCTTATGGCTTTAGCGACAAATTCAACAGCCGATATTCTTCCCTTGCTTGAAAAAGATACAGCCCCTGATTTGCTTATTGTGGATTCTGTGCAAACCCTCATGAGTGAAAATGCCCCGGGACTAGCGGGTAATGTTTCGCAAGTGAAAGCGGTTGCAACAGAACTTATTGAAAAATGCAAGCAAAATAATATTGTGCTTGTCCTTGTGGGACATGTTACAAAGGAAAATACGCTTGCCGGCCCAAGACTTTTAGAGCATAGCGTTGATACAGTGATTTCTTTGGAAGGTGATAGAAGGCAAGGGCTTAGGCTTTTCAGAATTTTGAAAAACCGCTTTGGCCCAAACCATGAACTTTTGGTTTTTCAAATGCTTGAAAGCGGCTTGAGCATAGTCGAAGATCCCTCCACACTTTTTTTAGAAGCAAGAAATGCCGAACTTTCAGGAACTTCTATGGTGATGGCGCTTGATTCGCACAGGCCAATTGTTGTGGAAGTTCAAGCACTTGTTGCACCTTCTTTCTTGTCTATTCCAAGAAGAACGGCCTTAGGCTTTGATTTGAACAGGCTTAATTTAATCCTTGCAGTTCTTGAAAAAAGATTGAAACTCAATTTTTCTCAAGTAGATATTTATGCAAAGCTTGGCGGCGGAATAAAATTGCAAGATCCGGGCATTGATTTAGCTTTGGTGGCTGCAATTCTTTCATCTTTTTATGATAAAGCACTACCTGAAAAAGCAGTTTTTTGGGGTGAGGTTGATTTGAATGGGCAAATTCGTCCAACGCAAGGGCAAGATATAAGGAAAAACCAAGCAGAAAAATTAGGTTATAAACCAATTGTTTACCCTAATACTCAAAGAAATAAGAATACAAGTTTGATTGATTTTCAGCAGTTTTTATTTAAAGATTAATTTATATGAAAATTTCTGCTCAAATCTTTTTAAATATAAGCATCAATCTGAATTTCCACGCTACTTAGGCTGATGCCATGAAGGTTACTTAAGATGCCTTCGGCTTTGGCTGAAGAAAGCGCATTTTCTATTGTAGTTACAGGTGTTTGAAGAATTTCTGGGCTTTGTGCATTTGTTGAATTTACTTGAGCAGAGGCTTGAACTTCACTTGCTTGCATTAAAGGTGAAGCTTCAGTATTTATTTTTTGCCCTTTTTCTTTTAAGTTTTCTTCAATTTCATCAAGCACATCTTTATTAGAAAGGCTTTCTTTATCTTTATTCGCTTCTTCTTGAACTTTTTCAGCTTTTTCCATGAACTTGAGAACACCCTCTAAAGCAGATTTTGCAAGTTCATCTTCTTTATAAAGTGGGTTGATGTTTGAAATAGAGAGTGTGAAAGATTTTTTTTCAAAACTTTCAGGAGCGGCATTATTATTTTCTTTGTCGCTTGTATTTGTTTGCAAATAGTTGAGTGGATTTATAAAATCAGAATTTTGATTGATCAAAGAAATCATGCTTCCTCCTTACACTATAAAAAAGCTTAGAAATGTGCTTATAATTTCTTTTCGGCTATTTCTTAAATTACTTAAATATAATTTAAAGGTCTATAAAGAAAATTCTTCAATCATTTTTTTTGTGGCATCTTGCACCATAATTTCAAGCTCAGCACTGCCCATACGCTCTGAAAAAGATTTCATCCCATTGATTTCACTATTTTTTATTTGCTCTTCCTCTGCAAAATGTGCACGCTTGAGAAGCAAACCCTGCTCTCTGGTATCTATAAGGAAGAAATCAAGCATGAGAGCATTTTTATTATTGATGCTTGCCTCTGCCGATTCGCTAGATTTTTCGCTTATATAAAGGAGTTGAGGCACTAATAGAAGTTCAACATTATGCTTTTTGCCGTATTCAATCCAATACGCTAAAATCCCCTTTGTTTGATTGCCTTCAATTTGCGGAAGTAAATCGTTATATTCAATTTTTTCAAGATGTTGAATGTTATAAGAAGAATGAGAAAGTTCTGATTTTATTATATTGTCAATTCGTGCCAGTTGAGCATTGTCAGCAAGCTTTCTGCTTTCAGGATAATAGCCTGCCATAAGTTCAATTGTTTCAATGGGTTGGTCCAATGGTGCAATGCCTATGGAGTGCACAATAAGCTGTGATACTTGAAGGTTTTGCTGGCTTGAGCAAGCTAAAAGCGAAAAAGAAATTATAGATAAAACTAGAAGTTGAATTTTTTTCATTACGCTTCCAAAAGTCCTTTAGTGCTTGAAATCCTTTTATTTTCTATTTTGATTGCCTGTTTCAAAGCAAGGCCTGTGCCTTTAGCAACAGATTCAAGCAAGTGATGCCCATTTGAGCCGTATAAGAAATTTATGTGTAAATTACACTTAAGAGCAAAGGCAAGAGCTTTATAAAATTCACGCCATATATCAATTTCTTCATTAGCTAAAATAGGTGGAAGAATTTGCGAATTTCTCCATTCAATCCAAGCTCTTCCTGAAAGATCTATGCAAACCTCCGTAAGTGCTTCGTCCATAGGAACTTTGGCATTTGCAATTCGTTGAATTCCTTTTCTATCACCTAAAGCTTCTAAAATTGCTGTTCCTAGGCTAATTCCAATGTCTTCAGCTGTGTGGTGATTGTCAATATAAGTATCGCCTTTGCAAGAAAGATTGAGATCAAATTCCGCCCAAAAAGCAAGAAGCGTGAGGAAATGGTCAAGCATGCCAAAACCTGTTGAAATTTCAGTTAATCCTGTGCCATCAAGATTTAATTTGAGTTGAATGGCTGTTTCTTTTGTTGTTCTTTTGTATTCTGCTGTTCTCATAGTTTCCTCTTTATAGTTCTAATCTGAACTCTTTATCAGCATTGAGCTGAGTTATCAAATCTTCAACAGAGCTAAATTTTTTTTCATCTCTTATACGTGTGTGAAAGCAAACTTGCAAGTCTTGATGATAAATATCTTCATTGAAATCAATTATATGTGTTTCTATAAGTAGTTTATTTTCTGCAAAAGTTGGGTTGTAGCCAATGTTTGAAATTGATTTATATGTTTCTTGCTTTGTATCGTGCAAAAGTGTTGCACTGGTGGCATAAACTCCGGGTTTTGGCAGAAGCAGATTTCCTGTATCCATGTTGGCGGTTGGAAAACCTAGAAGGCTTGAACCTCGTTTTGCCCCGTGCTCAACTTTGCCTATAACGCAATGCAAACGGTTTAGAAGGCTGTTGGTCAGCTCAATTTGGCCGTCAGCAAGGGTTTGTCTTATTGCAGTTGAAGAAATTTTTAAAAGCTGATGACTTTTGTCATTATAAAATACTTCTTCTTGGATGTTGAGTTCTATATCGTATTTTTCTAATAAATGCCCCAAATCTTCTTTGCTAACCTTGTCTTTTCCCATTCTGAAGTTATATCCGGTGTATAGTTCTTTACACGAAATTTGATCAACAAGGAATTTTTTTACAAAAGTTTCAGTGCGTTGAGAGGCAAATTCCCTATCAAAACTAAGAACAAAACAATAATCGACTTGAAGCTCTTCTATATATTTTATTCTGTCTTGAAGGCTTATTAGAGGTAGAGCCGGTTTTTGTGCAAGAATTGTTGAAGGGTGCGGATCAAAAGTGATAACAACCGAAGGTAAAGAAAGTTCTTTTGCTCTTTGAACACAAGCATTTATCAATGTTGTGTGCCCTAAATGCACGCCGTCAAAGTTTCCTATTGTGGCAACGCAAGCATTTATAAAAGGATATTTGGAATTGTTGAAAACTGCTAACATAATAAACCTTATAGTTAAGATTTCTTATTTTATAAAAAAAAATCAAAAATTTCAAACATTATTTTTTTTATTAAAAATATTTGACTTTCAAGAGAGATAGCTATACTATAAAAAAATAGGGGAGCTTGTATGCAGGCTGAGAGGAAATGATGACATTTCGACCCATGAACCTGATTTGGATAATGCCAACGTAGGGATAAAAGCTTGTGTTTTAATTATTAAAGCTTTGTAATGTGCCTATTTTGGGCACATTTTTTTTTGAGGTGGATATGTTAAATACACAAAGTAAATTTTCTGAAAACAGACGAGCTTTTTTTCTTTGGTTTGGTGCGGCAATTTCACTTGTAGATATGACAACAGGAATGAAATTGGCAAATTTGGGCTTAGATAAAGCCTTTTTGGCTATATTTACAGGCCTTTTATTTGGTTGTGCTATATTTTTTGCAGCCGGATTAATTGGTGCAAAAGAAAAAATGGCAGGAATGGAAAGCACAAGTTTAGCCTTTGGTTCTAAAGGCTCGTTATTTTTTGCTTTTCTTAACGTGTTACAACTTATTGGCTGGACAGCTGTTATGTTGCAATTTGGTGCAATGACAGCAGGACTTATTTTTTCTGATTCAATTTTTTCATTGAATTTCTGGATTGTTTTTTTCACTCTTGGGCTCTTCTTATGGATTATTAGCGGAGTAAAGGGTTTTAATCTTTTTCATTCCATAATTATTGTTTTTTTGTTTCTTGTTTGCATGATGATACTTTACAGAGTTTTGAATGGTGAACATCTTGAAATGACAAACAAAATTACTTCAAGCCTCAGTTTTTCTCTAGGTTTTGATTTGGCGCTGGTTTTGCCTTTATCGTGGAGTCCGCTTATCGCTGACTATACAAAAGATGCAAAAAGACCTGTTTTATTGAGTTTTGTAAGTGCAATGGCCTATTTTATTGCTTCTTTTTCAATGTTTAGTCTTGGGCTTTTAGGGGCTTATTATCTTCAGCTTTCAGAAATAGTTCCTTTATTTGCACTTGTGGGCGGCACACTTTCACTTTTTGTTTTGTTTTTTTCAACTATAACAACTGCTTATTTAGATGTTTTTTCTGCGGCCGTGAGTTTTTCACATCTACTACCCAAAAAATATTCTAATATTTCAACAAAATATATATCTGTGCTACTTCTATTTTTGTCTTGCATTGTTGCAATAGTTTTTCCAAGTTCTTATTTTGAATCTTTTTTATATCTTATTGCATCTGTTTTCTTGCCTATGCTTTGTATACTTATTTTTGAATATTATATGATTAAAAAAAATTCAGCAAAAGAATGTTTTAATATTTGTAATATTTTATTATGGGGGATTGCTTTCTTGCTCTATAATTCAGATTATGTAAGAAATTCAATTCTTGGCAGTTCTACTATAATTATTTTATCGCTTTTTATTGTTTTTTGTATTAAGTATTTTATTGTAAAAAAAGGAAATCATGATGACTAAGAAAGAAAGTTTAGACAGTTGCCAGCAAACACTTGAAAAAATTCAAAAAAATTCACCCTTGGTGCATAGTATAACAAATTCTGTGGTCACAAATATCACGGCAAACATCCTGCTTGCAGTTGGGGCATCGCCTTTAATGGCTCACGCAGTTGAGGAATTAGAGGAAATTATCAATATTTCCGGCTCTTTGGTTATTAATATAGGCACCTTAGATACTTTTCAGATAAAAAGTATGGAAAAAGCAATGAAATATGCACTTACAGCCAAAAAAGCTTGTGTGCTTGATCCTGTTGGAGCAGGAGCTTCAAAACTTCGCACTGAAACGGCTCTCAATCTTATAACTTTGGGTAAACCTGCTGTAATACGCGGAAATTCTTCTGAAATTTTAGCTTTAGCCAATGCCGAAAAAAGTTCAAGCAAAGGGGTTGATGCAACTGATTCTGTGCAAAGTGCTGAAAATTCAGCAAATTTTTTAGCTGAAAAATATAATTCTGTTATAAGTGTGAGTGGTGAATTTGATTATATTACAGACGGGAAAAGAGTTTCAAAAGTTTATGCCGAAGAAAAGCTGCCTTTGCAACTTTCAACTATTAGCAAAATCACAGGAATGGGCTGTTCATGCACAGCGTTAACGGGTGCTTGCCTTGCTGTTGAAAGTGATGCTTTTATTGCAGCCACAACAGCAATGGCAATTATGAAAACTGTGCAAGTAGAAGCTTGCAAAAAAGCTAAAGGGCCGGGATCACTTGAAATGCATATTTTAGACTCTCTTTATTCTATAAAAAAAGAAGATATAGCCCCTTACATGTTTTTTTAAAATATTCAAAAAAAACTTGCATATTTTAATATTTTGTGGAATAATTAAAAAATAAGATTAACTGTCTTTTAAGGAGTTTTATTATGATGACACCGGGAACAAATGCCACAAGTCCACTTCCTTGGGATATTCCATTATGGATGCCTGATTATGCTATTTTCTTTGGCGTATTTTACTTAGTTCTTGCAGTTCTTGGTTTAGGGCTTGCTTTAGTTTTCTTTAATACTTTAAAAGATGCCAGTAAGCCGGATTCAGGGCACCATCATTAAACGTTAGGCTTTTTTTGATACATAAAAAGCTAGTTTATCATAAATTGTCATTGGTTTTTTGCACAGTTTTATGATTATTACGTATATGTATCTTTGTTTCTATTAAAATCTCACCTTGTTCTGCAAGGTGAGATTTTTTTTAAAAAGCAGAAATTACTTTGTCTTATTTTATAATATTTTCAACGCTTTCGGCAATAGTTTTAAATTCACTATCTTGAATGGTTCGAACATCGAAAGCGAAATTTTCTTCTTCCAAACGCCCAATGATAGGTATTGGTGCAGCTAGAAGTTTTTCTTTTAGTTTTTGAGAGCTTATTCCTTGTGGCTTGATACAGACAAGTAAAGTTGGCAAATCAACTTCAGGGAATGCGCCTCCGCCTACTCGTGAACTGTCTTTTTTATATCTGACTGTTGCTTTTTCTTTAAGTGTTGTCTTTAAAAGTCTTGCAAGTTTTTTGGCTCTGCCTTCTATTTCTTGATAACTTGCTGTAAGCATTGAAAGTGTGGGAATATTTTTCATTGCATTTTCAAGATTGAGATAATCTTTTAAGGTTGCTTCAAGTGCCGCAAGAGTGAGCTTGCAAGGGCGAAGCGCTCTTAATAATTGGTTTTGTTTTATTTGTTCAATAAACTCTTTTTTGCCAACAATAAGCCCTGCTTGTGGGCCACCTAGCAATTTATCTCCTGAAAAAGTAACAACATCAACTCCTTGAGAGACAACTTCTTGCACAGTAGGCTCTTTTGGAAGCCCATAGAGTGAGAAGTCAATGAAAGAACCTGAACCAAGGTCTTCTATAAAAGAAAGATTATTTCCCTTTGCAATTTTTGCTAAATCTTCGGTTGGAACAGCGCTTGTAAAGCCAATAAGCCTAAAGTTTGAAGTGTGCACACGCATGATTGCTTTAGTGTTTTCATTAATGGCTGATTGATAGTCTTTGATATGAGTTTTATTTGTTGTGCCAACTTCTTTAAGTGTTGAACCACTACATTCCATAACATCAGGTATACGAAAAGAGCCACCCACTTCAACTAATTCGCCGCGTGAGATAATTGTTTCGCCGCCTTGAGCTAAAGTGCTGAGCACAAGCATAACAGCTGCTGCATTATTGTTTACTACAAGAGCATCTTCTGCTTTTGTGATTTTAATCAGCAAATCTCTTACTATGCTGTGGCGTGAACCCCTTTCGCCCTTTGTTTTATCAAATTCTAAAGTTGAGTAATTACAGGCGGTTTGATTGATTGCTTGAAGAGCTTTTTTTGAAAGGATTGATCTGCCTAAATTGGTGTGAATAACAACACCGCTTGCATTAATGGCATATTCAAGGTGATCATCAAATTTTTTTTCAAAAATTCTAATAAGTTTTTCGGGCATTAGCTCTTTTTGTATTTCTTCTTCACTCTGCAATAAATTATTTTGAATTTGTTCACGCAAAGAACTGAGGTGCTCATTAATAAGATCTGTTAAATGGCTTTGCGGCAAGGAGGCAAGAATGGAGTTTTTGTCTAGACTATTATTGATGCTATCAATAATTTTAGATACTTGTGGTATAGTTCTGAAAAGTGTGTTCATAGGTATTACCTTTTTAGATTTATTGGAATAAAAAATCATTATAATTTGCGTAAAACTCAGAAAGAAGATATAATGAACCGCAAATAAGTAGATTTTCTTCGTTTTGCCTTTCTTCATTCTTCAGATGTTTTAGTATTTCGTCAAGATTTATATAGCCAGATACTTGCGAATAACATTTCTTTAACTCTTGTGTGAGTTTTTCAGCTTCAAAAGCACGTGGGTTTTCTTTAATTGTGGGCACATAAATTTTGCAATTTTCTTTTTGCTTGGCTATTTGAGCAATAAGAGGAATAATTTGAGCAATATCTTTATCGTCTAGGCACGAAAAAATTATGGAATTTGGTAATTTATTTAAATTTATAAGTGCAGGCAAAAGTTCTTTCAATCCATGCACATTATGTGCACCATCTAGGATAATTGTTTTATTTTTAATTGGTGAAATCTCAGCAGGAATTATTTGCAAACGCCCGGGAATAAATGCTTTTTCTAAAGCTTTTTCTTCTTTGAAGCGGTGGCTTTGCGTATTAAAAAACTCTCTTGCCATTACACGCCAAGCCATAACAGCAAGGTGTGCGTTTTCTTGCTGATAAGCACCTTGCATTTTAAGTTTGTAATTATATCTTTGTTTCACAATAAAGGGGCAATCCACGTCTAGAGCGTTGCATACATTGATGATTTCTTCTTTTGCTTCTTGTTTTTGCATGGCTGAATAAGCAAAAAGGCTTTCTTTGTGAAGGGCTTGTGCTTTATCTTTTGCAATATCTTGTAAATTATTTCCAAGCACATTGACATGATCAATATCAAAAGGAGTAAAGACAGTAGCTTGTGCTAAAAGTGCTGTTGTGGCATCAAATTTACCGCCAAGTCCTGCTTCAAAAAATGCTATATCTACCTCTAATTCCTTATAAAGTAATGCGGCAAGTACGGTAAGGAATTCAAAATAAGTCAATTCACTGTTTGCAGCATAGACTTTTTTTGCAGCTTCAACCCATAAATTATCTGAAATAGGAGCGTTTTGATAAAGAATTCTTTCCTTTACAGAAACAAAGTGCGGGGAAGTGTAAAGCCCGGTTTTAAAGTCGTGCTCTTTGGCTAAATAAGAGAGAAATGTTGATGTAGAACCTTTTCCATTCGTTCCTACAATCTGCACACTTTTATAAGGCAAAGGCAAAAGCCCAAGTTTTTCAAGGGCAATGTTCATTCTGTCTTGCCCCGGCTTCATATGAAAAAGTCCAAGAGAATCAAGGTGTTTTTCAATGTCATCAAAAGTTTCTATCATAAAATATACGTCATTTTCTTGCATTTTTTTGTTAATGTCTTTATGTTTTATACAGGGAATTTATAAAAATGTCATTTTAAATTTTTATCATAAAATAAGAGGAAATCAATGGAAGAGGGCATTATTAAATTTAATTTTGAGCATAAAGTTTTAGATATTTCCCTTCTTGATTTTATTGCTCGTAATCAAGAAAAAATCGAAAAATTGAAACTTGTGCGTAATAAACTGCATGAAATGAATTTGGTGGGTGTTTTAGAAAATGGAATAGCTTTTGGTAATCTTTCTGTCCGCTTAGGTAATGATGAAAGAAATATCTTTCTCATCACAGGCTCGGCAACTGGCGGAAAAGCACAACTAAATCTAGAAGATTTTGCTTTAGTTGATTCTTTTTCGATAGATAGAAATTTTATCACTTCATTAGGGCAGGTTCACGCTAGTTCCGAAAGTTTGACTCATGCAGCAATTTATCAAGCAAATAAAGAGGTTATGGCTGTTATCCATGTGCATAATAAAATAATGTTTGACAGTTTGACGGATGGGAATATACACTCAATTTCAAAGGATATTCCTTATGGGAGCCCGCAACTAGCTTATGCTTTGGGGGATAGGGCAAGTCAGTCTTCAAGTGGAATTGTTGCTACAAAGGGGCATGAAGACGGTGTGTTTGCTTGGGGCTTAGAAATAGGCGATGTTTTAGATTTACTATTAACAATATAAGGTGAAGCATGAATAATATCAAGGTTGCAATTATAGGTGGAAGTGGCTTGGCTGGCAAAGAATTTTTTACAAATCTTGGTGAAATTAAAATTGAAACTCCTTTTGGCGAACACTCTGACGGACTTGTTCAAGGTAAAATCCACGGGCTTGAATGCGTGCTTTTGCTCAGGCATGGTAAAAGACATCAATTTTCTCCTACACAAGTAAATTTTCGTGCAAATCTTTGGGCTTTAAAAGAACTGGGTTGCACACACATCATTGCAACAACAGCGGTTGGATCTTTGCGTGAACATATAAAAGCAGGTGATTTTGTAGTTATTGATCAATTTATTGACTTTACAAAACAAAGAAAAATGACTTTTCATGAAAATTTTGAAAACGGTTCAGTTCATACAGCAATGGCAAAACCTTTTGATGATTTTTTGCGTAATCATTTTATATTGGCATTAGAAAAGAGAAATTATCCGCACCATCGAGAAGGAACAGTGGTTACTATTGAGGGCCCACGCTTTTCGACTAAGGCAGAATCTAAGATGTTCAGAATTTTGGGGGCAGATATAATTAATATGTCAATAGCCACAGAAGCGACTTTAGCAAACGAACTTTCAATTCCCTATTCTGCTATAGCAATGGTAACTGACTATGATTCGTGGCATGAGGAAGAAGAAGCTGTAACATGGGAAGCAATTTTAAAAGTATTTAACGAGAATTCTGAAAAAGTAACATATATATTGGAAGATGTAGTGAAAGGATTATAAGGGATTATAAAAGTAAGCAAAGCGAACAAATCTTTAGCGAACAAGTGAAAACCGCGTTTTCACGCAGTGAGGATTTTGTGCTGAAAGCCAAAATCTTATATTGTAAATGCCGAAGGAGCTGTAACACGGGAAGCAATTTTAAAAGTATTTAACGAGAATTCTGAAAAAGTAACATATATATTGGAAGATGTAGTGAAAGCTATTTTTCAAAGACAATAGTGAATATATAAAAAAACACTGATATAAATTTATTGTTATATCAGCCTATTACAAAAAATTCAAAAAAATTATAAATATCTCTTGACATTTTTTTAAAAATCAATCATAAAGACTTTCCGCTGATTGAGGAAGCC